>JABDBE010000014.1:27500-57663 GCA_013288805.1 Acidobacteriota bacterium
CCGCTTAGGCGGGCAGCCAGCGAAAGCTGGCGAGGACGATATTTGACAACTGAATAGATTGGGCAAATTACAAGGCGTGTAAATTTTTATGAGTGCCTGAGAGAAGCCTGCTGGTGTACGAAGTTAGCCGTCAGCATTCAGCACTCAGCCGTCAGTGAAAACTGATAGCTGAAGGCTGACAGCTGAGAGCTTTCTGTCGTGCGATGAGCAGGATCTAGGCCCATAGAGTTTAAGCGGCGTGTTCGGGATGGTTTTTGGCTGAATGCTGATTGCTGACGGCTGAGAGCTTTCTTGAGTGTGTCGAGTAAATTTTATGGTCAAGCTACTAAGGGCGCATGGTGGATGCCTTGGCAGAAGCAGGCGATGAAGGACGTGGCAAGCTGCGATAAGCCTCGGGGAGCCGCAAGCAGGCTTTGATCCGGGGATTTCCGAATGGGGAAACCCACGTGGGTAAAACCCACGTACGGCCCGATGAATCCATAGTCGGGTACGAGCGAACCCAGGGAAGTGAACCATCTCAGTACCTGGAGGAAAAGAAAGAAACCTCGATTGCGAAAGTAGTGGCGAGCGAAATCGCAACAGCCTAAACCAGTACCACCCTCGGGTGTTATTGGGGTTGTAGGGTCGACAACAGTAGAGTTACCAATCTGGCGGCTAACCGAAGCCCTCTGGAAAGAGGGGCCATAGAGTGTGATAGCCACGTAGGTGAAAGCTGACCAGACTCGAAGTCGATACCTGAGTACCGCGGGGCACGAGAAACCCTGTGGGAAGCTACGGAGACCATTCCGTAAGGCTAAATACTAGCTTCTGACCGATAGTGAACCAGTACCGTGAGGGAAAGGCGAAAAGAACCCCTGCGAGGGGAGTGAAATAGTACCTGAAACCGTGTGCCTACAAACGGTGGGAGGACTATGCGGCGCAAGCCGAAAGTCTGACCGCGTGCCTATTGCATAATGAGCCGGCTAGTTATTCTTGTCAGCAAGGTTAAGCGAAAGCGAGCCGTAGCGAAAGCGAGTCCTAATAGGGCGAATCAGTTGGCAGGAATAGACGCGAAGCGGGATGATCTACCCTTGGCCAGGCTGAAAGTAGGGTAAAACCTACTGGAGGGCCGAACGGGTGTTTGTTGAAAAAAGCTCCGATGAGCTGAGGGTAGGGGTGAAAGGCTAATCAAATTCCGTGATAGCTCGTTCTCTCCGAAATAGCTTTAGGGCTAGCCTCGGATGATTTGTCGTGGTGGTAAAGTACTCGATGGGCTATGGGGCTTTCCAGCTTACAGAACCCAACGAAACTCAGAATGCCATTGAACAACCAATCCGGGAGTCAGACGGCGGGGGCTAAGCTTCGTCGTCGAGAGGAAAACAGTCCAGATCGCCTGCTAAGGTCCCCAAATCCAAGCTAAGTGGGAAAGGAAGTCGGAACGCCCAGACAGCCAGGAGGTTGGCTTAGAAGCAGCCATCCTTTAAAGAAAGCGTAATAGCTCACTGGTCAAGCGGTCCGGTGCCGACAATATAACGGGGCTCAAGCTTGGTACCGAAGCAGCGAATGCATCGATTAACGTCGATGCGTGGTAGGAGAGCATTCTCAACAGTTTGAAGCTAGACTGAAAAGACTGGTGGACGGTTGAGAAGAGACCCTGCCGGCATAAGTAGCGATAACGGAGGTGGGAACCCTCCGCGCCGAAAGTCTAAGGTTTCCTGAGAAAGGTTAATCCGCTCAGGGTCAGGCGGTCCCTAAGGCGAGGCCGAAAGGCGTAGCTGATGGACATCCGGTTAATATTCCGGACCTCCCTTGTGTTCGTTATCACGATGGGGTGACGCAGGAGGATAAGCAGGCCGTCCTATGGCTATGACGGTCGATGCGTGTAAGGTGTTTTCCGTAGGAAAATCCGCGGAGAAGTTATCACTGAGACGCAAAGCAGTAACCCGTATGGGTGAAAGCTGCCGATTCCACGCTGCCAAGAAAAACCTCTAAGGAGAACGTAAGGGAACCGTACCTCAAACCGACACAGGTAGACGAGGAGAATATCCAAAGGCGCTCGTGAGAACACTTGTTAAGGAACTCGGCAAATTAACCCCGTAACTTCGGGAGAAGGGGTGCCTCACTAGGGTGTCAAAGCCCGAAGAGGCCGCAGAGAAATGCGCACTGCGACTGTTTAACAAAAACACAGGTCTCTGCAAAGTCGAAAACGACGTATAGGGGCTGACGCCTGCCCGGTGCTGGAAGGTTAAAGGGAGAGGTCAACCGCAAGGTGAAGCTTCGAACTGAAGCCCCAGTGAACGGCGGCCGTAACTATAACGGTCCTAAGGTAGCGAAATTCCTTGTCGGGTAAGTTCCGACCTGCACGAATGGCGTAACGAAAGTGCGACTGTCTTAATGAGTGACACGGCGAACTTGTAGTGCCGGTGAAGATGCCGGTTGCCCGCAACTAGACGGAAAGACCCCGTGCACCTTTACTACACTTTTACTATGAACTATGGCACTTGCTGCGCAGGATAGGTGGGAGGCTTTGATTTCAGGCTCTCGGGCTTGGAGGAGCCACCGGTGAGATACCACCCTGCGAGTTCTGTGGTTCTAACCTACTCCCATGAACTGGGAGAGGGACATAGTAAGACGGGTAGTTTGACTGGGGCGGTCGCCTCCTAAACAGTAACGGAGGCGCGCGAAGCTACGCTCAGGCTGTTTGGAAATCAGCCGACGAGTGCAAACGCATAAGCGTGGTTGACTGCGAGACCAACAAGTCGAGCAGGTACGAAAGTAGGCGTTAGTGATCCGGTGGTTCTGCATGGAAGGGCCATCGCTCAACGGATAAAAGGTACGCCGGGGATAACAGGCTGATCGGAGCCAAGAGTTCATATCGACGCTCCGGTTTGGCACCTCGATGTCGGCTCATCGCATCCTGGAGCTGTAGAAGGTTCCAAGGGTTAGGCTGTTCGCCTATTAAAGCGGTACGTGAGCTGGGTTCAGAACGTCGCGAGACAGTTCGGTCCCTATCTGTTGTGGGCGCAGGAGATTTGAGAGGACCTGTCCTTAGTACGAGAGGACCGGGATGGACGAACCTCTTGTGTTCCAGCTGTCGTGCCAACGGCATAGCTGGGTAGCGAAGTTCGGTAGTGATAACCGCTGAATGCATATAAGCGGGAAGCACTCCTCGAGATGAGATCTCCCAACCCGTAAGGGATAAGAAGGGCCCAGGAAGACTACCTGGTTGATAGACGGGAAGTGAAAGAGCAGCGATGTTTGAAGCTTACCCGCACTAATCGCCCGTTCGGCTTGACCATAAAATTTACTCGGTGCATGAAAAACAGCCGTTAGCACTTAGCATTTAGCATTTAGCACTCAGTCCGAACCTGGATTGAGCTAAAGGCGAGTTTCAAACGCTGCCAGAACTTGGGCGGCGTTGAGAGTCAACGCTAACGACTGTGCGCCGACGAAAAGCCGAAGTAACACGTGGTTGAAATCGGAAGTAAACAAAAATGAAAGTAAGCCACACCCAATCTATTCAGTTGTGAGGCATCGTCCTCATGATCTTTGAAAAAGCATCCAGCACTCGGCATTCAGCACTTACTCGCCCTACGTTGTCATCCCGAGCGTAGCGAGGGATCTGTAGTTTCTGATCGCCGAGAGCCACCAAGTTTGCTGTCCATCAGCATAGAAAGTCAGCGCAGCACCAGTTGCTGAAGGCTGATAGATGACAGCTCCGACTTGTCGGTGATCTTACCGCGGGGGCTCCACCCGTTCCCATCCCGAACACGGAAGTTAAGCCCCGCAGGGCCGATTGTACTGCACGCGAAAGTGTGTGGGAGAGTAGGTCGTTGCCGGCATTAAATAAAGGCCAGTCTGAGAAATCAGATTGGCCTTTTCCGTTGTAGCGATAAAATGAAAGGTAAGTTCCTGGATGTGAGCCAGTGCAGTTTAGGCAAAAGATTGAAGCAGCGGTCCTGCCGCTCTTAAACGAGTTGCTCGCGGGGATCGCCAAGTTGCGGACCACTGACGTCCTCAACCATTATCAGTTTAGGCTCAATCTTTCCCAACTCGACAAGGACAAACTACCCGACGGGTTTTGGGCCAAAGGTCGTTACGTCTCGGCACTGGCCCTCGCGAGTGCATTCCAAGACAACCCCAGCGCGGAAGCGGGGGCCACACTCGCCCGGATCGATGATCTGGTCGAACGAATCTACGACACCTATAGCTTCGGGGCCGTCTACGACCCGGGTAAATTACCCGGCTCGGAAAAAGAGTTTCTCACACGACTTGGTCTAGGTATCCGCGTTAGAGAACCTGACGCCTTGGGATTCCCCGAACAGTTCAGAACGTGGGCAGTGGCCCGACTGCAGCCGTTCAATGAGCGGTATTTCGTACCTACGTTTGGCTTGACGTTCGAGGAAATATCCAAGTGGTTGCACAATCTGTCGGACGATTTGGAGAAGAGGTTGAATGACCTTGTGGAAGGCCTTCGCCCGATTGCAGAGGACATGGAAGCAATTCGAGAACAGTTCGTGTCGGGAACTCTAGGGCTTGAAGCCGCGCGCGAAAGAAGTCAGCAGCTCAAACTACCGGAAAGACTGGACGCGAATGCCCGTGAGGGCGACGCGGCTCACATCCTATCTTTTGAAGAAATCAAGAGAGGCATTCCGGAAGCTAGTGCAAAGGAGCTGCTCGCGACTTTTGGAATCCACCCCGGCGAGGTAACGGCGGACTTCAAGTTTCCCCATGATCCAAATCCTCTTGATCGAAAGCTTTTCGTTAATCTTCCCGATGGAAGGTTCTATTTTCTGGATCCCGCTAGTGCTGACCGCATTATGGCGCGGGTCTTCGAGCGAGCCATCCTCGACGATGAAAAACTCAGGCAAAGGTTTCTCAGAAACCGAGATCGCTCCACGGAGCGGTTGGTTTTTGAAGCCGCGACAGCACTCTTTCCCGGAGCTGGTATTTACCCCAACTACTATCTCCAAAAGGGTAGCCATGAGAAAGACCTGATGATTGTGTATGGCAAGGCCCTAGTTATCGTCGAATGCAAGAACACTCGAGTGAGGGCATTCAGTGGAGCGACCGACGATCTTCTCAAGTTCGAGAACGATTTTGAAAACGCGGTGCAGTATGGTTACGACCAAGCCCTAGAGGTAAAGGACCGTATTCTTGCAGGTGAGGAGGCCACGTTCTATCACGAGGACGGAAAAGAGTACTTCTCTGTTCGAAAGGCGGAGATTGACCGCATATTCGTCGTCTGCATAACTCCCACGACTCGTGGACCCCTCGGTACGAATCTATCTTATGAACTTGAGAACGTGAAGACGAACCTTTTCCTTTGTCGCTCGGTCTTTTCGACTTTCAGACGATCTGCACGCATTTCAAGGCCGATCAGTTTATCGAATATCTGAAGGAGCGCGAGAAGTTGCATGGCGTCGCTACAACCGGGGATGAGCTAAACTTCGCTGGATATTTCCTCAAATTCGGGCACCTTAATCTCCAGAAGGGCGAATTTCTCACCGATGACTTTTCCTCATTCTTCGACCGGAAGTGGTACCGAGAGCGTGGTATCGATCTTGAGGAACCGCCAGACAAGCCTGTATCAACAAGCATGCAACGCAAAGGCAACCGCATATACGTCGAACACAGCGGCGGGAAGAAAGAGGTCATCCGGCTTCCCGATTGGGCGGTTGCAAGGACAGTCGGTAAGTCTCCAATCAGAATGAGGGGATCGGACAGAAATAAGCCGTGCCCGTGCGGAAGTGGTCTGAAGGTAAAGCGCTGTTGTGGAGTTGCTTAAGTCTGAAAGTGGGCTCAGCCCGACTTGCGGGCCCGCTTTCCCACGCATCCAAGCTCGGTAGTCATTTTCTTCTCTCTCGGTGCTACGTTCTGCTTGTTAGTGGTTTTGACCATGCTCCTGCCCTCCCTAAAGTGGTTGTAGTTGATGTGGATACCTACATTGAAAACCAGCGATAGAGCCAGGATGACATGGGAAGTGAGCCGCAAGACCGGACACGGCAAGCAGGGCTCAACCCACTAGCGGATTTTACTCTTCTTCGGGGAAGGCCCACGTGCACTCTAGTGATCACCCGAGGGATCTTGCGGGTATTTTACCTTCCCGGGACTTGGGCCCGTAGTGTCGGCGCCGGGCAGGGCCGATTGTACTGCACGCGAAAGTGTGTGGGAGAGTAGGTCGTTGCCGGCATTAAATAAAGGCCACGTTCAGAAATGAGCGTGGCCTTTTCCGTTTGGCGCCATGATTTTCCGCTCTACGGATTCGGAGGGGGGCTCAATAACTCACAATGCTCGACGCACTTTACCGTGTCGGCCTCGACCGTGGCTTTCTTGTGGCCGGAAAAATCGATATCGGGGAGGATGAGCAGCGTTTGCGAGCCATTGGCGACGTTAAAAGTGCAGTTGAAGCTCATCGACTGGACGCCACGTTCCTTGCAGCCAGTTTTGTCGAGCGCGTCGGTGAGAGTCATGGTCCTGTCGTAGACCTGGTCGGCAAGATGCGATGGCAACAGAGCGACCGTCAGGGGGACGGGCGACTTGATCTTCACACTGAGTTCCTGGCCGTCGTGATCTGGAGTCATCAGGCTGTAGATCTTGGGTACCGGCGTGATCTGGTATTTTTCGTCGAGGATGCGGCGCCAGTGGAACTCAGGCTGAAGGCAATTGTAGTACTGGATGTGGAGATCGTTGGGGGAAATGAATTGCCGAGCTCCGGGTCCGAGGATAGCGCCAACCGTGGCGAGGGCGGGCTTCTCGGGCCTGCGCTCATCGCGGAAGGTGATGATCATCGGGCGTTCGGAGGGAAGATGACACTCGTAAATCGCGCTGGTGACATGCTCCTTCACGCAGAGGAAGCTGAAATTCGCAGGGGCTCCGGGTTGCATGGCGGCGTTCCATTCGTCGGCCCAAGCCATGGCCACGGTGACCGGGTATCTGGAGTCGATCTGTACGTGCATGCCACCGCCCCCGACAGCGGGATGGTAAATGCGGCCGCCGTGGAGGCTGGCGGGCTCCAAAGGGATCGTCTCGCTGTCGGCAGCAGTCCATATAACTGGATTCTGCGCATACGAGTTCGCGGCCAAGGCGCAGAACAGCAGCGTAGCGAAAATGAAAAAGTTCCTCATAGTAGAAGTATTTGCTGGGTCCAGCCTGTACTCTAGCGAATTCGCGAAGAGAGGATTACGAAGGTACCAAGTGCCTTGATAACGAGAAGCTCCCACGCGTAAAGGGCCGCGCGCCCCGCTTCTAAGCAAAGTGTATGGGAGTCCTTCGGGTTCGCTCAGGATAAAATCCGGTCGTTGCCGGCATTAAAATAAAGGCTACGTTCAGAAATGAGCGTGGCCTTTTTCCGTTTTGGGATGGACGTCCGGTAGCAAAGTCATTTGGAGGAAGTAGAAAAAGGCCGATGGAGTTATATTCGGGAGATAGGCGGTCAGGAGGAGACTATGTGCGTCATGTGTGAGCGCGAACTGTGGGGCGAGCACCGAGCGCTGGAACGCGAGTTCTTCAAGCTCTGCAAGACATGCAAGAAGTTTCCTGGCCTAAGTTCCGACGGAACCTGCTATCACTGTTTCGCTATTGGCAACATGATCGACGAGTGCCCCGAGTGCGCGGGCAGGCCATGGAGTGAGGAATTCCTGGAGGCCAAAAACGAAATCGAAGGCCCAGACAAGCTGGTGGTCCCATTCTAGCGCCGGGAAGCGTCGTCGTTGCCGAGCCAGATAAGCGCGGTCGAGAGCAGTCTGCTCGAGACGAGCCGCTGATCACCAACCGATCCGCTTGATCCCGGCCACCAGATCGAAATGGCGATCGCGGCTCAGGAGGGGAAGAGAATGTTGCTGGCACAGTGCGGCAATCCAAAGATCATTAGTCGGAATCGGCTTGCCCTTGCGCTTTAGTTCGAGGCTGATCTCGGCGTAATAATGAGTGGCCGGCTCTTGAATGTCTAATACCAGACAGTCGTTGAGCAGTTCCTGCAGCCAGTTTTCGTAACTGGTCCGATGACGCGACTGGGCGATGCCGTGGCGATACTCGCCGAGCACGATTACCGGGAGCACCACCTGTTCGGCGCGAGAGAGAACGGCCGCCAGCCCGGGATCGTCGTCAGCCATGGCCGACAGGGCATTGGTATCAAGAATCATTTTCAGGAATCATTTCAAGAATCATTTCCAGAGAATCATTTTCAGAGAATCAGTGCCAGACTTCCCGATCGATCTGCTCGAAGGCTTCCTCCACCCGGCTTTCGATTTGCTTGCGCTCCTTGTGCAGGTGTTTGAGCCGGCCGACATGCTTCATCCAAGGCTTTTCCTGGGATGTAGTTTTCAATTTTTCCTGGACCGCCTCAGTGACGAGCTGGCGCAAGGAAATACCGCGCTGGGCGGCGGCGGATTTTGCGCGACGGAACAGGAAATCGGGGATTTCGAGGGTCGTCTTCACCGGCCCATATTACCATATTTATGGGTTTAATTGCGAAAATCCCCCGTTTCTATTGCGCACACAAAATCCGGCTGTTGCCGGCATAAATAAAGGCCACGTTCAGAAATGAAGCGTGGCCTTTTGCTTTGGCGTGAGCGTGAGATTTCTGGCACACTCAGTTTGTCGCGCGTCGAGGGCGCCCGCGCCACACGGGGCTTACGCGGCTGCCTGCTGTTGATAAGCTGGGACGAAGACTTCGGCGACGAAGTTTTCGAAGGTCGTCGGGGTCGTGTTGCGGGATGTCCGCGGCTCGAGCGCGCGCATGTATCCCGAGTTCAGGGAGGTCGACATTTCGAGAAGCAGGTTGGCAAACGGCTCGGACATCCCAGACTGAACCAGCGCAGGCCGCATCTGTTCGTCGGGCGGTTGCCTGTATTTGAGATCAGGCTTGCCGATGGCCTTGCCGATAATCGCGGCCACCTCGTTGTAGGTGATATCGCGCTGGCCCTGCAACTCCTGGGTTTGCTTGCCGCGGAAGTCGAGACGTAGAAGCGCCTCGGCGGCAACTGTTCCGATGTCGCGGGTCGCGATCATTGGAAGTTTGAGGTCGGAGCGAATCGGGCCGCCGACAAAGCCCATCGTCGAAATGACGGCAGCTTGCGGCAAGGTGTTTTCCATGAAGGAGACGGCGCGCAGAAAGAGTACGTTGGCGCCGTCGATCTGGTTGAGTTTTTGCTCGAGTTTGTACAGGCCGACCACGGGGCCGGTTCCCTGGCTTTTGTCGGCGCCAATGCTGCTGAGCGCAACCACATGCTTGACTCCCGCATTTTTCAAAGCGCTTGCGATCGCATTGCCGACGCGTTCCGAATAAGCGAGAGGATCGTTGCTGGTAGGGTTGGGTGGAATCAGGACGTAGGCTGAGTCTGCATTCTGAAAAGCTTTTGTGAGCGCGGCCGCGTCGGTGACATCGGCGACGAATACCTCCGCACCCTTTGCCGCATGAGCTTGCAGGTGAGCTGCGTTTCTGCCGACGACGCGGACCTTTTGCTGGCGAGCCAAAAGATTCTGCGCCACGACGTGTCCAGTATTGCCGCTTGCTCCAAGTACAACGTGCATAGGTTCCTCCTTCTTATATACAAAATTGGATGCGGGAGGGTGGGCTGAGGCTCCGCCTGTTTTGGGTTAAGTGGAAGAGCAGATCGTCGGCGACATCGTGGCAAAGGCCATCGAAAATGCGGTGATACTATTTAGAAGTCCGCTTCTAAGCGGCGGTCTGTTCAAAAAAATCTTCGATTTCGTTTATTTCCTTGTCGCTCAGTTGGAACTCTCCGGCACGCATCACGCCATCGGCTTGCCGTGCATTGCGGGCGCCCACAATTGCGCCGGTCACAGCGGGATTCCGCAGCGTCCAGGCAATCGCCACTTCGCCTGGCGAACGTCCGTGACGCTTCCCGATCTCGCGTAACTGCTCGACCAGGGCAAGATTCCGCGACAACTTCGGCTCCCTGAATTCGGGATCGCTGGCGCGCCAGTCGTCCTTTGGCAATCGGGTGGCACGTTCGCGAGTCATCGCGCCCGTCAAAAGCCCGGACGCCATGGGTGAATAGACGATGACGCCGATTTCCTCACGCAGGCAGTAAGGCAGAATGTCCTCCTCAATGCCGCGATTAATCAGCGAATAAGGCGGCTGCAGAGAAGTGACAGGAGCAATACTTTGCGCGCGGCGCATTTGTTTAACGTCGAAATTAGAGACGCCGATGCAGCGCACTTTGCCTTGCTTTTGTAGGGCTGAAAGAATGGACCACCCTTCTTCAAGGTCCGGTGACTCTGGATCTTCCGGCGGCCAGTGGATCTGGTACAGATCAATCGCCTCCACACCCAGGCGACGCAGGCTATCTTCGACTTCGCGGCTAATGGAATCGGCGTGCAGGTTCTTCTGGATGTTGCCCTGTTCGTCCCAGCGCAATCCGCATTTGGTGAACACGTAGGGCTTGGCGCCAGGCCATTCTTTGAGCGCGCGAGCGACCACTTCTTCAGAATGCCCAAGCCCGTAAACCGCAGCCGTGTCGATCCAGTTGACGCCCAATTCCAACGCGCGATGAATGGCGGCGATGGAATCGTTGTCATCCTGCGTTCCCCAGGCGAACTGCCAGCCGCCGCCGCCGATCGCCCAGGCTCCATATCCGACGGGCGTGATATTCAAATCGGACTTGCCAAGTTGCCGGGTTTCCATTTTCATCTCCTAAGCATTGCAGGTTTGTCGGTTATCTTATTAGATGATCGCTCTAGTATGAACGTCGATTCCGTTCGAGGCTATTGTCTTTCTTTTCCGCAAGCAAGAGAAAACTTGCAGTGGGGCGAGACGGTCTGCTTCAAAGTGTCGGGGAAGATCTTTGCCATGTTGAGCCTGGACTCGGTTCCGCCGAGCTTGTGCTTGAAGTGTTCACCAGAGAAGTTTGCCGATTTGTGTGAACAGGAAGGGATCAAGGCAGCACCGTATGTGGGCCGCTACAAATGGGTATTGCTGGAACGTTTGGATGTCTTGAGTGATGAGGAGTTGAATGACCTGATTTGCCAGTCTTACGAGATGGTGGCCATCAAGGCAAAGCCAAAGCGAAAGTAAAAGCGCAAGTCGGCCCGCTGAATTTGACTCCCACTCGCTCCCTACGCTAGCCTCAAAGGTCCGCCCACAGACTTAGATTCCATGCGATTCAAGTGCAAGCGATTAATCGCGCTGCTGGCAGTGCTGGTGGCTTTGGCCGCTGCCGCGCAGGCGGCCGTGCAGCCCGTCCACGCGCCTCATGCTGTAGTGGTAAGCGTAAATGAACTGGGTTCGCGGGCCGGACTGGACATCCTGCGGGCAGGGGGCAATGCCGTTGACGCCGCCGTGGCTACGGGATTTGCTTTGGCCGTGGTTCATCCGCAAGCAGGAAACTTGGGCGGCGGCGGATTCATGCTCATCCGTTTAGCGGACGGGCGGACGCACTTCGTCGATTATCGCGAAAAGGCTCCCGCAACAGCGGCGGCCAATATGTATCTCGACGCCCAAGGCAATGTCATCGAAAATGCCAGCCTGATCGGTTATAAAGCAGTCGGTGTACCGGGTTCGGTGGCGGGCATGGTCTACGCCGAAAAGGTCTATGGCAAGCTGACTCTCGGTCAGGTAATGGCCCCTGCAATCAAGTTGGCGCAGGATGGTTATCCGCTAGCCTGGCAGGATGCGCAGGATTTTCAGGACAAAGACTTGGCCAAGTTTCCCGAGTCGCGGCGCATCTTCCAGCGAAATGGAAGTTACTACAAACAGGGAGAAACCTTCCGGCAGCCGGAGTTGGCGCGCACACTGGCGCGAATTGCGCACGATCCTGAGGACTTTTATCACGGGGCGATGGCGCGTGAATTAGCGGCATCGATGCAGAAGGGCGGCGGCCTGATCACCGCCGAAGATCTCGCACACTATGAAGTAAAAGAACGCGAGCCAATTCGGGGAACCTATCGCGGCTACGAAATCATTAGCGCGCCTCCTCCGTCCTCGGGAGGGATTGCTCTAATCGAGATATTAAATATTCTGGAAGGATACGACCTCGCCAAGGCGGGCGACCGATCCGCGGCGTCGGTACATTTGACGGTTGAGGCATTCCGGCGGGCGTTTTATGATCGAGCCGAGTTCCTGGGAGACTCGGATTTTTCCAAGATTCCGGTCGCGCAACTCATCGACAAAAAGTATGCGGCGGCTTGGCGGGAATCGATTGATCCGGCGCGAGCCAGCGTCAGCAAGGATTTGAAGCGGCCGGCGATTTTCAGCGAGCTTGAACAGTACGCGTCGCAGCATTCGCAGTCGTTGGTGGTGCATGAACCGGCGCACACCACGCATTATTCAGTGGTTGATTCAGACGGCAACGCGGTCGCTGTGACGACCACGTTGAATGACAGCTTTGGGTCGCGGGTGACGGCGGAGGGGCTGGGTTTTCTGTTGAATGATGAGATGGACGATTTTGCGGCGAAGCCGGGAGTGCCCAATCTCTACGGATTGATTCAAGGGCCGGCCAACGCCATTGGACCGGGCAAGAGACCGCTATCCGCCATGACGCCGACGATTGTCCTGAAAGACGGAAAGCTCTATCTGGTGCTCGGTTCGCCGGGCGGGGCGCGGATTATTACTACCGTGGCCAATATCCTGATGGGTGTCGTGGATTACGGAATGAATATTCAGGAGGCCGTAGACGCTCCTCGTTTCCATAATCAATGGCTGCCCGACGCAGTGAATGTCGAGCAGTGGTTTTCTCCGGATGCCGTAAGGTTGCTCGAGCAAATGGGGCACAAGGTCAAGAACGGAGAAACCGCGGGTGGAGACTGGGCTCCCTACTGGAGCGATGGTGAGTGCATCGCCATCGATCTGAAGACCGGCGAGCGTTTGGGTGCAAGCGACGTCAGGAATAACGGAAAGGCAGTGGGCTACTGATGCTGAAAGCGATATCCACGCTCGTTTATGTGAAGGAACGGCTGCATCCCGGCCTGTTGGATGGATTGGTGCGGGGCGGGGCGCAGGCCATTGAAATTTTCGCCGCACGACAGCACCTGGACTATGCCAATCGCAAGCAGCATGTCCGGGAAATTGCGGATTGGTTTCGCACCAGCGGAATTATCTTGAACTCAGTTCACGCGCCTCTTTACGCGGATTATGAATGGGGACGAACCGGCGCGCCGCAAATGAACATCGCGTCAACGGACAGGGCAAGCCGGATCGAAGCCATGGACGAAATTAAACGTGCCCTCGAATTGGCGGAGCACATTCCTTTTCGGTTTCTGGTGCAACACATCGGGACGACCGGGGAGTCGTTCGACGACCGCAAATTCGAGGCTGCGATGACTTCAGTCGAGCATCTGCGAGCCTTCGCCAAGCCGCTCGGAGTGCGAATTCTGCTCGAGAACACGCCTAACGAATTGTCCGTGCCTGAGAGGTTGGTGGAGTTTATCCGCGCTGCTCACTTCGACGATGTGGGCGTGTGCTTCGATTTCGGTCATGCACACATGATGAGCGACGTGCAGCAGGCGTTCGAAACTTTGAAGACGTACATCCATTCGACACATGTACACGACAACAACAAAAGTCACGACTCGCATCTCTGGCCCGGCAGCGGATCAATCGACTGGAAACAGGCCATGGAGTTGCTACGGTCGGCGCCGCACACTCCGGCGCTGTTGCTTGAGATCGAGAGCGACGAGAAGATTAACCCGGTTGAAAAGATGAGTGAAGCATTCGACAAGCTGGAAGCAGCGTAAGAAATTGTGCAAGTGAGTAATTTGGTGATTCGGGCAATTGAACCGCACCGCTTTCAATTACTCAACTGCGACATTTCCAAATTAAGACTATGTCATCTCCTGTAACCACGATCGTTGAAGTTGGGAAACACGAGGGTCAGAGCGTCACCATTCGCGGCTGGCTCTATAACCTGCGCGAGAGCGGGAAGCTGCTGTTCCCGCAGCTTCGCGATGGCTCTGGCGTAATTCAGGGCGTCGTTCCTAAAAATGCAGTCGCTCCTGAAGTCTTTGACGCGCTGAAGGGCCTGACCCAGGAATCAAGCGTGATTGTTGAAGGCAAGGTCCGCGCCGACAAGCGCGCACCCGGGGGCTATGAGCTGGATATCTCGAATGTGCAGGTGGTCCAGAAAGTCGCGGAGAGTGACCCGTACCCCATTTCGCTGAAGGAACACGGCGTCGATTTTCTGATGGAGCACCGGCATTTGTGGGTGCGAACGCCCCGCCAAGCCGCCATTCTTCGCGTACGCGCTGAAATTATAAAAGCTGCCCGCGATTTCTTCGATGAGCGCGGCTTCACATTGACCGACCCGCCAATTCTTACACCCGCCGCATGTGAAGGCACAACGACGCTGTTTCCCGTGGATTACTTCGACGAGCAAGCTTACCTTACGCAGTCGGGACAGCTTTACATCGAAGCTACCGCGATGGCGCTGGGCAAGGTGTATTCGTTTGGGCCTACCTTCCGCGCAGAGAAAAGCAAGACCCGCCGTCACCTGACCGAGTTCTGGATGGTCGAGCCGGAAGTCGCCTATGCCGAACTCGCGGACATTATGGATCTGGCAGAAGGGCTGCTCAGCTTTCTGATAAAGCGTTGCCTCGAACGCCGACGCTCGGATCTGCAGACCATTGGCCGCGACGTTTCAAAGTTAGAGAAGGTCCAAGCTCCGTTCCCCCGCATCACCTATGACGAAGCGGTGAAGATGTTGCAGGAAGCGCACGCCAAGGGCGCGCTCGAAAACAACTTCGAGTACGGCGGCGATCTGGGCTCGCCTGACGAAACTTACATCTCGTCGCAGTTTGACCGGCCTGTGATGGTGCATCGCTATCCGGCAAAAATAAAAGCGTTCTATATGGAGCCCGATCCCCAGCGGCCGGATCTGGCGCTGTGCGTGGATGTGCTCGCTCCCGAGGGCTATGGCGAAATCATTGGCGGTTCGCAGCGTATGGCATCCTACGAGTTGCTGCTCAAACGCATTCACGAGCATGGTCTGCCGGAGGAGGCGTTCAAGTGGTATCTCGATTTGCGGAAATACGGAAGCGTGCCTCATGCGGGCTTCGGCATGGGAATCGAGCGGGCAGTCGCGTGGATCTGTGGGCTGGAGCATGTGCGGGAAACAATTCCATTTCCGAGAATGCTGCACCGGTTATATCCGTAAAGCCGTTTTCACCGCCGAGCACGCCGAGGTCGCCGAGAATGGAAGAGAAAGACAAACTCGACCAGATCACGCGTCGCATCATCGGGGCTGCAATCGAGGTGCATAAAGCGCTAGGGCCGGGGTTGCTCGAATCGGCATATGAAGTCTGCCTGGCTTTTGAACTACACCAAATCGGCCTGAAAGTGGAAGTGCAGAAGCCTCTTCCAGTTGTGTACAAAGATGTGAAACTGGACTGCGGGTATCGGCTAGATCTAGTCGTGGAGGATGCGGTGATCGTTGAAATCAAGGCGGTCGACCACCTTTCTCCGATTCACGACGCTCAATTGCTCTCGTACCTCCGGTTGTCGCACAAGCGTGTCGGTCTTCTGCTGAATTTTCATGTGCGAGTACTGAAGGACGGCCTTAAACGCATCGTTAATGAATTTCCAGACTCGGCGTTCTCGGCGACCTCGGCGGTAAGTTAGTCTGAACTTATGACCAACACCACTCCATCCTTCTCCAGCATCACACCCCGGAAGATTCGTGTCATCGGTGTGCCGCTCGACCTCGGCCAGTCGCGCCGCGGCGTGGACATGGGTCCCTCGGCGGTGCGCGTCGCTGGTCTCGAAGCGCGATTAGAGGCCCTCGGCCATGTTGTTGAAGACGCCGGAAACGTGTCCGTCGCCATTGCCGAGCAGAAAAAGGAAGGCGATGCGCACGCAAAGTATCTGAAGGAGATCACCGCAACCTGCACCAAGCATGCAGAACTCGTGGTCAAGACGCTGGAAGCCGGCAAGGTGCCGATTACTCTGGGCGGCGATCATTCCATTGCGGCGGGAACGGTTGCGGGCGTGGCGGAGTTCTATCGGCGTCAGGACCAGCACATCGGCCTAATCTGGATTGACGCTCACACCGACGTCAATACACCCGACAGTTCTCCCAGCGGAAACGTGCATGGCATGCCGCTGGCCGCGATCATGGGATTAGGTCCCCCGGAGCTGGCCAACATTTTCAACTTCTCTCCCAAAGTGAAGCCCGAGAATTGCGTGCTGGTTGGTGTGCGCGACATTGACGCCATCGAAAAAGAAAACGTACGGAGGACGGGAATCCACGTTTTCACCATGCGCGATATCGACGAGCGCGGCATGCGAACTGTGATGGAAGAAGCCTTGCGCGCGGCAGGACGAGGCACCGCCGGCTACCATGTTTCGCTGGATATGGACTGGGTCGATCCCGAAGACGCGCCCGGAGTGGGGACTCCGGTTCGCGGAGGAGCGACTTATCGCGAAGCTCACCTGGCGATGGAGATCATTGCCGATCACGGCCGCATGCTCAGCTTTGAAATTGTCGAAGTGAATCCTGTCATCGACGAGCACAACCGCACGGCCGACTTAGCCGTGGAGTTAGCTGTGTCGGCGTTTGGGAAGAAGATTCTGTAAGGCACATTCAAGCCATGAAAAAGATTCGAGTCGGCATCCTGTTCGGCGGGCGCAGCGGGGAGCATGAGATCTCGCTGCTTTCGGCTGCTTCGGTGTTCAACGCCATCGACAAAAACAAATACGAAGTGGTGCCGATCGGCATCACTAAAGAAGGTCGATGGGTGACTGCTGCGGATGCGGAGCGGCTACTGCAGGGAAAATTTGAGGAAGGCAAACATCTACGCGCCGGCGATCCCGAGGCAACTCCCGGCGCTGCTGTCCTAGCTAAGGGAGAATCGGTCGTGGTGCCGCCTGAGCCGCAAAGACATGGTGCAATGACGCCGTTTGAAACTGACGCATCCGCTCACGCACTGACTCGCCGCGCAGCCGATCGTGCTATTGATGTCGACGTGATCTTCCCGGTACTGCATGGCACCTTCGGCGAGGACGGAACCATTCAGGGCTTGCTGGAATTGGCCGACATGCCTTACGTGGGGGCGGGCGTGCTCGGCTCAGCCGCGGGCATGGACAAGGACATCATGAAAGCGCTTTTTCGCGCGGCGGGATTGCCGATCGTGAAACACGTTACCGTTCTACGTAGTGATTGGGAAGCGAACCAGACGAAAGTTGAGAAGCTGGTCGAGAGCAAGCTGAAATATCCGGTGTTTGTGAAGCCGGCGAATCTCGGATCGTCTGTGGGAATCTCCAAGGCGCATGACCGCAAAGAACTTGGCCCAGCGATCGAGGAAGCGGCAAAGTTCGACCGCAAGATTGTGATCGAGCAAGGAGTGGGCGGGCGCAAACAAAAAGCCCGCGAGATCGAATGTTCGGTGCTCGGCAACGACAAGCCCGAAGCTTCGTTGCCGGGAGAGATCGTTCCCAGCACTGAGTTCTACGATTACAACGCGAAATACCTGGATGAAGGCTCGCAGTTGATCATTCCCGCCAAGCTCAGCAAAACCGAGACGAAAGAAGTGCAGCGGCTCGCGGTGGAGGCATTTAAGGCGGTGGACTGCTCCGGGCTGGCACGCGTGGATTTCCTGATGGAGCCCAAATCTCGCAAGATTTATTTGAACGAGATCAATACCATGCCGGGATTCACCGCTATCAGTATGTATCCCAAGCTGTGGGCGGCTTCGGGTGTGTCGTATTCCGATCTAATTGGACGGTTAATTCAGCTCGGGCTGGAACGGCACGAAGAGAAGAAGAAGAATCAGTACAGCCGGTGAACGGTGAAGTAGATTCGTCGCTTCGCTCAGAATGACAATCTGGTCTATGGTGTTTGTCTAAACCAACATTGTCTCCTGCCTCGAATAAACTCGATGGTCTTCGCGTGGTCTTGGTGGCCGCGCGCAATCCTCTTAATATCGGCGCGGCCGCGCGCGCGATGAGCAACTTCGGATTTCATCATCTGCGCGTTGTCAATCCCTACGACGCGGCATTTCGCGAGGCACGCTCGGCGGTCGGGGCTTCGGAACTGCTTGCGAATGCCGAAGAGTATAAGACCGTCGCAGAGGCCGTCGCAGATTGTACGGTGGTCGTTGGCACAACGGCGGTCCGTCATCGGGAGTTGCAGCATCCGCTCCGGCGATTGGAATATGGCGCGCGCCTCATCCGCAAGCACCAGGCATCGAGCCGGGTCGCTCTACTGTTCGGCTCGGAGAAATTTGGCCTCTCGAACGCCGCACTCAGTCACTGCCATTGGCTGATTCGCATCCCCACGTGCGAGGAAAACATTTCGATGAACCTCGGGCAGGCGGTGGCCATTTGCCTCTATGAATTGGTGCGCGATGCGAAGGCTGTACAGACAGCGGAAAAAGTGAAGAGCGCCACGGCGGAGGAACTGGAGCGCATCACCACAACCCTACTCGAAGCGATGCGCGCCAGCGGCTACCTCGACCGGCGCCCCATTGCCGATGTGGAGGAAAGAATGCGCCGCCTGGTCCGTCGCCTCAACTTGCCCGCCCGCGACGCCGTGGTCTGGCTCGGCATTCTCCGGCAAATCTTGTGGAAGCTGCGGTCAGGCAAAATCCCCAAGACTGAAGACCCGCGTTCGCTGCGCAGTTAACCTGCGTCCGCTAATTTCCCGACCCTCGCCTTCCGCGTCTCTGCAACTGGCGTCCCACCCACCGAAGAGAGCCTAAAGCCGTACTACGGTGGTGTAACTGTGACGCAGGCAAGCGCTGAACAAATCGGAATCCCATTCTGAAGAGGACAACCGTTAGCCATCATCTGGACGCTAATAGGTACGACCGAGGCGTTGGGATTACCGTTTATTGTACAGGCGTTTTGTTCGTAGTCAGTCGTCGAGACCGTCTGGGGCGGCGTGTATAGTACCGCGATTCCTGTCTCAACTGTAATCGCCGCCGTGCCACAAGGCGGGGGGCGTCTATCTCCCTGGTAGGTGATGCAGCCCGGACCATCCTTGAAGTCATCCTCCCTCGTCGGATCACAATTTCCATTGGATGAAACCCCATCCCAATTAGAAATGCATCCGAGATCCCAGCCGAGACTGCTCGGTTTTGCGTTCGTGATGATGGCAGTGTAAGTGACCTGACCTGTTCCCGCTTGAACTTGCGTGGGGCCATTGATCGCAATCGACGGTACTCCAATCGTAATCTGGTTGAAGTCCGAAGCGCTGGGGTCAATCACCGAAGCGACGGTCAGGGTTACCTGATTGTTCGGAGGAATTACGGTCGGGGCAGTGTAGGTGGCAGTGAATTGTTCGCTGGTGTTAATCCCCGTAGGGTTGATCGTTCCGCATATGGATCCGGCGCCGACGCTGCAATCCTGACCGGTGCTCGTCAGAGTCCAGCTAACCCCGTCGGTCGTGTCAGGAGTCCCGTTCTTGGTCTGGCTCACGGCGTATTGAATTTTGTTAGTGGGCGGCTGCACCTGCACCGTCTGCGGATCGGTGTTCCCTGGCTCCAACACCTCTGCGAACACGGGGGGAGGAATTATAGTGACCAGAGCTCCCGGGGAGGTGAGACCGTCGGGCGTAGCAGCAGTGACTGAGACCGGGTTGCTGCTGGGGACGCTTGCGGGAGGGTCGTAGTTCCCAAAGGCTTGGCACCGGACCGTCGGTTGATTGTTGTCCTCTTCAGCGGTTCCGATGGTGCTATCTCCTCCAAGCTCACCATTCACCGCCCAATTCTGTGCCGTAACGTAATCGTTGCCCGTACTTGCAATACCTTGAACCGTGGAAGTAAATGGCACGGCCCCTGATCCAGCTGTAGCGGTTGCGGAGGTCGGACTGATCAAAACCTTCGGCATCGCAATCGTGGTAATTGTAAGTGGCACGGTCGCGGATGCGGACGGATTTGCAACGGAAACCGCAGCCACGCTCACCGTCGCTGGAGTGGGTACGTTGGCAGGCGCGGTGTAGACCGCGTTATTCGTTGTTCCAGTTTGGGTGATCGTTCCAACCGCTGTGTTGCCCCCGGCGATTTTGTTGACCTGCCAACTCACGGCTTCATTCTCCGGTCCGGTAACCGACGCCGTAAAGTTCACCTGGGTTGTGACCGGCACGGCGTCCGTGTTCGTGCAAACATCGGGGCTTAGCTTTACGATAGTCGGCTGGGCCGGAATCAGGTTCACCAGGATCGAAGCTTGCGCGGCGGGCACAGCATTCGAGACTGCCGTTACGATGACGTTGGGCGGAGAGGGGAGTTGCTTAGGAGCTGTGTAGATCGCTTTACCGCCCGCTTCAGTTTCGATCGTGCCTACGTTTGCATTGCCTCCAGCGATAGCGTCCACCTCCCAGGAGACTGTCGTGTCGCTCGTCCCGGTTACTTTAGCCGCGAACGCTTGGGGCTGTTCGAGGGGAACAGTCGGGGGAACGGCAGGACTGGTGATGGTCACGCGCGTACTCCCCAACGCCGAAATAGTGACCACCGCCGAAGCATTCTCTTGCGGATTGGCAAGGGATTGAGCCGTCACGTGTACCTGGGTTGTCGGGCCTCCTCCGGGAACCTCGAGCGGAGCGACATAATTTACTTGGTCCGTAGTACCGGGCACGGTAGAAACAGTACCCAAAGCGGCATTTCCGCCCAGGACGCCTTCGACCAGCCAGGTCACCGTTGGGTCGGGAGCATCCACCTTGCCCGTGAACAGGGCAATGCCTCCCACCTCCAGACTCACCGCGAGCGGTGAAATGGAAACTGGTGACGGAGTTCCGTTAATTGAAACTGAGGCATTGCCGCTCGCGCTATTGTTGGCGTTGGCGACCGCCGTTATGGTGACCGTCGGCGGAATCGGGACGAAAGAAGGCGCAGTGTAATTCCCATTCTTATCGATGGTTCCAAACGCTGAAATGCCATTGGCGGGATTTACGCCGCCCGGAAATCCGTTAACCAGCCACGCGACACCAGTTTCCCCTGTGTTGATCACCGTCGCTGTGAAAGGTTGCGTCGTTCCGGTGGCGATGGTCATAGTCTGAGGGGACACGCTTACGGCAACCCCGCCAAGAGAGCCGTTATTCAGCGGAGCCGCACCGACTCCCCCGCAGCTCACCAAGGCAACGGTCGCGCTTAACACCACGGCAATCCAAAGACCGATTCGCGTATTCTTCAACATGCCGCACTCCCAGTTCATTGAGCCATTGCTCCCGAGAACTTAATCGTTGTCTCTCGCTTGGCCATGATTCGAGTCGATAGCCTTCAATTCAACCGATTCCTGGCCTGCCTTCGAATTCTGTGAATTTCGTACGACAGGCTGTGTTTGAGAAGTCGTCTGGACCTGAGCCTTGACCCACTGCAACAGCCTGTCGCCTGACTCGGCGCCGGAAAACTGCCGCGTGGTGTGGAAGGTGATCCTCTGGGCCGTTCGCGGAGCAGCCTTTCTGATGCGCTGCTGGACCACTTTTGGAGTAACTGAATCATCGAGCACTTGTTGCAGGCGAATGTGCTGCGAGGTCAACTGTGGCAACCATTTCACGGGGTCGAGCGGTGCGACCTTGTTCAGGAATTCCGGTGTCACATAGCGCGGCCGCTCCACTTCTGGGATCAACGAAGACTTCGCCATCCAGTCAGGCCAATCTCCCCAAGGATCGATCACGTCGATGGTCTTGATGCGCGGGTCAGCCGCGGCGGCAAGAATCGCGATCGTGCCGCCCGAGCCCACACCAAACATGCCGATCCTGCTCATGTCCAGATCACCGCGGGTGGCGAGGTAGTTCAAAATCATCTGCACGTCATGAACCGAGCTGCCCAAGGCCTCTTGCAGTTCGCTCACGAACCACTCCTTCATTGGTCGATTCGTATAACGATGGCCGGTGAGAGCGGACACAAAACCGACGGCGGCAAATCCGCCTTTGGTGACATTCGCGCAATAGGCATCGCCACGAAACACTTCAGTTTCGGAAGGGTAGCTGTAGAGATACAGAATGGCAGGAGGGTGGGCCACGCCCTTGGGGCGAATGACATACAGATCAATCGGATCGCCTTGGCGCCACTTCACTTGCAGCAACTCGCGGGTGAACTGCGGGTGGTCGTACTTTTCTCCGAGCAACGGCGGCTCAGGGGTCAATTCGCTGTTGGCCACGGAAAGTGAACTCCAGTCCTCCAGGTTGCCCACGGGACGAGCCGTTACCGAGCCCGTTTGATTCGATCCTGCTAGATTCAATCCAGATTGTTCCGCCCACCCCATCGTGACGTGTATGAACAGCAAGAAAATCAAACCTGCGAGAAGCCCGCCGCGGCGATTTCTCTTGCACCCGTCCCGCATTCCGCACTCTTTTCGCAACATTGCTTTTTCTCTTTGGGGCCGTTGGTCGTCCAGGTCAATGTTCCTGGGATTCCCTCAACTCAAGACCGAATTACCTGGGAGAACCCGATAGACCGCTGTTGAGGAATTACGGTCACAGAACTGAACTCAAAAATCTCGCTGGCAATAACTTCAGCGATCTCACAAGCCAGATCCTCGGGTTGCTCAGCGGCTTCGAAAACTTCACGGTCCGGAATCTCAACGATGAACCTCATACTTCATACTTCCTGCCAGAAACCATTCGTTGAGGCAGGCCGTGAAAGGGCTGCCTCGATAGGGCCCTGGCCTCATAGCTCCGTTTTTCCGGGACACTGTGAGCGCATCCCGGTACGGGGTTACAAGAAATCCTGTTGATCGAGTCGGGGTGAATATCGTCGAAGTTTGTTGCAGGAAAACTACCCGGAGATTAAAATCCCGTGAATTTCTCAGGGTGGGACGCGGCCGCAGAAAGCGACCCTGAGAAATCAGCGGCTCACAGCGACGGAAATGACGATTCCACGCGGACCGCAAGCGCCAATAACATTCGCGCGGGCCAAGCTCCTTTTATTGAGTCGAGCGACGTTTTTCATCTGAAATTAATCTGCCCGTCACAATTTCGTCACCGCTTCTCTGTAACCATGTGACTCCTTTTACTCCCTAAAAGAGGGCGGGTGAACCTGTGAGATTTCTGAAAATCTCTTTGTGCCTTGTTGCCGTGGCTCTAATCATGTCGGCGACAGCACTAGCGCAAGAGGCAAGAACTTCTGCCAATTCCGCTAAAGGAAAAACAGCCATCA
Source organism: Acidobacteriota bacterium (assembly GCA_013288805.1). GTDB lineage: Bacteria > Acidobacteriota > Terriglobia > Terriglobales > Acidobacteriaceae > JABDBE01. The sequence continues at coordinate 50,529 of JABDBE010000014.1, forward strand.
CCGGCACCGTCACCGATCAGACAGGCGCAGTGCTTCCCGGGGCGACCGCCACCATCGCGAATGGAACCGGGCTGACCCAAACGTCTACCACCAACGATCGTGGCGAATACTCCCTCGAAGGATTGACTGCCGGAACTTATACCTTGACGATTTCCGCTCCCGCTTTCAAAGAATTCCGCAGCGACGGATTGTCTTTAAGCGTGGGTCAGAGCATCGCAATCGACGCCGTCCTCGAGCCTGCCGGGACGACGACTTCGGTCAATGTGGAAGGACAAAAAGTCTCGCAAGTGGAAACCGAAACTTCTCAAATCGTCGGTACCATCACGCAAAAGGAATTAGTCAGCCTGGGATTAAACGGCCGCAACTTTACCCAGTTGATCGCACTGACTCCGGGCGTGAGTAACCAGACTGGACAGGACGAAGCGAAGGTCGGGATTTTGGGCAGCGTCCGCTATAGCGTGAACGGTGGCCGGGTTGAGTACAACTCGTTCAACGTCGACGGCGGCGACGTCTTAAACGCTGGACTCAACGGCAACCAGAGCACGTTGACCGTTTATCCCAGCCTGGATGCGCTCAGCGAAGTGCAAGTCCTGACCTCGAACTACGGTGCCATGTATGGGCAGAGCGCGTCCGGCACAGTAATCGCCACGACCAAGTCCGGAACCAATCAGTTTCATGGCGTGGCTTACGAGTTCATCCGCAACGAATTCTTCAATGCCCGAAATTACTTCGATGAGACCACTAAAGCGCCTTTGTACCGTAGAAATGACTTTGGCGCTGCCCTCGGAGGTCCGATCTACATCCCCGGGCTCTTCAACACGAACAAGGACAAAACTTATTTCTTTTTCTCGGAAGAATTCCGCTTCGAGCGTACGCCCACCGATTTCAACCAGGCGGTTCCGTCTTTAGCGGAGCGTACCGGAAACTTCAGTGATCTTTGCCCATTCGTACTCCCAGGGCTGCAAACCGATTTCACGCGCACGGCTTATCCGGATTGTCCCGCTTTTGGCACCGATCAGAATACTGGCAAGCCGGAAACCTTCCCGGGAAATCAGGTTCCCATCGATCCCAATGCGCAGGCCATTCTCGGAACGGGTATTATTCCCGCGCCCGATGCGACCGCGGGATGCACCACGACGGAAGGGTCGTGTTTCAACGCAGCAGTTTCTCCGAGCACTTATTGGCGCGAAGAACTATTTCGCATCGATCACAACATCACTCCGAACATGCGCGCGAGCTTTCGCTACATTCATGATTCGTGGGACACCACCATCCTCTCCCCGCAATGGGGCGCAGTGCAAAACACGTTCCCCACGATTCAAAGCACATTCACCGGGCCGGGCCTGAGCATGCTGGCTCACCTCACCAACACCATTTCACCTTCGTTGTTGAATGAATTCGTTTTCAGTTACACCACCGATCACATTACGCTCGAAAACATCGACGCCAACGGCGTCCAATGGCAGCGGCCAGCCGGTTTGACCGCGGGCTACCTGTTTAATAATGGCTTCGGCGGCAAAGTGCCGGGAATCGTGATTGGTGGCACCAATGCAGCGTACGGTGGATTCGGATTCGGCGTTGATCCCGGGTATTTGCCCTGGCATCATTCCAATCCGACTTATAACTTTCGCGACGACCTTAGCAAAGTTGTGGGCAAGCACACCCTCCAGTTCGGAGTTCAATTCGTCATCGCCCAACGAAACGAATTGAATCAGGCAGTGGGAGCGAATACCGGCGACCAGCAAGGAATCTTGACCTTCAGCAACGTCAGCAGCTTCAATAGCAAGGGCAACGCCTTTGCCGACTTCCTGCTCGGAGAACCTACCGGCACTCCCGGAATTCTCGAGGGCGGAATCAAAACCTTTCAGCAAGACAGCACTCAGCGCAATTACTACAATCGATACCAAATCGCCGAACCCTATTTTCAGGATGACTGGCGAATCACTCCGAGGCTTACCCTCAACTTAGGTTTGCGAGTGAGCCTGTACGGAAATTGGCACGAGAAATACAACAATGTCTTCAACTGGGTGCCCTCGGTTTACAGCAAATCCCTGGCCGCGCAAACTACCGTCGATCCTTTCACCGGCGTTCTGCTCAACGGCCCGCCGTCGAATTGCGATCCGCCCCCGGGTTCCATTGCGAGCCCCTGTTCTCCGATTCCTCTGAATCTCAGCAATCTGGACCCGCGAATCCTCAACGGCCTGCAGCGATGCGGCGTGAACGGCATTCCGGATGGCTGCATGACCAGCCATATCTTTAATCCTGCTCCGCGCATCGGCTTCGCCTGGGATCCTTTCGGCGATGGCAAGACTTCCATCCGCGCCGGCTACGGAGTATTTTTCCACCACGGGATCGGCAACGAAGCCAACACCGGCTCGCTCGAAGGCAGTGCGCCTCAGGTGCTGGACATGACTCAGAACCACCCCACCAGCTACGAGTGCATCGGTGGCGTAGGCCAGGGTTGCGGAACATCCGGAGCCTTCCCACTGAATGTCACTGCGATCCCCACGCAAGCGATTTGGCCCTACGTTCAGCAGTGGAGCTTTGGCGTGCAACGCGAACTTTCGAAAAATACCATCGCAACTCTTGGCTACGTCGGAAGCAAGGGAACACATCTCACCACCGAGCTCCAAGTCAACCAACTGGTTCCGGCGGTGTCGACCGACAACCCATTTGGGCCACTCGGCCTTGCGCCCGGCCAGCCGATTACCAGCACGATATGCAATTCTTACAACGGCAATAGTTTTACTTTTGTTACCCCGAGCAATCCCAACGGAGCCGTCTGGGACAACACGAATGTAAACTTCGTCAACCTGGAGGCGGCGTGCTTCGGTACGCCGGGAAAGAACTTTCCCGATCCCAACAGCCTTCGGCAATTCGCCCCAGGTTTTGGTCAAATCTTCTCGCTGCAAAACGTGGCAAATTCCGACTATAACGGGCTGCAATTTACTCTGCGCCACGCTACCGGTCCTCTGACTTTCGGCCTTTCCTATACCTACAGCCATTCCATCGACGATTCTTCGGACCGGTCGGACACCACTCTGGTCAATTCGTTCAACCTCAGTTCGAACAAGGCCAGCTCGAATTTTGACCAGCGCCACATGCTGAATATCAGCTACGTGTATAAACTGGACAGCTTCGTCAACAAGCTCCGTTACTGGTTCTCGGATATTGGCTACGACGACTCCGGCTCCACGCAATCCACGCCAATGCCGGAAAGCTCATCTGGTTGGGTCCGCGCCATGGAGAATGGCTGGGAACTTTCCGGCATCACGCTTTTTCAAACAGGAACGCCGTTCAGCATCATTAACGGCGGCAGCAGTACTGGCATCTCTGTGCTCGACAACGCTGGCGTAGCCAACGGGACAGGCGCAGGATCTTACCCCGACATCATTGGAGACCCGCACAGAACTGCGCCCTTTGGTGCAAATAATCCGGAGAGCATCGGCCCCATCCTGGGCAATCCTGCTGCATTCGGCGCTCCCGTGGGTCTGACTTTCGGAGATGCCGGCCGCAATTTCATGAACAATCCCAACCGTTTGAACTTTGATGTTGCTCTCTTGAAGCATTTCAAAATCACCGAGGGCAGCAATCTCGAGTTTCGCGCCGAAGCGTTCAACGTTTTCAACCACACCCAGTTCCGCATTTACGATCCCGACAAAGGCAACACCGGCAGCAACACCATTACTTGCTACGGCGGCGCGAATAATTCCGCCGGGGACCCCAGTTGCCTTGAGGGCAGTTCCTTCCTGCATCCCGTGGACGCCCATCGCCCCCGCACCATGCAATTCGGCCTGAAATACAACTTCTAAGTCAGGTTTCGGGCGGACGCGGGTGCGTGGGTGGCCCGCTCCTTGCGTTTTTTGCAAGGGGCGGAAACCGCCGCATCCTCCAGATTAACTATTGCCGTCAGATCAGCTGGCGAGTTGCCGCAAAGCGCAAATCTAAATCACATCTAGAATGAGGGTGCCCCACTCTTTCCGCGCCCTTTGCGGAAAGGGTGGGAGGCAAACTCCCAACGTGAAACCCGCCTTGCAGTCTCGTTCGCAATCTCCTTGACGCGGAATTACGTACTTGACTCAAAGCGTGGAGTACAATCCGGCCATGCGGAAAGCGCTGGAGATTCTTTCTGCGGTGGGCTCGATAGTGCTTAACGGCATTGTCCTTCCCGTCCTAATTGAGCAGTACCCGGAATACTTTAAGGATAATCGCTGGATTTTACCGATTTGCTTGTTGGTGTCGGCAGCCTTATGCTTGCCGCTGATTTTGGATTACCTACTGCCGCCATTTTTTAGGTGGGCAGCACGGAGAATAGGAGGTAGCCGCCCTGTGATGGCGTGGACGCTCGTAGTCATCTGTGGTGCCACATTGGGCGCGGGGACATTTGCTGCTGGCTACTGGCTACTGCTAAAACATGAACGGCATTTGGCCGCTAAACATAGACCGGAACCGCCGCCTCTACCCCTTGCGATTCCCGAGGAGCCACAACTCCCTCCCCTCACCGGACCCTCGGTACAGCAACGTAAACCAGAATCTCTGATGCACCATACGCAACCTTCCGTGACTTTTGGGGCCTACTTGCAACCGGACGAACCTTACATTGACGGCACGCTGCTCGCAGGAATCGTATGGCAGAAGCAGTTTGTCGATGTTCGGCTTGATATTGTCAACGGTGCGGTTCCCATCCAAAACCTCGACTTTTTAGTTGGCCTAGATACGAGTGTCGCTAGCGTTGGTCAGATAAGCCAACTCCCCGGAATTACGGCGTTTCCAGCGAACGCGCCGCCTGCAGCGTGGCTTCAAGGGACCGATCTGAATGGTAACCCCGTTTCTGTTCCGATGACGCCAGCGCCCGGCATGATGCAAACGGCTCCTGTTTACAGAGTGAATTGCTCCGCCATTTTCGCCAACACCGTTATTCATCTGGTGATTGCCTCGATTGCCCTGAATCCGCCAGAGAACGGCCAGCTTCCCAAACAATTGTTTGCGCCTAGAAGAAGCCCCGAGTTTATACGTGTCACTGGAAGCTATGAGACAGATAGCGGGAACAGTTTGCAGAAGCATCCCGTAGAGTTTTCGTATCGTTTTGCACAAGCGCCAAGTGCCACTGCGCGGCCCTTGACGCTGGAAGAAATGTTCAAGAGCGACTTTTCGGGTGGCAATAAATGGTCCCTTTCCGCAACGTATAGGAGTGCGACCGACGGCACAACAGTGCCAATCGAAGAACAGATGCATCTTGACTATCAGGGATACTCTAGGTTTTTGAGTTTCTATCTTCCAGTGTCGACTCTTACATATGAAGCCTGCCTTTGGATAGGCGACCATTCGAGCGACATTATTGGTCAGTTCGACAAGAATGAAGTCATATCTCGCGATGCTACACAACCGCACGGCACATCTGACAAGGAACTGAAGTTCTCGGGAAGAGTGTTTATTTACACATTGAGCGACCTGACGTTAGCCCAGCAGGCGGAATTAGAACAACGATACCGAGCGAACGGCTTAGCACTGGAAATCAGAGGATTGACCTATATGAGCTTTACAAATTTGCAACGAGCGCATTAAGTCGCCCTTGGCTCGGTGGCCCATCCTTCTCCGCGCACTTTGCGGAGAGGGTGGGCGCGAGATTCCAAATTTGAAACCGCAATTACAGCGTCGTCCAGTTTTTCCTTGATTTGCCCAATCACTTGCGATAACGTATAGAAGCACAGGTTATCTCAGAGATAATCACCGAATCTTTGACAACTTAATCGAGTGCGCAGCTCTGGGACGCTGCGACCTCCGCTGTCGTAGCCGAATCGATCCCGCACGCGGTTCCGAAGCGGGACTGCAGCCGGCCAAAACACGCTGTAACTCCAATGTTTCCAAGATTTTGCCTCTAACTACCTTTAGAACCATAGATCTAGGCGGCAGAAAAATTTCCGGTCTTTTGTTTTCTAGATTTTGCGGGGAATCGAGAGTTTTTTTTGAGGTGTTTTCTGCACCAGAATATGTGCAAGTCGCAGGTTACGGAGAAGGCCTTCTTCGGCGCTCGCTCGACGCTAAACGCGACGCCCCCAGCGGCGTCGTGCACGCGAGGCAGGTGCATCCGTCGTTGGGCGTGAGTTGCCAGGCGGCAACCGCATCCAGGCGATAACCAACCCCGCGAATGGTCTTCAAGTAGGTCGGACTCGTTCGGTCGGGTTCGATCTTCTCGCGGATTCTCCGTATGCACGCATCCACGCTGCGCGGGGTCACGAATTGCATGTCTCCCCAGACCGCGTCGAGGAGGAGATCGCGAGTGAACACCTGGCCACGATGGCGCGCCAGGTATTCGATCAGGCGAAACTCCAAACTCGTCGTCGGCACTTCACTGCCGCGGACGGAAACCTTCATCGCCAAACTGTCGATGACCAAATCCGCCGTCTCGGTTCGTGATCGTCCGTTCGCGGGTCCAAAGCGACGCAGAACCGCTTGCACCCGGGCCACCAGTTCACGCGGACTGAAAGGCTTCACGATGCAGTCGTCCGCGCCAGACTCAAGAGCCAGGGCACGGTGCTCTTCCGCCGACTCCGGAATGAGGAAGACGATGGGCGTTCTTGCCAGCGCGCGATTCTCGCGAATCTGCCGGCATAAATCCAGTCCATTGCCATCCGGCATCATCATGGTGATCAGCATTAAGGAAGGATGGTTGTCCTCTGCGTCCTGAATCACGTTGGACGTGGAAAACGTACGCACCGCATAGCCCGCTTCCTCAAGACACCACTGCGCCAGCTCACAGACCTCGATCTCATCTTCCACAACGAAAATGAGCCGCTTCATGAACGCGTCCTCATCCACTCTCCGGGCACTGACCTGCGCACACGCCATGCCGCCACACCTGCATCAAGAAATAAGGAAGCGCGACAAGTTGTCGCGATGCCGAGAGCCGCGCAGACATACCGCAACCAGTCTGAGACCTGACTTCGTACGACGCGAAAGGAAGACCACAGAACATCAGTGTCCTATCCTGTTCGGTGTCGTAGTTTAGGCCGTGGTCTGTTACGAAGTCGTGACCGCAAGATGAATAACGTGTAAATTCTCGCCAACCGTTGTACGATCAACGTCCCGCCAAACGCCACACTTGCCATGGTTTCGCGGTAGACGCTATTCTGGT
>JABDBE010000015.1:0-56407 GCA_013288805.1 Acidobacteriota bacterium
CCACGGCACAAATCAGATTGAAGCTGCGCCCTTCTACGGCGCGGCAAACGTCTCGACTGGAATTCCGACATCAACAGCTGCCGAGCTTCGCTCGGCTTCGACGGGCGGCGTCGCCCGTCCCCACACGATCCACACGATCAAAGGCAAGACCTCCAAATTGACGGCCTCCGCTCCGTCCGATAGAATGGGTGAGTTCGGTCGCGTGCTTTCGGCGTGGCTGGGCGGGCTGTCCCAGGGCAAAAGTAAGACTGGGAAGGCTTCATCCGGTGTCCCTGTGAGTAAAGGCAGGGGCCGGGCCGGGAATCCGCTTCTCGACCTCGTCCGTACCGGGATCGAAAACGACTTTGAACGAATCGTCTTTCCTAAATATCCCGAATTGCGCGAGGTCAAATGTGTGCTGGAGCGAGCCGGGGCACTGTATGCCTCGCTATCCGGTTCCGGTTCCGCGACTTACGGGTTGTTTGCGTCGCGCGCGGCGGCTGAGAAAGCTGCGGCTCGGTTGCGCAAGGACGGGATTCCGGCAACGGCCACGACTACGCTGACGCGTCCGCAGTACTGGAAGAAGATTTTCGATTGACGATTTTCGATTGCCGATTCTGGGCGGCGAGTTACACTAGAAGAGCCAGCCAGTCGTCAACAATTGAAATCTGTTTTTCAGGGAAACTGGGCCGTCGACTAATGGTAGGTCAAGTGCCTTTGGAGCACTTTGTCTAGGTTCGAATCCTAGCGGCCCAGCCAGAAAAGCAGCCGAGAGCTGAACTTATGGCAACTCTTGCGACGGTGACGGAGAAGAAGGCTCAGGTCGGCGCCGACGAAAAATCGGAGCGCAAGCCTCAACGTGGCCGCGTCGACGATAAGTTCAAGATTTTTTCTGGCACGGCGAATGAGGCGCTTGCCGATGAGGTCTGCACCTTTCTCGGAATGACTCGCGGGCAGGCCCTGGTAACGCGTTTCAGCGATGGCGAAGCGTACACCCAGATTCAGGAGAATGTGCGCGGGGCTGACGTCTTTGTGATGCAGCCGACGTGCCGTCCGGTGGACGAGCACTTGATGGAGTTGTTATTGATGATTGACGCGCTGAAGCGGGCGTCGGCGCGGCGCATCACCGCTGTGGTTCCGTACTACGGTTATTCGCGGCAGGATCGGAAGGATAAGCCGCGAGCGCCGATTTCGGCGAAGGTCGTAGCGGATTTGCTGACTACCGCGGGTGCGGATCGGGCGCTGATTATTGATCCGCACGCGCCCCAGATTCAGGGATTCTTTAATATTCCGGTGGATCATCTGTTCGCGTCGCCGGTGCTGGTCGATCATTTCAGGAAGCTGAACTTGCCGAATCTGACGGTGGTTTCGCCGGATGCGGGTGGCGTGGAGCGGGCGCGTTTCTTCGCCAAGAAGATGGAAGCTGCGCTGGCCATCGTCGACAAACGCCGGGTGGAGATGAACGTGGCTGAAATCATGCACGTGATCGGCGATGTCAATGGCAGGACTTGCCTGGTGATCGATGACCTGATCGACACTGCGGGCACGCTGGTAAAAACTGCCTCAGCGCTTATGGAGAATGGCGCGACTGCGGTCTATGCTTGCGCTTCGCACGCGGTGCTTTCGGGGGCGGCGGTAGAAAACATTGCGAAGTCTCACTTCACGGAAGTGGTGGTAACGAATACGATTCCGCTGAGTGAGGCGGCGCAGAAAGAGCCGAAGATCAGAGTTTTGTCGATCGCAGGACTGATCGGTCGGGCGATCCAATCGATTCACGAGGAAACGTCCGTCAGCAAATTATTTCTGTAGACAGGAATCAAACTTATGGCAACAGCAACTGAAAATACTGTACTGGAAGCGCAGGCGCGCGTGGCTGGCACGAAGAACGATGCGCGCCGGGTCCGGGTGGATGGAAAAGTTCCCGCAGTATTGTATGGCGCCGGCAAAGAAGCTCTGTCCGTGAGCCTCGATCCGCGGCAGGTGTCGCGGATTCTGCATTCGCAGACTGGCTACAACACTATTTTTGATTTGGCCCTCGATGGCGGGGAGCGCACCAAGGCGATGATCGTGGACTGGCAGTATGAGCCCATCAAAGGGGCGTTGCTGCACATCGATCTGAAGCGGATCGCGATGGATCAGACATTGACCGTCAATGTTCCGATCGTGCTGAAGGGTGAAGCGGCCGGAGTGAAGCAACAGGGCGGTATTCTTGAGCAGATTCTGCGTGAAGTTGAGATCGAATGCTTGCCAAGTGACATTCCTGCGTCCATCGAGGCGGATGTCAGCGAGTTGGTTTTCGGCAAGGTGTTCCGCGTGTCCGATCTGCCGCATAATGAAAAACTCAAATTCCTGACTGATCCAAACCAGCCGGTGGCTACGGTGATCTCGGTGAAGGAAGAAGAGGTGGCTACGCCGGAGGCGGTTGCTGCCGAGGCAGGAGCGGGTCCGGCAGAACCCGAGGTCATCAAGAAGGGCAAGCAGGAAGCGGGCGAGGAAGGCGCGGAGCCTGCGGCGGAGAAAGCCGAGAAGCCCGAGAAGAAGGAAAAGAAATAGATTTCACCACAGAGTCACAGAGACACAGAGAAGGCTTGATCGAAAACCGAATCCGAGATTTTCTCTGTGACTCTGTGCCTCTGTGGTGAACATGTGAAACTTATTGTTGGGCTGGGCAATCCGGGAATCGAGTACCAGTTCACGCCTCACAATTTGGGATTTCTTGTAGTTGACCGGATTGCGAACGAGTTCGGGGTTGAAGTCAGGAATCGGCAGTGCCGGGCGTTGACTGCGCGAGTGGTGATTGGTTCGGAGACGGTTCTGCTGGCCAAGCCCGAGACCTTCATGAATCTGAGCGGCATCTCGGTGCGGGAATTGGTTACGAAGCATGACGTCAGGGTGGAAGAAGACCTGACTGTGATTCAGGATGAGCTCGATTTTCCGCTGGGAACGATTCGGATTCAGAGGAAGCGAAGTTCGGCGGGACATAACGGGATCGAGTCCATCATTAGTTCTTTGGGCACGAATGATTTTTTGCGGATCCGAATGGGAGTTGCTCCCGAGCGCAAGATCGAAGATGGGATGAGTTATTTGCTGTCACCGTTTCGTAAGGCGCAGCTCAAGGTTGTCGATGAGATGCTCGAGGTCGCAGCCAGTGCTGTGAAAGCCATTGTGACGGAGGGCGCGGCGGCGGCGATGAATCGCTTCAACCGCAAGCCTGAAGAATGAAAGATTAGCCGCAGATTTGCACGGGTGCACACGGAGTTGAAGATCCGCGAGAGATGGAGAATTGAATGAATCGTACTTATGAATTGATGTTCATCGTCCGGCCGGATATGGCGGAGGAGGAGCAGGACAAACTTATTTCCACGCTGGAGACGGCTGTGGCTGCGTCGTCCGGGCTGGTGAAGAGTGTCGAGCGCATGGGCAAGCGGCGGTTGGCTTACACCGTCAGGAAGTTTCACGACGGCATTTACGTGCTGTTGACGGTCGAAGGCGGTGGCGGCTTGATTCATGAACTGGAACGCCGCTTGCGCGTTACCGAGCCGGTGATCAAGTTTCTCACCGTACGCATCGATGAAGAGCAGAAGCGCCTGGATAAGATCAAGGCGATCAAAGACGCGAAGCGCAAAGCGGCAGCGCCTGTGACCCCGGCTGAGGTTGCTGGGGAAGCTCCCGCGGCTACGGCGTAAGAACCGTCGTTGGTCGTTGGCCTCCGGTCGTTGGCCAACGCATGCGGCGCAGGATTGCCGACGACGAACGACCGAGGACTAACGACAGATTACAAGGAGCATCATGGCTGACGAAACTAGAGCATCTGAATCATCTTCCGGCGGCGACCGACCCGATCGCGGGGAACGACGTCCGTCGTCTCGTCCCGGTGGACCTGGCGGCGGTCGCGAGGGCGGTGGACCGGGTGGGCGCAAGTATTTCCGGCGCAAGAAAGTGTGCAAGTTCTGCGTCGAAAAGATTGAAGCGATCAACTACAAGGACATTCGTTTGCTGGCGCAGTTCGTGGCGGAAAGCGGAAGAATCGTGCCCCGCCGTCTGACTGGCGTTTGTACGCCGCATCAGCGGCGGCTGTCTTTGGCGATTAAGCAGGCTCGCAATATTGCGTTGCTGCCGTTTGCTGGGCGGGCTGCGTAAGGCTACACGGGGTTCTAGTAGAAATTCCCTGCAACGGCTTAAGTGGCGCGGTCATACCCCAGATCCCTCACTTCGTTCGGGATGACAACAAGTAGTTTTTCGAGAGATCAGATTCAACGGGAGTTACTTATGGAAGTTATTCTTAAAGAAGATGTGGCAAAACTGGGTTCACGCGGTGACGTAGTGAAGGTCGCCGAGGGTTTCGGCAGGAATTACCTGCTGCCGCGGAAGCTGGCTATTGAAGCATCGGCTGGCAACAAGGCGGTCATCGCGCAGATGAAGGCGGCATCGGTGCGCCGTTCGGCCAAGGAAAAGACGCAGGCGGAAGAATTGGCCAAGCAGTTTGATGGTCTCTCGGTTTCGTTTCAGCGCCGTTCCGGAGAACACGACCAGCTGTTTGGTTCTGTCACGTCCGGTGACATCGGGGACGCGCTCGATAAAAAGGGCTTCAATGTGGATCGCCGCAAGATCCAGCTGCACGAGGCGCTACGGACTCTGGGCGAGTTCACGATTCCGGTCAAGCTGCATAAAGACGTGACCGCGCACCTGAAGGTCATTATCGAGAAAGAAGCCGCGGAGTAAAGATGGGCGACAAAGGCCCGACCTTTAGGCTCAATCGGTTGATTGCCACGTGCCTATCGAAAGTGTTTTACAGTCAGCAGGAGTAGGACTGCCAGTACCCAGAACCAGACGAAGATTCCGGCGCAGCGAAGGCACGTTGGATACCAGCTCTTCTGCACGATGTTAGCGAAGGGGTATGACTGAATGAATTTGTTTTTCTCGTAGTTCCTCCTTCCCCAACTTACCATCATGTTCGTCCTAAACACACAGAACCAACCAGCGATCATGAAGGCGGTACTCATCGCGACTATGCAAACTGTGCCTAACGGTGTGATCATCCGAATGCTTTTAGGATAGTCCCATTGTCAATCCTTCTCACAACGGATTGCGTATTTGGCGCTGCGAACTTCAAGTCACGTCCTACCGGCTCGGTTGAGCACCGACGTCACCGCGACAGCCGTGAACCCAATAACCTTTGTTCTTCCATCCTGTTACATGTGTTCATTGTCAGCAAAAACCCTGCCAAACTCCTATAATTCCTGCTCACGATTGGGCTTTTAGGCCGTCCATAGCTATGCGACCGGGAAGAACGGCAATGGCGTCCCGGAGCATTCGAGGACAGAGAAAAATATGCCGGCCGACGCGTGGGCTGTACCATTTGCAGTTGGCGATAGTTCCCATCCGGCAATAAGTCGGGACCCAAGGGAAGAAGCTGGTGGAATCCAGGAGCCCCGATTAAGGGGCCTTATGGCTGGGCAGGCTTCAGGGCGTATCGACGACACGATGTTGGTCCGCGAAGCGCAGCATGGCAATCGCGCTGCCTTCGAGGAGCTGGTGCGGAGTTACGACCAGGCGGTGCTGCGGCTTGCGCTTCATCTCACCGGCTCGGAACACGAAGCCCAGGATGTTTATCAGGAAGCGTTCCTGAAGGCTTACAAGAGCATTGGGAATTTTCGCTTTGAGTGCTCCTTCTACACCTGGATCTACCGCATCGTGACCAATCTTTGTCTCGATCACCTGCGCAAGCGGCAGGTACGCAAGGAAGACGCGCCGGTTGCGACGGATGCTGCCGGGGAGCAGTACGATGTGCTGGATCAAGTTCCCGACGGCCGATCGGGAGCGAATCCTGAGCGGGACTTGATGCGTCGCGAGTTAGGCAAACGCATCAGCCATGCGCTGGAGAAGTTAACGCCGCGGGAGCGCATGGTTTTTGAATTGAAGCACTACCACGGGCTTAAACTTCGGACCGTGGGTGAGGTTTTACACACGACGGAAGAAACGGCGAAGAATACTTTGTTTCGTGCGACTCAGAAATTGCGGGGCGCGCTGGCGGATATGAGATAAGGGTTTCCCCTGAGGGGGGTGATTATGAAATGTGAGTGGGTTAAAGAAAACGTTCTGCTGTACGTCTACAACGAGCTGCCCGATGACGCGCGGTATGAACTCGAACAGCATCTGGCGCGGTGCGCCGACTGCACGGCTGAGCTCAAGACGACGCGCAAGTTCCATACCATGCTCTCTGAGTTGCCGGTCGAAGAGCCTTCGCCCAACCTGGTTGCGGCGTCTCGTATGCGGCTGCAGGAAGGGCTGGAAACGGCGGAGCAGGGCCGGTTTTGGCATCGGCTGATCTTCGATCCTGCAGCGTGGCTTCGGCAGGTTCGTTTTGCTCCTGCGTTGGCGGCAGCGATCTTTATCGTCGGATTCGCGGGCGGCATTGCGACCACCTATAAAGTTGTCAGCGACCGGGGCGCTTCGATTGCTTCAGTCCCGGTCAGCACGCCAGCCGAATCTTCGATCACCGGAATTCAATCCATCTCTCAAGATCCCGGCTCAAACCACATCAGCATCAAGTACAACACGGTTTCGACGCAGGAAGCGCAAGGCTCGCTCAATGATCAACGCATCCAGCAGCTGTTGTTGTTTGCCGCGCGCAACAATTACAACTCGGGCGTGCGCATGGATTCTGTCGATCTGCTGACTCAGGAACCGAACAACACGCATGTTCGCGAGGCGCTGATGTATGCCTTGCGCTATGACTCGAATCCGGGTGTGCGGTTGAAGGCTCTGGATAGCCTGGGTCCGTTCGTGAAGAGCGATCCGCGGGTGCGCGATGTGGTGCTCGAAGCCCTGATTCAGGATTCTAATCCGGGCGTGCGAACCGACGCTCTGCGCCTGCTCGATCCGGTGCGGGCTGATAGCAGCGTGCGTACGGTTTTGCAAGAGCTCGCGCGGAGCGATCAGAACCAATATATTCGCTCGCAGGCTCGTATTATGCTGTCCCAGCTTCCTGAATTTGATTAGAAGGCTGGTTGGGAAATATGGGCGGGGCCGACAAGAGTCGGCGGAGTAAGTGAAGAGAACGGGAAGGTGAATGTTGAAGCAACTCTCTAAATTCGTTGCGGTGTTGTTGTTGATCTTGCCCCTGGCAAGCGCGCAACAGGGCCGTGTGTATGGCGATGGCGGAAACTGGACGCAAGAGATCACCGGATCTCTGACGACGGTCAAGAATCTTAAAATTAAGGTCGACATCGGTTCGGTGCGCGTGGATGGCGGTTCGCAGTCGAGCATCAACTACGTCATTCGTAATCATTCTTACAGCGGTTCAGAGGACAGGGCCCGACGCGAATTTGATAACTACAAGATCAGTGCTTACGTCCGCGGAGATACGGCATGGATCGTGGCCGACTGGGAGGGTGGAAGGCCGCACAAGTTTTCTGGAGACTTTGTGGTCAACGTCCCACGCGAGATGGATGAAATCAGCATTGAAACCGAAGGCGGGAACGTCAGTACAACGGGGGTTACAGGCCGGGTGGATGCGCAGAGTGGCGGCGGCAGTATCCGCGTCGACGATATCGGCGGTACAGTCAAGGCCGAAACTGGGGGCGGGAGCATTGATGTTGGAAATGCAGGCTCCGACGTCAGCCTGCAAACGGGCGGAGGGTACATCAAGGTAAATAGCGCAAAGGGAAAGATCGAGGCCGAGAGTGGTGGAGGTACGATTTCGATTGTGTCAGGCTTGCAGGACGCGGTGCTGGAAACCGGAGGCGGCAACATTCACGTGGAGCGTTGCGCTGGACGCGTCAAGGCTAGCACCGGCGGGGGGAGCATCGATCTTGGCGATATCGGTGGCGCTGCGGAAATGGAGACGGGTGGCGGAAGCATCCATCTCGCCTCGGCCAAAGGACCGGTGCACGCGGAGACCGGCGGCGGAAGCATCATGTTGAACGGCATGCCATCAGCGCGCGCCGAAACCGGCGGCGGCGCAATCGTGGCAAAGTTTGTTGCGTCGAACGGCGAGCGTCATGATTCGCAACTGGAGACTTCGGCAGGCGACATCACGGTTTATCTGGCGCCCAACGTGAACATTAGCGTTCGTGCGTCGATCGAAGTTGCCAATGGGCACAATATTCGCTCGGATTTTCCGGATATCCGAGTTAGCAGTGAAGGTGGCGATTACGGTCCGAAGACGGTTACTGCGGAAGGAAGTCTGAACGGCGGTGGTCCGGTGCTCAAAATACGCACCACGACGGGGGATATTTGTTTCCACCGGTCTAGCAATTAGCGGAAGGTTTGGGAGGTTGAGCATGCGAAATTCAGTTCTAATGACAATGATTGCGCTGCCGCTTCTGGCAGTATCGACCTACGCCGGCGAGAATCCTTCGTTTGCGCTGGCGAGCGACTCCTATGGTTTCTCGAGCGAGGATTGGGGCGGCGGTTCCTATCTCGGAGTCGATACGCGCGATATCACTCCAGATCGACTGGCGGCTCTGCACCTGAAAGACGAACGCGGCGTGGAAGTGACCATGGTCGATCAGGATGCCCCCGCTGGCAAGGCCGGCCTCAAAGAGCAGGACGTAATCCTGACGTTGAATGGCGCGGATGTGCAAAGCGTCGAGCAACTGCGGAGAATGATCCGTGAAACTCCACCGGGGCGAGTGGTGACAGTGGGCATCAGCCGTAACGGTCAAGCCATGAGCATCAAAGTGGAGCTCGCCGACCGCAAGAAAAATTACTCTTACAACTACAGTCCTGATGGCAAAGAGTTCAAGTTCAACATGCCGGTTATGCCCACGATGCCTGTGCTGCCTGACCTCCCCGAAATGCCGGTTTCCATCGTGGTCGTACACTCCTCCGCCCGCAGTGGCCTGATGGTGGAGAACCTTACGCCACAGCTGGGAGATTTCTTTGGAGCCAAGAACGGCGTGGGCGTGCTGGTGCGTTCGGTTGAAAAGGGAAGCCGTGCCGACAAAGCTGGTTTTCGCGCCGGGGACGTGATCATCAAGATCAACGGCGAACCGATCCATGACAGTGGGGACTTCAGCCAGGCCCTGCGCTCGCGCAAGGACAACACCGCCAGTATCAGCGTGATTCGCGACAAGAAAGAACAGACCATCAGCATCACTTTACCGGAGCGCAAGCAATCGGATCTTTTCCGCGAAAGTACAGACGTTGAGATCCCTGAGATCGATGCGGCGACACGAGAGGAATTAAGTAAGATGGAGTCTGAAATGGCTCACCTCAAGCCGGAGATGGAAGAAGCCATCAATCGCCAGATGAAGGAACTGAAACCGGAGATTGAGCGCCAAACCCGCGAAGCCAAAAGACGGAGCGAAGAGATCACAAGGCAGATGCGCGATGTGCAACGGCAATGGCGGGACCATCAGCACGAGATCGAGCGAGAGCTACGAGAGGAATTTGGTAGTCCCACCGAATTCTGATGGGATGGTAAATTACATTTCGCAGTCGATGTGTCCATTAGGCTAACGCATCGCCGTCGATATCGCATCCCCAGGCAAAGACCCGGTTCCCTCGCCCTGCTCGGGATGACATTTATTTTAGGATGGCTTTACTTACCGGAGCCTTGCGCCAACCCACGTCTTGGGGCCAGGAAGACCCGATTCCGGCCTGCTTGTTTTGCGGCATACAATCCAGCGTCGGCTGCCTTTACTAATTCGTCGCGCGTAGTACCGTGCTCGGAATAGTTTGCGGTTCCTGCGCTGATCGTGACCCGCCGGGGAACGCCGGGGAACTGCCAGGCTTCCACCGACTTCCGCAGTTTTTCCGCGACGCCCAAGGCGTGAACCGCGTTGGTTTGACAGAGCAGAATGGCGAATTCTTCCCCTCCGAAGCGGCACAGAACATCGATCTTCCGTAATTGCTGGTGGAAAATGGAGGACACTTGCCGCAGCACCTCGTCTCCCAACAGGTGACCGAATTCATCGTTCAGGCGCTTGAATTGGTCAATGTCCACCATGACCACGGCCATACCTGTGCCGAAGCGTTCGGCGCGCTCGATTTCCTCCACAATGCGTAATTCGAAAAACCGTCGATTGAAGATTCCAGTGAGCCCGTCGAGATAGGCCAACTGTTTTACCCGTTCGACATAATGGGCATTCTGAATGGCGGTGGCGCAGATGTCGGCTACGGACTCCAGCGGCTGCGTGTCGGTAGGGTTGAAGGCGCCGGCCCGGGATGTATCCAGCACTAGAACCCCGAGAGTCTGGCCGAATGAAACCAGCGGAATGCACATGCTAGAGGCGGTTTCGACGTATAAGGCAACGTCAGAGGCCGCTCTCGTGTCGTTTTCGATCAGCGTCTTTCCCGCGGCCAGGGCTCGTTGCCAAAGTCCCGCATCGTCGGGCAGCCTACCGCCTTCAGGAGCGCGTCCGGTGAGCTTTCCATGGCTTGCGCGGAGAACCAGCTCTTCCTCATCCTTCAGCAACACTGAAACGTGGCAAAGCTGAAAAGCGTGCTGGATTCGCATGCATACCTGGGAGAGCAATTCTTTCAAATCGAGCACGGCCGTCATCTGCTGCGCGATTGCGTTGATCGCTTCCAATTGCGAGGCGCGCTGTCTCTCCAGCGAGTACAGGCGGGCATTCTGCAAGGCCATGGAGGCCTGGGTCGAAAACAGCGCCAGAAGGTCGATGGTCTCTGAATCGAAGTGGTTGAGATTTTCGCTCTGGCAGTCCAGTACGCCCACCACGTCGTCCCGTACCATCAATGGAACGGCGAGCTCGGAGCGGGTATTCCTGGACGACTGAATGTAGCGTGCGTCCTTGGTAACGTCTGCGGCGTAGACGGGACGTTTCTGCTGAGCCGCCGCTCCCGTGATGCCGGTTCCGATCGGGAGCCGAATCTTGTCGTGACCTTCATCCCATCCGACCTGGCAGCGCACGTAGAGTTCGTTTTTATCCCGCAAAAGGATAGCGACGTTCTGCAGGTGAAAATAATCGCGCGCGATAGTCAGGATCTGCTGCAGCACCTCATCCAGATCAAAGGTGGAGAGTACCGCCTGACTCGCGTCATAGAGAATGGAGATCTTTTGCATGCTCTGGCAAGATTCTAGCTGTACCATCCCCGGTTACGGAGGTTCCGAAAGTAACCTACTGCAGGAGGGCGGGTTTTTGTCCGAAATCCAGACAGGCGACTGCGGCGGTTTAAGAGCTGCAGGGGAAAGAATATCGAGTTTGGAGGTCCGACGAGTTTAACGTCTGGAACGATTCGAGTCTCGCCTCCATCCAGCGACAGTCTTGATTATGCCGAATGCCACCAGACACAGCCAGAAGTCCACCAGCAGCCCAAGGTCGATCTGAAAAGGCACGTGGCGGGCGCGAGGCGGTAAATGCCTAACCAGCAAAAAATAGGCAGCGTTCCCGGCGAGAACCGCCGCGAGGGCATGAACGAAATTGATTGCTGCTTTGGACATGACCGATCACGATCGAATCGAGGTGCCTGGTCTCGGGTTAGAAACGTCACGCGGACTATAGCACCCCCGAGCTCCTGCTAACATCCCTTCAGATGCTGCAACTGAGCACGTCCGTTAAATACGTGAAAGGGGTGGGCCCGAAGCTTGCTGAACTGCTCGCTGGCAAGGGCATCCAGAGCCTCGACGATCTGTTGCACTATCTGCCATTTCGTTACGAGGACCGGCTGAACCCGAGGGGTATTGCCGAACTGCGCGCGGGTGAAATGGCTACCGTGATTGCGGAAGTGCGGACTTCGGGTCTCTTCCGCACCCGTCGCATGCCCATTTTTCAGATGACTGCCGGACAGGGCCGGACGCGACTGAAGTGCATCTGGTTCAACGCCACCTACCTTAAGGACAAATTCAAACCCGGCCAGATCGTGGCGCTTTACGGAAAAGTCGAGCAGGATTACCGCGGAGGCGAACTTCAACTCACTCAGCCTCAATTCGAAATCATTGGGGAAGCTTCCGAAGACGGCGGCGCTGATTCTGCGGAACAGAAATTGGCCGCATCGCTCGAAATCGGCCGGATCGTGCCTATTTATGAGGCCATTGGGCAAGGCCGGCTAAGCTCTCGCTGGTTTCGCCGCGTCATTCACGCCGCACTCGAGAATTTGACTTCGGATTTGCCCGATCCCGTCCCAGCGGCAGTTCGAAGTCATCTGAGCCTCATCTCCCCACGAGAAGCTTTGCAGAAAGTTCACTGGCCCGAGCCTGGCGAAAGTATCGAGGACCTGCAATCTTCACGCACGCCGGCTCATGTGCGCCTGATTTTTGAGGAGCTGTTTTTCGTCGAGCTCGGACTCGAACTCAAACGTCGCGAGCAGAAGGCACAAACCGGGATCGCGTTTCAACTGGATGATCGCGCCCGCGCCGCCATCAAGAAGATTCTTCCGTTCCATCCCACGGGCGCGCAGAAGCGGGTGCTGAAGGAAATCGCCTCTGATATGGAGAAACCATTTCCCATGCGCCGCCTGTTGCAGGGCGACGTGGGTTCGGGCAAAACCATCGTCGCCTTTGAAGCTGCAATTATCGCAATGGAGAACGGATACCAGGTTGCGCTGATGGCGCCCACTGAAATCCTAGCTCAACAACATTATTTTTCTGCCCGCCGCATCCTCGAAAGCGCGGGCTATCGGGTCGTGCTCCTCACCGGCTCGATGGAGGACGATCGCAAGCGCGAAACTCGCCGATACATTGCGCAAGGCAACGCCCAACTCGTGATTGGGACGCACGCTCTGATCGAACAAAAAGTCGAGTTCGCAAAACTAGGTATGGTAATCGTGGACGAACAACATCGCTTCGGAGTCCTGCAGCGCTTCAAGCTCATGAAAAAATCAAGCGACGCCCAGGTCGAGCCGAACTCGGTAGCTTCTCCTGAGCCAGACGTTCTAGTGATGACCGCGACTCCAATCCCGCGCACGCTTGCTCTAACGCTCTACGGCGACCTGGACGTGAGCGTGATCGACGAAATGCCCCCGGGTCGCACTCCAATCGTGACTCGCTGCGTGTCGGACGAGCGCTCGACGGAAGTGTGGGACTTCGTACGCAAGCAAGCGGCGGCGGGCCATCAAACCTACGTCGTGTATCCCGTGATCGAGGAAAACGAAGAGACCGAACTAAAAGCCGCGATGAAGATGTACAAAGAGCTGAGCAAGAGCATCTTCCCTGATCTGCGGGTTGGCGTCCTGCATGGCCGCATGGATCCTGACTTGAAAGAGCAAGTCATGCGGCTGTTCCAGAAGGGCGAGTTGGACATTCTGGTGTCTACGACCGTAATTGAGGTTGGGGTCGACGTTTCCAACGCAACCATGATGGTCATCGAACATGCGGAGCGCTTCGGACTGGCCCAGCTTCATCAGCTCCGCGGTCGCATTGGCCGTGGCGCTGCCAAGTCTTACTGCGTGCTTATGACTGGAGGCAAGGTTTCCGAAGACGGAGAGCGGCGCCTTGATGCCATGGTACGCACTAACGACGGATTTCAGATTGCTGAACTTGATTTAGAGCTTCGCGGCCCGGGTGAATTCTTCGGTACGCGCCAGGCGGGCATGCCAAGCTTCCAGGTGGCGAATCTGATCCGCGATCGCCAGTTACTGGAAGCCGCCAAGCGCGAGGCCGCCGCAGTCCTGGCGGGTACAGACTCAGAAATCACACAAGCAGAAATCGACACAGCTCTGCGTCACATGCGCACTCGCTGGCATAAGAGTTACGGCTTGGTGGAAGTTGGCTAGCCGTTTGGGATTGAGCGCGGATATCCTCGCCCGTCTTATGAAATCGCGTGGACAGGGACGCCCTCATTCGTGCCTAGATCTCGACCACGCCTTGGTCTTACGGTGCTGGCAGTGGGATAATCAATGCCGGTGAAAATCGACTCAATCGCCGATCTGTACCGAAAACTGCCCTCGGTAGATGAACTCCAGCGCAGTTCTGAGCTTGCGGCGCTCGCTGCGAGCGAAGGTCAAGCCGCAGTCACCGATGCCGCCCGCGCTGTGCTGGCATCGCTGCGGCAGGAAATTAGCGACGGGCGCCTCGACGCGAGTGCTGTCGATCTCGCTCTTTCTGGACTCGAGAACGCCATAATCCGGAGGGTTCGGCAATCGCTGAAATATTCATTGCACCCGGTCATCAATGCTACCGGAGTTATTCTGCATACCAATCTAGGTCGCGCTCCGCTGCCGGCCTCGACGCTAGAGCACATTCGAGAAACTGCGGCCAGTTATTCCAATCTCGAATTCGAGGTAGAAACGGGCGAACGGGGCAAGCGCGATGTGCATGTCGACCGCCTGTTCCGCAAACTGCTTGATGAAAGCGCAGCGACGGGCGTCCCCGCCCGTGGGGCCGAGCCGGGAATCTCCACCATTGTGGTGAACAATAACGCCGCCGCAGTCCTCCTTGCGCTCAACACTCTCGCGGAGGGCGGCGAGGTGATCGTTTCCCGAGGCGAGCTGGTCGAAATCGGCGGTTCCTTCCGCATTCCGGATGTCATGTCGAAATCGAACGCCATCCTGCGCGAGGTAGGAACGACGAACCGAACCCGCGTCAGCGATTACGAAAAAGAGATCAACGACAAGACGCGGCTGCTACTGCGGGTGCATCGCTCCAACTTTCAGATCACCGGATTCACCGAGCAACCACAAATCGAAGAACTGGTGAGCCTGGCTCGCAAGCGCAAGCTTCCTCTTGTGGAAGATCTAGGCAGCGGCGCATTGTTCGATCTACGCTTGATTGGCGTTAAGGGCGAGCCCAGTGTGCTCGACAGCCTGCGGCAAGGGGTGGATGTCGTGACCTATAGCGGTGACAAATTGCTCGGCGGCCCTCAAGCTGGGATCCTGAGTGGCCGCAGTGATCTGATCGCTCGCATGCGTGCGAATTCGCTGTTCCGCGCGCTTCGGGTCGACAAATTGACCTACGCAGCCCTCGAAGCCACTTTGCTCGCCTATGTCAAAGGCGACCACGATGCGATCCCCGCCTTGCGCATGATGCATTTATCGAAAGAAGAGATCGGACGGCGGGCGGAGGCGGTGGCAGAGAAAATAATCCCGTCCCGGTTGTCACTAGAGGTGATCGACGGCGAGTCCGTAATCGGTGGTGGAGCTGCGCCTTCTGCTGTACTGCCGACGCGACTACTAGCGATCGCTTGCGAGGGCTTGAGCGCTGACGAGTTCTCGTCAAGCTTACGGGCCGCCGATCCACCCATCATCGCGCGGGTTGAGGACGGCCGCGTGCTGCTCGATTTGCGCACTGTATTCCCCCAGCAGGACGAAGCGATCGTGAAGGCTCTTATAGAAGTAGCGAGAAAATGATCGGGCAAGAACGTAGTGGCGACTCTCTACACCATCGGCCATTCCACACGCTCGCTGGATGAACTCATTGCTGTCCTGCAAGCTCACTCGATTCAGACCTTGGTCGATATTCGCTCCTTTCCAATGTCGCGCCGCTTGCCCCATTTCAATCGCGAAGCGCTGGAGACAACGCTACACGAGGCCGGAATTCGATACATCTGGCTCAAAGAACTTGGCGGACGCCGCAAGAAGATCCGCGAGGATTCGCCCAACCTCGCGCTACGCAATGACAGCTTCCGCAACTATGCCGATTACATGCTTACGGAAGATTTCCGGCGCGGCATCGCCGAGCTGATCAAACTGGCAGAGCAGTCACGGACCGCTTACATGTGCGCTGAGCGAGTTTATTTCCGTTGCCACCGTATGTTGGTTTCCGATTGGCTGGTGGCTCACGGGCACACCGTCTTTCATATCGACGGAACCGGACCCGTCAAAAAGCATGAACTCATGTCTGAAGCGCGCATGATCGATGGGCAGGTCATTTATCGCGGCGACAGGCTGCTCTGAATATATCGAACCTTCGGAAGCGCATTGTGCCCGCACTGATTTAGACTTTCACTTGCAGCACAATGAGGTGAACATGGCCGAACGTACTCCGCAGACTTTTGCCAATCATGTAAGATTCGATCCTCCATTCCACTACTTTGTAGCGCCGGTCTTTGTCATTTCGTGGATCATCAGCGTGGTCGTCGCGGTCCGGCGTCCCTGTTTTCTGCACTTCTGGATCGTGATATTCAATACGGCTTTAATCGTTGCAGTCACCCGGTTCAGGCAATACGCGCTGAAAGTGCAGGATCGCGTCATAAGACTTGAAGAGCGAGAGCGGCTGGCAATGCTGGTGCCCGATTCGCTGCGCCCACAGATCGGAAAGCTCAGCGAGCGTCAGCTCATCGCACTCCGTTTTGCCTCGGACGAAGAAGCGGCAGGGCTGGTTGAACGCACCCTGTCGGCGAATCTTGCGCCTGCTGATATTAAGAAGGCCATCAAGAATTGGCGGCCGGATTATTGGCGAGTCTAAAGGGTCACGGCGCGTGGTCCCGAGCATTACACTGTCTCATGATTGTCGGCACTGGCATCGACATAGCGGAGGTACCGCGCATCGAGGCGTCGATTGCGCGCTTCGGCGACCGCTTTGTGCGCAGAATCTTTACCGAGGCTGAGATCCACTACTGTGAATCGAAGGCCAACCGGGTTGAGCGCTACGCGGCGCGATTCGCAGCGAAAGAAGCTGCGATGAAGGCCATCGGCACTGGCTGGAATCATGGCGTTACGTGGCGTGACGTCGAAGTATGCCGCCAGCCGGGAGGCCGTCCCACCATCGCATTCCACGGCAAGGCAGCCGAATTCGCGTCCAAGCTGGGCGCGCTGCATGTTGCGCTCTCCCTTTCCCACACGAAAGAATACGCCATCGCGCAGGTTATCCTGGAAGGTTGACGGCTGCTCGGCGCGGGTTCTGACATGGCTGGGTGCCGACGGCTGAATGCTGAGTGCTTTCTGTTAGACTGTCGCATTCCAGAGCGAAGACCGAATGTCCGCTATAACTGAAACTCCTCCAATCAGCAGGACGAGCACTTCCGAAACAAGCTCCGAGCGTTCCCTGCTGGCCGGCGTCGCGGTCAGCAGTTTCGCGGCGCTGCTTCTGGAGTTGGCGCTTACGCGACTATTTTCCGTGGTGCTGTTTTATCACTTCGCCTTTCTGGCAATCTCAATCGCGCTGCTCGGTCTCGGGTCCGGCGGAGTATTCGCACACTTAGGAAAAAACTGGCTAGGCCGCTTCTCCACCCGCATCCTGCTTTCATGGCTCTGTGTCATTAACGCCTTGGTGGTTCCGCTCGTCTTGGAGATCGTGCTGCACGTCCCGGTTTCGCTGAGCTTGTCGGAAGCCAATTTGTTCCGTCTTACGGCGATCTATCTGGCTTCTGCCGTGCCATTTTTCGTCACGGGTCTCGAGTTCTCTGTTCTCTTTGCCCGGGAATCGCACCACATTTCGCGCCTATACGGAGCGGATCTCCTAGGTGGCGCACTGGCTTGTTTGGGAATTGTTCCTCTCCTCAACTGGGTGGGAGGGCCGAATACCATTTTGTTCGCAGCGACGATGGCAGCTGTCGCGGGAGCTGTCTGGGCCGTCCGCCCGAATCTGCGAAAACTGACGCTAGGGCTGGCAGCGGTCCTCTTGTTGCTGATTGCCGCGAACTATTCGGGAAGGCTGATCGATGTCGTCTATGCGAAAGGCATCTTTCGTGACAAGGCTTGGGTAGAGTTCGCCCGCTGGAACGCCATCTCCCGTGTGGAAGTAGATCGTCAAGACCAAGCAAAAACCGTAGTGATTGATGCCGATGCTTCTACCTACATCATGAACGCCGACCCGAAGCAGTGGCAGGGATCGGAGTGGCAACACAACCTGATGGCCGCGCCTCCCGCGCTGGCTAATGTTCTGCGCCCACACGGAGAGTACGCCATCATTGGACCCGGCGGCGGGGTCGATGTGCTTCGCGCCGTGGCCAACGGCAGCCCCAGCGTAACTGGAATCGAAATCAATCCCATCATTGCGAATACGGTGATGCGCGATCGCTATGCGGAATATTCGTGTCACTTGTACCAGCGTCCCGAAGTGCATATTCATGTGACGGACGGTCGATCGTTCGTGCGCAACGCTAAGCAAAACTTCGACGTAGTCCAGATGACCCTGGTTGACACCTGGGCTTCAACTGCCGCGGGTGCGTTCGCCCTGAGCGAAAACAGTCTGTACACCGTGGAGGCATTCCGGGAATATTTCGAGCACCTGCGACCCGATGGCATGGTCGCGATCACTCGCTGGGAGTTCCGTCAGCCGCGCGAAGCCTTGCGCGTGGTTTCGGTCGCTATGCAAGCGCTGCATGAGCAGGGAGTCGAGAATCCAGCCAGGAATTTCATCGTAGTCTCCGAAGGGGATTTGGACGAAGACGGAATTCCAGTCGTGGTGCTGGCGAAGAAGAGTGCGTTCACGCGGGAAGAAGAGGAACAGGTTCGATCTCACCTGGCGAGCAATCCCAAATTAGTGGCGCTGTACCTTCCTTCCGATCCTAAAGATAATCCGTTCTCGGCCTTGATCGCGCGCAACGATTCTTATGCCTTTGCGGAGAAATATCCTTACAATGTGGCGCCAGTAAACGATAACCGGCCCTTCTTCTTTTTCACGCTAAAGCTGGACCAGGTTCTGCACGATGACGATTTGAGCGAAGGCATCGACTGGAAGGTGAACTTGGGCGTCGTTGTACTGGCTATGGTGCTCGTGATTTCTTTTGTCGCGGTGCTCGCATTTCTGGTGATTCCCCTCGCGGTGCGCAGTGGAAACGCGCGCGAACGGCCGGTCCGCCTGTTGTATTTTGTCGCTGTCGGTCTGGGATACATCCTGGTGGAAATTGCTTTTATCCAACGCTTCGTTCTATTTCTCGGGCACCCGACCTATGCCCTTACGGTTGTCGTGTTTCTGCTCCTGCTTTCGAGCGGCGCTGGCAGTCTGGCATCGCGTAAATGGCTGGCTCGGAGACAGCGCGCCTGGCTTCCGCTGGCATTTATCACGGCTGCGCTTCTGCTGTATGTTTTCATTTTGCCGGGACTTCTAAACGCGCTCGTCGGGCTTTCCTTCGCGGCCAAACTATTGGTGAGCGCGATTCTGCTGGTTCCCTTAGGATTTGCCATGGGGATGCCATTTCCTACCGGGTTACGGGCATTGGCCAGCGTTCCCGTGCCGGAGTTTCCCACGGCGGGTGAGAGTAGGTTTCAGGAAAATTCAGTAGAGTGGGCTTGGGCTATGAATGCGGGTTCCAGCGTATTGGGCTCCGTACTAGCGATGGTCATTGCCATCCAGTTTGGACTCAATGCCACTTTGGCTTGCGGCGCCGGCGCGTATCTGTTCGCCATCCTGCTCGCACCAACTTTGCAGCGGCAGCGCGCCTGACGAGAATCGCTCGCTGACTGTCTGGTATCATGCTGGAATCCACTTTTGGTTTTACGGGTCGCCACAGAGAACGTTGCCATGACGCGCTTGGGGAGAATTAGTGCCTAGCCAGAAGCAGTTGCAGTGGTCTGAACTGAAAGTCGGGCTCACAGTGCTGATTGCCAGCATCACGCTGGGCATTCTGATCTTGCTCATGAGTGGTACCGGAGGAATTCTTACCAAGAAGATTACTTTGATCTCGTACTTCGACAATGCCGGCGGCTTGCGCGAGGGTGCGCCGGTTCGCCTCCAGGGCGTGGACATAGGCAATATTTCCGGGATCCGGGTTGTCTCCGATCCAGCCAGACGGTTGACCCCGGTAGAAATCATCATGAAAGTGAACACCAAGTACCGAGGCAGTCTACGCAAGGACTCGGTAACCTTGCTTTCCACCGCGGGAGTGCTGGGCGAGACCTACATCGACATCGACAGCTCGCAGGCGCACGGACCTGAGGCCCAGGAAGGAGACGTGCTGACTACACGAGACACACCCCAAATTCAGGATGTAGTGCGTGCCAGCCAAAGCACATTGCAAAATCTCGACGCGCTGGAGAAACGGGTGGATCGGATCCTGGCCTATGTAGAAAGCGGCCAGGGATCTATCGGCAAAGTGATCTACGATCCCAGCCTCTACAACCGGCTTAACGACACTGTCGCCCAATTCCAGGGCCTCGTCAATGACGTAGTTTCAGGCAAAGGCAGTATTGGCAAGCTCCTCGTTAGCGATCAGCTTTATCAGAATGCAAATGCAACCATTGAAAAGTTGAACGGGATTATCGACCAACTAAACGCAGGCCAAGGCACTGCCGGGAAGTTCCTGAAGGATCCCACACTCTACAATACCGCTAACGACACCATCGCCAATGTGAAAAAATTGACCGAGGATGTGAACGCGGGTAAGGGCGCCTTGGGTGTGTTGGCCAAGGATCAACAGTTTGCCGAGAAGCTGAAAAATACCATGAGCAAACTTTCGGACCTGAGCGACCGTCTGAATTCAGGCGAGGGGACGATAGGGAAACTGCTGCAGGATCCGTCCGTCTACAACCACACCGACGCGTTGCTGCAGCAGGCGCAGGAGCTGATCAAAGCGATACGCCAGGATCCCAAGAAGTATCTGACCATCCACCTGAAGATTTTCTAAGGGTTGTTCCATCGCCCAGCGGCGGCTAAACGCAATTGTCATCCCGAGCGGATTAAATCATCTTGTCATCGCGAGCCGAGCGATGGATCTAGGTTCTTGCTTGTACAATCGCCATCGCCGCCAATGCAAAGAGCTAGATCCCTCGCGTTCCTCGGGATGACATGCGTGCAAGAGGCAAACTGAAGCTGCGCTAGACGATGCTGGGCTGACTACGCCCAACTGGTGAAGTAGACTCGGCCTGCTCGTGGGCGTGGTAGCTGGAACGCACCATCGGCCCTGATTCCACGTGGCGGAAGCCGAATCGGAGGGCCTCGTCCTTCAAGTAGCGGAATTCATCCGGGGTGTAGAACAAAGCAATCGGAAGGTGATCACGCGATGGCCGCAGATACTGGCCCACCGTGAGGATGTCGACACCACGCGACCCGAGATCACGAAACACTTCCACAAGCTCGGAGACCGACTCCCCTAAGCCAACCATGACGCCAGACTTAGTTACCATCCCCGGCGAGAACTTCTTGGCGTTCTCAAGCAGGCGCAGCGTGCGCTCGTAGCGCGCGCCAGAACGAACGACGCGATAAAGCCGCGGCACGGTTTCTGTATTGTGATTCAGGACATCGGGTTTCGCATCAAGAACAATTCGCAACGCCTCATCGATGCCTTGGAAATCGGGAATCAGGACTTCGATGCGACAGTCCGGAGACAACTCACGAACCTCTCGAATCGTTTCCGCGAAAACTCGCGCCCCGCCTAGATTGTCATCGTCCCGATTAACGCTGGTCACGACCGCGTGTTTCAAGCCCAGCGTCGCCACTGCCTCGGCCACGCGGCGTGGTTCGTCCCAGTCAATCGCACCAGGTTTGCCCTTGGGTACAGCGCAAAAACCACAGCGCCGGGTGCAGATGTCGCCCAGAAGCATGAATGTGGCGGTGCGGTGATTCCAGCACTCTCCGATGTTGGGGCATTGCGCCGATTCACACACCGTGTGCAATCCCAAGCCACGGGCCAGTTTCTTGAGATTGTGGAAGTTCTCGCCCACCGGAGCCTTGGCTCGAAGCCACTCCGGCTTGGGCTGGCGGACCGGCGGGCCGACATCAATCTGGACGAACTGGGAAGCACCTGCCATCTGTCTCAATTCTACATGCCAGCTTGCGGATTCGCGAAGCACGCCTAGTCTAACC
Source organism: Acidobacteriota bacterium (assembly GCA_013288805.1). Lineage (GTDB taxonomy): Bacteria > Acidobacteriota > Terriglobia > Terriglobales > Acidobacteriaceae > JABDBE01. The sequence goes on from JABDBE010000015.1 coordinate 21,569, forward strand.
CATTCACCACGGACACACAGAGACACGGAGTGGGCCTTCACTGTTCAAGAGCAATGATGGTATCGGCAATTCTTGCTAGAGCCTAATTGAGTTCTCCGTGGCTCCGTGGTGAAGGCTTTTACGTGACGCGTACGTCAAACAATGCCAGCCAATATTGAAGCGATTGCAGAGCAAAACCACAAAAAATGAGTGCGATGCCGAAGGCTCCAAGCCGCCGCTCCGGAAGGTTGTCCGCGTAATATTCGATGTAGGGATTCACCGTTACCCCAATGCCGGTGACCAGGCCGGTCACCAGCCCTACCCGGATGGCAAAAGGCCACGCGTGGTCAAAGCGATGCACGAGAGCACTACAAACCAGTGCCGTGACGATGTAGCCAACGGTGCGAACGAGCGTTCCCGAGAATTGCCGTCGGGTAAGGCGCGGGCGGCGGGAGGCTACATAGTCGATCGATGGCCGCATGCCGCGCGAATAAGCGAATATTTGACCGATGGTGATGAGGGTGCCGAATGCGGTTGCGTATTCGAGGCCTAGAATCCGATATAGTCCAGCGCCAAAAGCGAGGCCTCGGATCGCGCTGAACAATCCCTCCCAAGGCAAAGAGTAGTGCGGCAAACTGCGCGCTGCTCGATTGAGTTCAATCGAGATCGTGAGGCCGGTTGCGAGACCCGAGGCGAGGCCAAAGAACAGACCCAGGCCAATGCCATATCCGACGCCGAAAACGACAGAGTACGTCACGGCACGGGTAAGCAGCCGCAGCGGGCCGTGTTGTCCACCCAACAAGTCGTAGGCAAGATAAAGGCTGCCCAGCAGGTCAAAAAAGGTCCCTGCGATGCTGATGGCAGCTACCGTGTGGTGGTCCATTGAGTGATTGTAGAGAAATCACTCAGGGGATTGCGCTGGAATTACCGCGGGTTCGGAGGAAATTGCGATAGTCGGCGATTGCGAGGAGCCAGCTAACCTTCCAGATAGGCGTCGACCCACTCTTTGACCCTGAAACGACGCTCGTCCTGATTATCGAAGCGGATGCCGAAGGTTTTGCCATTCACGTTGTGCCATGTTACCGCGCAGCGAATCCAGACCCTCGGCAATGTGAGCAAAGCAAACGAAACTTCTCCTGACTGCCCAATCGCAATATCGTCGGCGCTGCGCAGGGACATCCCTCCCGAGCTGATTTCAATGCTGGTTGCTGTCACCTTGCGGCCATCGTTGAACACCAGGGAGATTTCTGTAATCACCGGAACCCGGACATAACGCCGCAACTCGTGCAAGACGAGCATCTGTGTGGCCCGGACTAATTTCAACACCGCCGGGCGCTCGATGGGTTCGTGGAAAATAGCGTTGATCCCGTACTTCGAATAACTCATCGCATCCTGGGCACTGCCGCCTACGGCATAGAGCACGATCCGGCTATTTGAGGGCGAAGTGCGCGCGGACTCCATTACCGCCTGAGCCGTCGGGCCCAGCTTGATCACGCAAGCCTCAAACTTCTCTTTTTTGAGGCGCTCGGTGGAATTCCCGTTCAACGAGATACTCTCGATCCCAAACTGCCGGAAACACTCGGCAAGAGTACTCCTAGCCGGTTCCTTCATATCGACCAAGGCCACTCGGGCCGAGGCCTTCTTCGTGCTAAGTGTGGGCATGACAGCGGTTGCAAAGGCTTTATCCATAGGAAGAGTCATCTTGCCGCTAAATCTATTCTGTATTGCACTATCGGCATTGGCAAAGTGGAAGAAGGTCAATCCCTGGGTACCAAGGTCTTATTACCAGAGGAAGGCCGGGAGAGACCTAAAGTTCCTTGCCAAAATGGGACGAATTCGGGATGCAATGTTGTTCGGCGAAAGCGGCCACCGTTCCTTGCCCACTGAAACCGATCGCGGTGTGAAGCTGAATCGGCCCTCGTATTATCAAAACGCTAATTTAGTCGTAAACATATTATCTTGTATGGACCCGAAAAAGCCGACAGGCGACCAGTGCATGGAGTTCAGGCTCTCAAGACTCCACTGAAGACGGAAAGAGATCCTCGATTGTCGCGAAAAGATCCTTGACTGAGAGCGGTTTTGAAATATAGGCATCCATCCCGGCCTGGAGACAGCGATCCTTGTCACCCACCATTGCGTGCGCCGTCATGGCAATGATCGGAATGTGTTTTCCGGTGCTTTGCTCGCGCCGGCGGACGCTGGCCGTGGCTTCCAGGCCATCCATCTCCGGCATCTGAACGTCCATCAAGACCAGATCGAAAGAATGTTTCTCCAGGGCTTCCAGCGCAGCCGTGCCCGTCTCTGCCAGGACCACGGCGTGGCCCGCTTTTTCGAGCAAACGCGTCGCCAGTAACTGGTTCACCCGATTGTCCTCGGCCAGGAGAATTTGGAGATGTCTCCGACTCTCTCGCAAGGAGTGAACCGTGACCAGCCCTGGCACCTGTTGGGTTCGAGCCGGCGAGCTCAACACGGTTTTAATGGCTTCGAGAAGATCTGAACGCTTGATTGGTTTGGGCAAATACGCCTGGATTCCCAACTCCCGGCAGCGCGCGGCATCGCCCCGCAAACCCGCCGAAGTGAGCATGACCACAACCGTGCTTGACAGTTGCGAGTCCTGTCTTATTTGTTCGACGACTTGGAAACCATCGACTTCCGGCATTTGGGCGTCAAGCAGCACCAGAGAAAAGGCGGCTCCGTTCGTGGCGGCGCGTTTTAAGGCATCCAAAGCGGAACGGCCACTGGCAGTCTCGACTGGCCGCATCTGCCAACCCAGCAACATTTCTTTCAGAATGCACCGGTTGGTCGCGCTGTCGTCCACGATCAACACGGACAAGGCGCGAAGCCCCTCTAAACCGATAGACACGGCTTTGCTCGGGGAGGCCTTCTGCAACGAGAAAGCAGCACTGAAATGAAATGTACTGCCCTGCCCAGCTTTGCTTTCCAGCCACATCCGGCCGCCCATCATTTCGACCAGCCGTGAGCAAATCGAAAGGCCCAGGCCGGTTCCACCATATTTCCGGGTGGTTGAATTATCCGCTTGCGTGAATGCCTCGAAGATCGAAGCCTGTTTGTCCGCAGGAATTCCGACTCCAGTGTCGCTTACGGCAAAATGGAGGATCGCTTCACTCTCGGTTTCGCGCTCCGTTTCGACGCGGATGAGAACTTCGCCTTTGGCGGTGAACTTGATGGCATTGCCGAGAAGGTTGGTCACGATCTGACGTAGACGGGTAGGGTCGCCTAGTAACGCATCCGGAACCTCGGGCAGAATGTGGCATGCAAGTTCGAGCCCCTTCTCGTGCGCCCGCAAGCTGACCGCTTTGATAGTGTCGTCCAGGCAATCGCGCAGATTGAATTCGATGGTCTCCATGTCTAACTTGCCGGCTTCGATCTTGGAGAAGTCCAGAATGTCGTTGAGCAGCATGAGCAACGACTCGGCAGAGCTCTTGACCAAGTTCAAATAGCCGCGCTGCTCCTGGGTAAGCTCGGTATCGAGCGCCAGTTCCGTCATGCCGATGACGCCATTCATGGGGGTGCGGATTTCGTGGCTCATGTTCGCGAGAAATTCGCCTTTGGCGCGGCTGGCCGCTTCGGCTGCTTCGCTGGTCTCTCGCAAAACCTGCTCGGCTTGCTTTCGCTCCGTAATGTTTACGAAAGTTACGACCGTGCCGATGATCGCTCCATCCTGGTACATGGGGTGAGACCAGTATTCGACGGGAAAGCTGGTGTGGTCGGCGCGCCAGAGGACTTCGTCGTCCCGGTGCGTGCCGTGCCCGTCGCGAAAAGCTTCGTAAATATGACACTCGTCTACTGGGTAAGGCGTTCCGTCGGGCCGGGCATAATGGGCCAAGTCGTGCATGTTGTTACCCAATAAGTCAGCAGCCTTCTGAAAACCCAGTAGCCGGACACAAGCAGGATTGCAAAACGTACAGTTGCCCTTCAGGTCGATGCCGTAAACTGCCTCGGGAATGGAATCCAGTAACAGCATGAACAGCGCTCTGCTATCTCGCAGTTCGGCCTCCCCCCGCTTCTGCTCGGTTATGTCTATTCCTACTCCTGCAATCCCGGTTATCTGGCCGTTATAACCTCGGATAGGCACTTTTGTAGATAGGACACATGTCGGGTTTCCGTGGTGGTCAACGACGATTTCTTCACGATTGAGCAGAGGCTCTCCCGAAAGAATCACGGCCTGGTCATCTTTATAGAAACCGGCTGCGAGAGGTTGCGGGTAAAGGTCGAAATCGCTCTTGCCCAGCAGGTCCTCTGGACCGTCCAAACCCAACTGCCGTGCGCAGTATAGGTTGGCCACAACGAACTTGGCCTGCCTGTCCTTTACGTACAAGAAATTGGGCACGTTATCGATCAAGGAGCGTAAGATCGAGCGTTCCTGCGAGAGCGCCTCTTCAGCGCTGCCACGCAAGGCGATCTCCGCTTCCAAAGACGTATTCGCTTTACCCAGATCGGCAGTACGCGCCCGGACACGTTCTTCCATGTTGTCGTGCGCCCGCTGCAGTTCTTTTTCGATTTTTTCACGTTCCGCAATCTGCGCCTCGAGCGACTGGTTGACTATTAATAAATCGCTTGTGCTTCTTGCCTCTGACTTGAAGATGGAAAACATGCTGATGAAAAGCCCTATCAGCACGAAGATGTGCCCCAGAATCTTGAGCCCGTGAGCGACAAGAAACTGTGTGTCAAAGATTCGACTATAAAAAGACATGTATCCCATGTGGCCGATCGCACACAGAATGAGGGACAGCACCAACCAATGTTCAAAGTCGTCGGTCTTCCACGCTCCCCTCCGCAGATATCCGATCGCGGCCAAAGCGAAAAAGAAAGCCGGAACGAAGTCGGCGGGCCGATGAACCAGATGGTGAGGATGGAAAGGAGGTGGCAGGTGCAGCAACGCGAAGCAAAAAAAACTGACGACGGTCCAGATTCCGACGATCAAGTAAACCGGCCCCTCCTTAATCACGATCCCCGCCGACCTGGACTTGTCCTGTCTCCAGGCCAGAAGACTTGCACACATGAGCAGGGACATGAACACACGCGACATGACCCCGCTCCAGGGCGTGAGGGTGGAAAGGGCAGAAGGAGTATCGCCGGCAAAGAACGACGAGGTTACCGCCGCATGATAGCCATCGAGAAGAGCCCCTCCCAGGAAGCCGCTGCCCAGCAGCAGAAACATCGCACTTTTCTTGGTGTAGTAGCGTACCAAGGCCATCGCGCCCGTCACGAAGCCCAACACCGTGGCAACGGTTTCGAACAGAGTGTGCAATTCGGCAGTGCCCTGCCACGGGGACCGGTGTGTGGGAAGGCCACCGAGAAGCAGCGCCACGGTGAAAAAGGCGTAGATGAGACTTCGCTTGCGGGCGTGGTTGGGCCGCAGAACTGCCATTCAAGGCCTATCGGCAGAAAGGGGCTTTTTGTTTAACGATCGACTGCCTTGAGTTCTGCGGTTCAATGATGCGAAGGGTGCTGGTCGTCGCTGAGCAGCCTATAACCCGATCTCGGTCCCATTGAGATCAGCTGGGGCTGAGTGAAATTGGCCATGAGTCGGCTGCACCGCTATTCGGCCCAGCGCCGGAAAAGCAGAGCGCCGTTGGTTCCGCCGAAGCCAAAGGAATTGGACATGGCGTACTCCACGTCCGCTTTCCTGGGATGGTTGGGAACGTAGTCCAGATCGCACTCGGGATCGGGATTATCCAGGTTCGTGGTGGGAGGCAAGATCTGGTCGCGGAGCGCGAGCACGGTGATGCCGGCTTCGAGTCCGCCGGCGCCACCCAGCAAATGCCCCGTCATCGACTTGGTTGAACTGACTGCGAGTTTGCGGGCGTGATCGCCGAAGGCGCGCTTGATGGCGATGGTTTCGAGTTTGTCGCCGAGATCCGTCGAAGTGCCGTGCGCGTTAATATAATCCACTTTCTCCGGGGACACTTTGGCATCGTTGAGAGTGTTGAGCATGACACGATACGCACCATCGCCGTTTTCGGCGGGCTGGGTGATGTGGTGGGCGTCTCCGCTCATGCCATAGCCCACGACTTCAGCCAGAATCTTCGCCCCTCGCTGGCGGGCAAATTCGAGCTCTTCGAGAATCAAGATTCCTGCGCCTTCGCCAATCACAAATCCGTCGCGTCCTGAATCCCAGGGACGACTGGCTTTTTCGGGCGCGTCGTTACGGGTTGAGAGCGCACGCATAGCAGCGAAACCGCCAACGCCCATGGGGGTAATCGCGGCCTCCGTTCCCCCGGCGATCATGATGTCGGCATCGCAGCGCGCGATGATCTTGTAGGCATCCCCAATCGAGTGCGCGCTGGATGTGCACGCCGTACACGTGGCCTCATTCGGGCCCTTGGCGTTGTAGCGGATGCTGACATGTCCCGCAGCGAGATTCACGATCGAGGCAGGAATGAAAAATGGGGAGATCTTGCGCGGTCCGCCGTTGAGCAGGTTTATGTGCTCGCGCTCAATGACATCGAACCCGCCGATTCCGGATCCAATGTGCACTCCGGTTCGGGTCGAAATCTCTTCCGTCACCTGCAGGCCTGCGGCTTTCATGGCCTCGTCGGCGGCGGCCAGGGCCAGGTAGATGAAACGGCCCATTTTCTTCAATTCTTTTTTCTCAACGAAATTCAGGGGATCGAAGTTCTTGACCTCCGCTGCGATCTGGCAAGCAAACTGTGCGGCATCGAAGTGAGTGATGCGCGCCACTCCGCTCTTGCCCGCGAGCAGGTTTCGCCAAATCTCCTCGGTGGTGTTGCCCACCCCGCAGATCAGGCCTATGCCAGTAACTACGACCCGTCTGCCCAACTACTTCCCGCCTTTCGCATGCTTGCCGATATAGTCGATCGCATCCTGCACGGTGCGGATCTTCTCGGCATCCTCGTCGGGAATCTCGATCTCAAAGGATTCTTCGAACGCCATGACCAATTCCACGGTGTCCAGAGAGTCGGCTCCCAGATCGTCCACGAACGAGGCATTTTGTGTGACTTCGCCCTCATCCACTCCCAATTGTTCCACGATAATTTGTTTCACTTTTTCGTCAACGGCTGCCATGAGTTCTCCTTGCGATTGCGTGTATGTCACGATGGAGGACGGGCGTCGCACCCGTCCAGCCGGGCGGGGACGCCCAGCCTCCATTTTGGAAGTGCAACTTACTTGGCCACTTTGGCGTGCTTATCGATGTAATCCATGGCATCCTGAACCGAGCGGATCTTCTCCGCATCCTCATCAGGAATCTCCAGATCGAATGCTTCCTCGAGGGCCATCACCAGTTCAACCTGGTCCAGTGAGTCCGCGCCTAAGTCGTCGACGAACGAAGCGCTGGGCGTAACCTCGGCTTCGTCGACTCCCAGTTGTTCGCTGATAATCTGCTTTACTTTTTCATTGATCTCTTTCAACTTTTCTCCAACGGCCATAGCAATCCACCTCCCGAAGAATCGTAAAAGGGAACGAGTAGTGTACTGGCCAGCACGAATCGATGTAAAGGCGAGTCCTCCGCAACCAAATCAGACTGCGGTCGGCTCTAAGAAGTCCCATAAGAATCCTAACTGCTGAAAGTTGCCCGGTCAAACGTCATGGTCAACAGAAAGCGCGGTTTTTTCAAGAGGTATGATGGTTGCCGATCAAGAAGCAAGGAGGGTAAGAGTGAAACGTATCTTATGGTTCACGCTTCTGATTTGTCCCTTTGCCTTTGGCGGCTGTCCGACCGGGCAGACCAGAGACGAGGGTGCCTTGATTAAGACCGAGCAATCCTGGGCGCAGGCTCTCGATCAGCACGATTCCGACGCGGTGGCTGCCTGCTGGCCGACGAATTTCAGGAGGTGGATCTTCATGGAATGCTGCGCGACCGTGCCGAAAACTTGGCGAGCGTCATCCACCGTCAACCCGGACGCAATCAATTGAGCGAATTGCATCCGCACGTCTACGGAGAATTCGGCTATGTTCGTGGATTAAACACCGTGATCGACGCCGATGGGCAACCTCGCGCCAAGGTCCGGTTCACCGACATCTTCGTCTACCGTGAGGGCCGCTGGCTCGCGGTAGCCGGGCAAGAGTCCCTGGTGAGCGAAGCATCGAAATGAGGCGATGAGAGAATCATGCGTGCTGTCGTTCAACGGGTCAGCCGTGCGCAGGTCGCGATTGACGGAGAGATCGTGGGCGAAGTTGGGCGCGGTCTGCTGGTTCTGTTAGGCGTGACTCATGCTGACACTGAGGTGGACGCCGGTTATCTGGCCGACAAGATAGCTGGATTGCGTGTTTTCGAAGATGAGAACGGAAAGATGAACCTGGATACCGCGGCAGTGGGCGGCGGAATCCTGGTGGTCTCGCAGTTCACGCTCTACGGCGATGTGCGCCGCGGCAAGCGGCCGTCGTTCGATGCCGCAGCCAAGCCGGAGCACGCTCGGCAGCTTTATGAATACTTTGCTGAACGAATCCGGGCCGCAGGCCTTCCCTGCCAGACCGGGCGCTTTCAGGAAATGATGGAAGTGGAGTTGGTCAACGATGGGCCAGTAACGATTCTGCTGGATTCTGCGAAAATCTTCTGAGTGCGATGCAGGCGCGGGCGTCCTCGCCTTTCTAGGCCGCCAGGCACAGAACCTACAGAGCCGGCAGCCGGTACAATTCTTCCAGCACCTTGCGCGTGTTGGTCAGGATTTCTTCAACTTTTTCCGCGGAATAATCGCGATTGAACATCTCAGGGTCGTGAATGGCTTTATTGCCTGCCTTGGCCACTTCACGGGCGCAACGCGGACGAGCATCAGTCAAAAGGTGTTTCTCCACTGCCATTCCCAGCATGTCATGGATTGAATGATTGGTTTCACTTTGCGGATCGGCGACTTCCTTGAGTGCTCCCTCTAGAATGGCGCGGCAGAACACCGCACAGGCTAAGTGAAAACCATACAGATAGCAGCGATGGGCCTCCTCAAAGAGAAATTGAACTCGTCGGTTAGGAACGATTTCGAGCCCCACGCGGTTCAGCGCCGAGGCGCGGGAAACAATTTTGTTCAGCTTGCCGAGAATTTCTTCAGAGTAGTAACGATCGAGCGCATCCAGTTGGCCCTTGACTGCGGGCTGGCTTTCAAGGACCGGCGAAACGCGTCCAGCGGCGATCGGGCCAAACGCCTGTCCCAGAGCTTTCCGGGTTTCAGGCGTCAGTTCATCCATCAGTTTCTTGAACTGGTCCGCAAGTGAATCTACCGTTGGAGGGTTTGAAAGCGAGGTTCGTTCAATAGCGACAGTGCGCGCAACATGGTCATAAACCAGATGGCGCATCTTCTGAAAGACAGCCTCGTCTTGGTTTGCATCGCCGCAGTCCGCCTCGCGAGATGCGCCGCGACCGACGCCGAACAACCAGCCTTCTCCCGCTGGCTCATAGTTGTCGTCATTGATGTGCCGCAGAATTTCAGCAAGCAGCTGGGCCCGTTTCGAAGGATGCTCGGTCAACTCCGGCCTCCTTGCCTACAAGGGATTTGTTATGGCCAGTTTAGCCTCGGCCTACGACAGGAGACATAGTGAGCTGTGTCTCTACCGCGTCTCTGGGGTGGCCCACCCCTCAAGGCGGTTTACGCGTGGACGGCGCTGGGTTTACTGGACAGCAACTGCCGCAGCACGAATTGCAGGATTCCGCCGTTGGCGTAGTATTGTGCTTCCTGCGGAGTGTCGATTCGCACTAACGCCTTGAACTCCGTAGTCTTGCCGCGCGCTGTGGCGCGCACGTTCACCCGACGGCCCGGCGCGAAGCCGCCGATCAAGTCGCGGATCCCGGTGATCTCGAAAACTTCTTCGCCGGTCAATCCCAACGAGTGTGCGGTCTCGCTCTCAAGGAATTGCAATGCCAGAATGCCCATTCCAACCAGGTTGGAGCGATGAATGCGCTCGTAACTTTCAGCGATGACAGCGCGCACACCGAGCAACAGCGGCCCCTTGGCGGCCCAATCACGCGACGATCCCGAACCATACTCTTTGCCCGCAAGAATCACGAGCGGCACATGTTCAGCAATATATTTCTCGGAAGCGTCGAAGATGCTCATCTCGGCGCCATCGGGCAGGTGCCGCGTGAAGCCGCCCTCGAGGTTGGGAACCATTTTGTTGCGCAGACGGACGTTGGCGAAAGTGCCGCGCACCATGACCTCATGGTTGCCACGGCGCGAGCCGTAGGAATTGAAATCGGCAGGCTTGACGCCGTGTTCGATCAAATACTTTCCCGCAGGGCTATCTTTCTTGATTGAGCCCGCCGGTGAAATGTGATCAGTCGTCACGCTGTCGCCGAGAACCGCCAAAACGCGCGCATTCCGAATGTCTTCTACAGCCGCTGGCTTCAGCGTCATGCCATCGAAGTACGGAGCGCGCCGGATGTAGGTCGAGTCTTTATCCCACGCGTAGGTTTCTCCTTTGGGAACAGGCAAGCCGCGCCAGCGCTCGTCGCCGTGATAAACCTCGCCATAGCTGCGCCGGAACATATCCGACGAAATCGACTTCTTGATCGCATCATCGACTTCACTGCGAGTCGGCCAGATATCTGACAAATACACCGGCTTGCCTTGCTTGTCGTTCGCGATCGCATCTTTGCGCAAGTCGATATCGATGCGCCCGGCCAGAGCGAAGGCCACCACCAGCGGCGGCGACATCAAATAATTGGCACGAACCTCAGGATTGATACGGCCCTCGAAGTTGCGATTGCCGGAGAGCACGGACGCCACCACCAGATTCTGTTCGTCGATCGCTTTCGAAATTTCTTCTCGAAGCGGCCCGGAGTTGCCAATACAAGTAGTGCAGCCGTATCCCACGATGTGGAACTTTAGCTTCTCGAGGTACGGGGTCAAGCCGGCGCGTTCCAGATAATCGCGTACAACCTTCGATCCCGGTGCGAGCGAAGTCTTCACCCAGGAAGGAACTTGCAAGCCGCGCTCCACCGCCTTCTTCGCCAGCAAGCCAGCGGCAACCATCACGGAAGGATTGGATGTATTCGTGCAACTGGTGATGGCGGCAATCACCACGCTACCGTGGTGAAGATGCCCGTTACCCGTAGTCGCTGCGCCGGGTTTCACGTCGCCCTTGCCCGGCCTGATCAATGAGGGCAGAGCTTGCTCGAACGATTCGCGCGCCTTGGGCAGCGGCACGCGATCCTGCGGACGCTTGGGCCCGGCCAGGCTGGACTCGACTGTGCCTAAATCAAGCGCAAGCAATTCGGAATATTGCGCCTCGGGCGTTTTCTCATCGTGGAATAATCCTTGCTCGCGGCAGTAAGCTTCGACCAGCGCGATTTGTTCTTCGGTGCGTCCGGTCAGCCGCAAGTATGTGAGAGTCTCTTTGTCGACGGGAAAAATGCCGCAAGTGGCGCCATATTCGGGCGACATATTGGCGATGGTGGCGCGGTCGGCCAACGGAAGTTCCTGCAAGCCAGGTCCGAAATACTCAACGAATTTCCCCACCACACCATGTTTGCGCAACATCTCGGTAACGGTCAGGACAAGGTCGGTCGCGGTCGCGCCTTCGCGCAGTTTGTCAGTCAGCTTCACGCCGACAACTTGCGGAATCAGCATAGACACGGCTTGGCCCAGCATCGCGGCCTCGGCCTCGATTCCGCCCACGCCCCATCCCAGCACGCCCAGGCCGTTGATCATGGTGGTGTGAGAATCGGTGCCGACCAGCGTGTCGGGATAAGCCACCCGCTTGCCGTTCAACTCCTGCACGTAGACAACGCGCGCCAGGAACTCAAGATTCACTTGATGCACAATGCCGGTGTCGGGCGGAACGATCGCCAGATTGCGGAAAGCAGTTTGCCCCCAGCGCAGGAATCCGTAGCGTTCTTTGTTGCGTAGAAACTCGAGTTCGGCGTTCAACTGGAATGCTTGCGGCGTGCCGAATTCGTCTACTTGAACCGAGTGGTCGATGACCAGCTCAGCGGGCTGCAAGGGATTAATCAACGCTGGATCTCCCGAGAGCACTTTCATGGCGTCGCGCATGGCGGCCAGGTCGACCACTGCGGGCACTCCAGTGAAGTCCTGCATCAGCACGCGACTCGGGGTGAAGGCAATTTCTTTGTCCGGCTTCGACTTGCTGTTCCATGCTGCGAGCGCGCGGATATCGTCCTTGGTCACACTACGGCCATCTTCCGTGCGCAATAAATTCTCCAGAAGGATGCGCAGCGAGAAAGGAAGATGCCTGGTCGAAATGCCCTGCTTGTCGAGCGCCTCAATGCGGTAAATCTCGTAATCGTGGCCAGCAACGCGGAGGGTAGAACGACTGCCAAAGCTGTTCATAGAAAATTGCCTTCCTGACAAAATAGATGCGACCCCGGGCGGCAAGAACCAAGCCGGAGCAGCATGTCAACTAGTTAGTTTAGTCGTTTCCAGGAAGAATTGCGTGGCGCGACGACCTTTCGTCACGGCGCCTTGGGCAGTGTGTATTCGAAGTCATACGAGTGCTTTCCGTCGGTGATGGTAATCGTCATCTTGCCGGCGATGCCAACCAGTTGGCCAGTGCCCGAATCCGGCACCACGGTGATGGACAGTTGTGTCGCGCCCCTGTTTGAGCTTCCGCTGTGCTGCAGGACGAAACTCCCTGTGTGACCATACACCGTTCCGATGACCCGCTCGATGGCGACATAACCGGCCGAACCCTTAACGTCCGTCATGGCGGTCAACATCTGAATTTTGCTCGTGCCTTCGATATCGCCGTGAAACTGTTTGTCGCCCGACATCCGGCCCAGGGTCGCGCCCTCGGCCTTGTCCTCCGGTGGCTGAGGAGTCAGCTTTACTTCAAACGCTCCAGTTGCGTGCGCCGCCATAGCCGACCCTTTCTGAGCGTCAGAATTCGACGCCTGTGTTTGCGCATACCCCGCAATCTCACCGCAAAACCAGATGACCGTGATGACGCCAACCACTACCGTGTTCGCCATTGCTCCATTATGCCGCTTTTTGTGCGCTGGAAATAGACGCTCCAAGGGCGCTTGGTAGGATCAGTCAGATCGAGTGCCAATTCGGGGTATTCAGGTTAAGACTTGCGCTTTGAAAGTGGTCAAGGCACGCTTGACAGAATCTCAACTGAGGTCACAGCTCCAATGCTTTCGATTCACGCCAAGATTGATCGCACCCAGCGTTTGCTTCGGATGCTGGAGGAAGATGCTCCGCTGCTCGCCGCCCGCGTTGCCCCGTTGACTCCCGAGCGCCAGCAGTCGGCTAAAGACTATGCCGCCCGACTCACCGCACATGCCCGCGCAGAACTTGAAAAGCTGATCGAGGAAGGCTCCTTCTGGGATTCCAACGACCGCACTCCCCAAGCCGCCGACTAGCATTTTGTGTCGACAAGCAAGGATTTGTCGGCGCGGCCATCAAACCAAAAATAACTCCATATATACATCGGCCCGCTCGTACGGGGAGGGGACTATTCGGCTTGGATCGATGTGCTTGAATCCCACGGATTCATACAGCCGAATCGCAGGCGTCAGCGCATGGTTGGTTTCCAGATAGAACCTTCGTGCGCCCGCACGAATGTGGCGATTCATGTAACCCAGACTGTGCACAAGACTGGTCTGTTCCGCTGGATGCGGCATCCTTCATACTCGGGGATGCTCCTGATCTTTACGGCCATTGGCTTAAGCCAACGCAACTGGGTGAGCCTGGCGATCATGCTGGTCTTTCCCACGGCGGCCTTGTTATATCGCATCCACGTCGAGGAGATGGCGTTGACCGAGGGGTTTGGCGAAGATTTACTTGGAATACAGCCGCTTCACGAAGCGGCTGGTGCCCGGGATCTACTGATGGAGATTAGGGGTGCGCTCAGGCCGTCTGTCCAGCCATGGCATGGACAGACTCAGACTCCCGAAGCTGTTGGTCGTCGATCGTAGTCTCCTCCCACAAAGTCCGGTCACGCAGTAAGCGGGAGACCAAGGCTGTATGCATCGCATGGCCCGCCCGGTCGGCAACCACGTTGCCGAGAATCTGTTTGCCCAGGAGCGCGAGGTCACCGATAAGGTCCAACACCTTGTGCCGCACGAATTCATCGGCGAAGCGCAGCGGCGGATTCTCGACGCCATCTCTCGTCAGTACCACGCAGTTCTCTCGCGAGGCGCCTCGGATCAATCCCATATTGCGCAGCGTCTTCTCATCCTGGCGTGAACCGAAGGTGCGCGCCGCGGCAATTTCGCGGAAGTAATTGCCGTTCGCCAGCTCCACGCTCAAGGTTTCCTTGCCGATCAGCGGGTGCGGAAAGTCGATGGTGTAAGACACGGAATAGGTATCTGCTGGATATACCGCGATAAATTTGTCGCCTTCGCGCATCTCGAGGCTGTGCCGAATGCGAAGATAGGTTCGTGGGCGCCGCTGCTTCCGGATTCCTGCCTGCTGAATCAATTCCACAAACGGCTGCGCGCTCCCATCCAGAATAGGCAGTTCAAGATTGTCGAGCTCAATGATGGCATTATCGATGCCGGTGCCGATGAACGCGGAAAGCAAATGTTCGGTGGTGGAAATCAGCACGCCCTTTTTCATCAGACTGGTGGCGTAACTGACGCGCGCGACGTTGCGGCTGACGGCTTCGACCTCAAAACCGTCCAGATCAACGCGGTGAAACACAATACCGGACCCCGCGGGTGCGGGCAGAATTCTCAAGTGGACGGGAGCGCCGCTGTGCAGACCTACCCCGGCGCATTCCACCGCCCCACGAATTGTTTGCTCGTGTCTCAGCCTTCAGTTCTCTTATCTGTTGTTAGATGAAGAGATTACAGCCCCTGGCCCCGAGTCTGGCTGTGGTAATTTAGCCACGATTCGTGGGTTTTACCCGACGAGTGTCTTGGAGACTTGAGGGTAAACCTAGCGTCAGCAGGAACTTAGCCTGTGAAGAAAGCAATCCGGGGATGGTTAGTTTTTGGATGCGGGTTTGTTGGGATCATAAGTAACATCGGCCGCAAACATGGAATCGCTCAGTGCTTTGTTGTAGCTCACCGAGTTCATGAAGCGCTGGTTGGCCATATCGCCGTTATAAAACCGGGTAACGCTGAAAGGGGTCATGACCCCTTGTACCGGGCGATAGTTGTCGTAGACCTCGTCTTCGATGTTGCGCTGCTTATCGGTCGGATCGCGCCAGGAGTAAGTCTTTTTCACCGGCAGATGCGAATTCGAATCGATGCACAACGTAACGCTCTGATCGTTCGCGGTCATGATCGTGACTTGCTCCGCATCTTTCTGCGCGGCTATGGTATGCCCTTCGTAAAACAGCGCAATGCCCGGTTGAGTCAGCCATTTGCGAATCACCCAATCCAGCGAATATTGGCGCCGCCGGACATAATCGCTTACCGCCTTGGGATCGTCGGTGCGGGTACCTTTGTACGTGATCTCGAAACCCTGGTCGCCCCGGTACACGTACACCACATCGCGTTTCTTGGTGAGTTCGACGCGGTCCCGGTCTGGGAATTTGTAGAAGCGCCAGAAGAGCACTCCAGTACCCTCCGATTCTCCCAGATGAAAACTGTAGGTCCGGCCTTCCTGGCTGACGTCTTCGATATTCAGGTAAGCATTGCCACCCAGCGCATCCAACATTTGATCAAGCAGAGCCTTGGCTTTGCGGGCATTCTCCTGGTCAACCGGAATCGATTGCGCCGTAGACGCAGGAGCAGGTGTGGGCTGGGTCGCCTGCCCAAGGGCGAACGCGCTAAAGAAAAAAGCGGATAGAAGATACTTCATGGTTGCCATTAATTAGACGCGGACATCGCCATTGTAGCTGCCCGTCCGTCCAGTGTGGGACGGGCGCGCTTGGCTCGCTTCCGTATCGAACTGCGACACTATCCCGCCAGCACGGCACCGCCGTTCACATTGAAAACCTCCCCGGTGATGAAACCCGCCGCAGGTGTACACAAAAACAGGATCGGCGCCGCGATTTCCTCTGGTTTCGCAACTCGTCCCAATGGAATGGTCGCGAAGATGGTAGCCCGGCTCTTCGGATCATTCAGCGCGGCTGCCGACATATCCGTGTCCACCCAGCCAGGCGCTACGCAATTCACGTAGATGCCATCACGCGCCAGTTCGGTGGATAGCCCTTTCACCATGCTGATCAATGCGCCCTTGGTGGCTGCGTAGTCACAATGAAAAGCTTCGCCACGCTGTCCGGCGGTAGAACTTACGAGCACGATGTGACCTGCGACGCGGCCCGACTTTTCTTGCTTCTTCATTTGAGCAACGGAATGCTTAATCAACGCGAAGACGCTGTCCAGGTTAACCGTGAGCGTGCGTCGCCATTGCGAATCATCCATCTGATCGACGGGCACGTTTTCAGCTGGCCACACACCGTGATTGGCAACCAGGATATCGAGCCGCCCGAAATGCTTCACCGCGCTTGCCACCAGTGCCTGCGCCGTCTCGGTTCCAGAAAGATTACAGGCGACTGCGGCACACTTGTCCCCGCCTGACTCCTTGACCAATTCATCCGCCTGCGTCTTCGACTTCTCGTAACTGAACACCACCCGCGCGCCCGCAGCCACGAACATTCGCACCGCAGCCGAGCCGATGCCCCGCGAACCGCCGGTGATCAGGGCAACTTTGCCAGAGAGGGAAAGATGCATATGCCTAGTTTCGGGGTTTAAGTTCGAACTTGCAAGCGACAGAATGGTGCGACAATTATCCTGGTCTCGTAACGCGGTCTTCGCAATAGCACGAGGAAGAGATGGACCGGAGACAATTCTTAGAATTGATAGGCGGCGCGGCGTGTTGGGATGCTGCGTCGCGTCTCGCGGCCCAACAATCGCCAGTCTTGCCTACCGATTTCACGCTGCGCATCTCGCCTGTCGAGCTTGAGACTGCGCCCGGCCGGATCATCAAAACCATCGGATACAACGGCTCGGCGCCGGGTCCAGTCCTGCGTTTGCAAGAAGGCAAACCCGTCACCATAGAAGTTCAGAACGACACGTCCGATCAGGAATTCGTGCACTGGCATGGTCTCTTTGTTCCCTCCGATGTGGACGGCGTCGGAGACGAGGGAACGCCGGCCGTTCCGGCTCATGGCAAACAGCGATACTCATTTGTGCCACGCCCTTCAGGAACCCGCTGGTACCACACCCACGTCTTCGCCGGACGCGATCTGAAGCGCAGTACATATTCGGGCCAGTTCGGCGTCCTCTATATTGAGCCCAAGAACGAACCTGGCGATTACGATGCGGAAGTGTTTCTCACTCTGCACGGATGGGATCCTTTCTTAAGCACCATGGGCGACGACGAGGGTTTTCTGGAGGTGGGTTACAAGAGTTATTCGATCAACAGTCATGCGCTGGGGAGCGGGGATCCCATCCGCGTGCAAAAGGGGCAAAGAGTTATTTTTCGGATTGTGAACTCCAGCGCCACGTTGCTTCACCGCGTTGCGCTCAGCGGTCACTCTTTCACGGTGCTCAGTCTCGACGGAAACCCGGTGCCCACGCCGCGCACCGTCGATGTGCTTGAACTCGGCCCGGCGGAACGAGTGGATGCGATCGTCACTATGAATCGACCGGGCGTCTGGATTCTCGGTGAACTCGACGACAAGATACGGAGCGCGGGTCTCGGCACGACAATCGAATATGCCAATGAGAAAGGTCCGGCGCAATGGCTCGCCCCGACCGTCACTCCCTGGGACTACACGATTTTCGGGCGCGCCCCGAGCGCGCCACCTCCAGACATCGAAGTCATTCCCTTAATCTTCCGCAGCAAGTTTGCCGGCAACCGATGGGTTCAGCATTGGACGATTAACGGCAAGTCTTATCCCAAGACCGATCCCATCCTGGTGAAAGCCAACCAGAAGTATCGGCTTCGATTCGACAATCAGAGTGCCGAAGCCCATCCCGTCCATCTGCATCGGCATTCGTTTGAATTGACCAGGGTCGCAGGCAAACCTACAGCCGGGATTCTCAAAGACGTCGTCATGGTGCCTGCTCGTGATCAGGTCGAGGTGGATTTATTAGCCGACAACCCCGGGCCGTCGCTCTTCCACTGTCACATGCAACTGCACATGGATTTCGGCTTCATGGCCATGCTTCGCTACAAAGATTGAAACGGTAATTGTCAGCGTGGTGCAGGCATCGTGGGCATTTGGCGGCAATTGTCCGGATGCGTAAATAACGAAGTGTTGGGTTCACTGAAGCTTATAAACAACAAACGACCCGCAGGCAGTTGAACCTGCGGGCCGTCCGGTGGACTGTTTGGGATTGACCAAGAGGTGGTCACTCTACGTGGCCTCTACGGCAACTCCGGGTCCTGGCGCGACCTCACGCCAGGCGGATCGAATCCAAACTCACCGATAGTGTGCGGACTGTAGCTGCCTAGCGCGTGAACGCCCGGCAGCCCCGCTTAGAGCAACCCGCTCTAAGTCTCAGCCACCTCACCTGGTCTTAGACTCCCACTACAGTTACTACAATCAGAACTTGTCATTCGACCACCTCCTTTCCGGTGTAATCCGACATTAGTACAAAATCCCCCGTCAGGTCAACCGGCAAGAATGTGTTTTTAGCCGCACAGTGTCTGCGTGGTCAGCCGTATCATTTCTCTCTTAGTCTTAAGGAAGCGTCATCCTGAACCACCCGAGTTTTTTCTCAACGCGGGCGAAGGGCCTGCCCCGAGCAAAGCCGAGCGGATCTCACGGGACGACTTCGAAGGGTCCTGATTCCTAGATCAAAAAGCACGAGCCGCCGAGTAAAACGGCGGCCCATCTATTACCAAACGCAATGCACTGGCCTACCCGTGCGTTTCTTCCAGCAAACCCTGTTCGGCCTTCTCCTGGCACTCGATACAATGGCGCGTCCACGGCACTGCCTCCAGCCGCTTGGCGTTGATCTCTTTGCCGCAGGAGATGCATTCGCCAAAGCTGCCCTCGCGAATGCGCGACAACGCATTTTCGACCATCTGCAGCAGTTGGCGGTCGTTGTTGCTCTGGTGAAAAAGAAATTCTTTGGTGTAAGAGCTGGCAGCGCGGTCGGCGATGTCTTGCGCCGAATCCTCATCGACCGTGCGCCCATCCTGTTCCGTCCGCGAGACCATGCGGCGCAACTCGTGTTGCCGCGTCTCCAGCCTCTTCTTGAATGCTTCCAGCTTCTTTTTATCCATGGATAATAACTTCACTATTTGTGGCCCTTCCTAGCTCGTTCACGCCCATAAGGCCAAACGAAGATGATATGCGCCTAAATTGAGATGCGTCAACTGGCCTTCGGGATTCGAGGGTGGCTGAAATAGCGTGTTGGTCGATGTGTAAAAGTTTGTCATAAACTTTCGAGGTCGCATTTTCGGAATTCTTCTTGGCTGATTCTCTCTGCAAGAAGGTTGGAGTATTGGATCATCCGGCCCGATTGCATAAGGTCGCGCTTAGCCCGTACAGCAGTGGAAGATAGACGATCGAGGCTGTCAGGAGCCGGCGTGCGGCAACTCTCGAACGCCGGAACACGAATTCCCATCCGTAGTACGTGAATCCTATTCCCAGAAGAGCCACTGCACAGTAAAAAGTCGCCGCATGCCGTGTTGGAAATTGCATGATGCTGATTGCGACGAGAGCAAGGAGCGGCAATAGAGTTTGCACAATCACGAATGGAACCCTCGCATTGCCCTTGGGCAGAACCAAATAGCCCGCGCGGTCATAGTCTTCGCGGTACATCCATGCGATTGCCATGAAGTGTGGAAACTGCCACAGGAAGAGCACGGCGTACAAAATCCCCGCTTCGATATTCAATCGGCCGGAGGCCGCAGCCCAACCAATGAGAGGCGGTACCGCACCCGGAAAAGCACCGACGAGAACGCACAACGGTGTTTTTCGCTTGAGCGGGGTGTACACGAACAGATAGATCAACAAGGTCAAAGTTGCGAGCACACTCGCGAGCAGGTTGACAGCTATCGCGAGATAGATGCTGCCGAGCGCTGCCAATGCGGTTCCGAAGGCCAGAACTGCTGACGGTTTCAGACGGCCAGCTGCGGCTGGACGGCGGGCGGTTCGGCGCATTTGCGCATCGAACTTTCGTTCGAGGTATTGGTTTAGCGTGCCGGTCCCACTTGCTACCAGCAAGGTTCCGAGCAAAGTGTTGAATAGCCCAGCGAACGAAAACTGCCCATCGCGTGCCGAAGCCAGATAAAACCCTACAAAAGTTGTGATTAAGATCAGGAAGTTCACTTCTGGCTTGGTGAGCGCCCAGTAGTCTGCGAGCAGCGTAGATCTCCCAAAATGGCGCTGCTGCATTGCGGTGGAAGACAACTCGGAAAGTGCGGACCGGTGTGACATTTCAGACTGCGTCCATCCTGTGCGGATCCGCGTGCCGTAGTGCTACGGCGCGCGAGTCGAATTGCGGAATCGCGAGGTCTTCCGATTGATAGGGCGATCGATGGAGCGATCGATGGGGCGAGAGTAAACGCGCGGTGAAGACCGTCCCGGCGATTACGTAGACGACTGTAACGCAAGTCCACATCAACGCAGCGGCGCATTGCTGGTCTTCTAGAGCAGATTGGCCAAAGGAATGAGGAGAAGACAAAAACACCGGGTAAACCACACGATCACAGAACACCAGAAATCCCGAAAGAATATCGCACGGCAAGGTAGCCAAAAACAGATAAAGAAGAATGGACGATTCTGGCCACTTTAAGCTGTATTGCAATGGCCGGACGACCGGCAACCAGAATAGAAGTCCGGTTGCGAGAAACGATGCTTGCTCAGCCTCATGCCATATTTGCGATCGCATGCCGAGCATGAACACCGAAGGAATATGCCACAGAACTAATGCGCCTGCCGCTGCGAACCAGCAGAGTGCCGGGTGAGTTACAACGCTTGCCAATCGCTGCATTGGTCCAGATCGGAAGAATCGCGTTCGCAATCCGTGCGCCGGTAGTTTTCGAGGCATGCCCAGCAAGATCAAGGCAGGCGCAAATGTCATGAGAAGAAGATGTTGAACCATGTGCGCGGTCAGCGTTTCATGATCGAGTGCAGCCAGAGGTGAAGCCGTTGCAATCCAGATGAACAACAGGCCGAGTAGAAAACTGCCGGCGCGCCAGCCCTCGACGTTGTCGTGGTCGTGGCTGCGAGCGGCGAGCCATCCGCGCAAGTAGAGAAAAGCGGCCACGATCAAGGCGCCTGAAACCCAGAATGACTCGGACGCGCCGTGATGAATATGCGGGATCATCGGCGGCCTATGGTTGAGTCCCGGACGTTTTCACTTGGCCGTTGTTAAGGACCAGTTCGCGTGCCGCATCGCGAGCCGGCAGTTGTCCTGCCGGGTGCAAGGTCTCAAGGAAAGCTACGAGCGCGGTAGTCTCTGCCGGACTCAAGTTGTTCCCGTAGGCAGGCATGTTGCCGCCGCCTTGAATTACCTGCCGAATGAGCTGGTCCTGCGTCAGCCGCACCGCAACGCTGTCCAAGGCTGGCCCTCTTTGTCCACCCGTGTCGCCAAGAGAGTGGCAGTTGCGACACTGCTTGACCTGAAACACCAGCGCACCTTGTCGCTCGAGCGCGGTCGTGCCATGAATGTAGCGGTCGGGCACGGGATCGCCGCTCCAGGCGCTCATGTGCGGACTCCAGGGCGTGAACTGGGCCATGCGAGTAAAGGTGCCGAGAGTAATCGCGATGAGCAGCACGGTAACAACCGCAATCGGCCGGCGCTTCCAACTTTTTTCGCCTTCTCCTGAAAGAAACGGCAGAAGAATCAAGCCAAGAATTACTAAAGGCGGGACGATGAGAAGGAATGGCGTCTCGAGCGATGGAGGAAGAAGTGAAAGTAGCGCGTAGAGCCAAAGGAAAAAGTAATCGGGCTTGGGCGCAGTTTGGATGATTGTCGGGTCAGGCTGACCTGTGGGCCCAAAAGGGCCGAAATAAAAAGCGCACGCTGTGACCGCAAGAATGATGAACCCGGCGAAAAACATGTCTTTCCATATCGCATACGGAACGAAGGGTGCACCATCTTTCTTAGTCAAAGCGTGATATTCGGCCTCATAGGTCGCTCGTCTTACGATGCGTCCCGGCATCGGCCATTCGTTGATGCCCAGTTTCAAGACCATCAAGACATGGAGGCAGACGAGCCCGATCAGCAGTCCGGGAATCACGAATACGTGCAAAGCAAAAAACCGGGAGAGCGTTGCGCCCGCGATGATAGGCCCACCCAGCATTAGTTTCACGACAAAAGGACCGATGACGGGAACGCGGCTGGCAATCGACGCTCCGATTCCGAGGCCCCAGTAGGCGTCCTGATCGAAGCGCATGACTTGACCGGTAAATGCCATGCCCAGAGTCATCAATAAGAGAAAGACTCCGAGAATCCAGGTCAGCTCGCGGGGATATTTGTGAGCTCCAAAGAGAAACACCTGCACCATATGAATTAGGACGATGGCAACCATGAAGTTGGAGCCCCATCCATGCATGGCGCGGATGAACCAGCCAAGAGCGACCTGATGATTCAGGGCCTGCAGGCTGCTCCATGCTTCGCCGGCCGAGGGCACATAAATGAGCGCCAGCAGAATTCCGGTGGCCACCTGCAGAAGAAATATGGTGAGAGCGGCGCTGCCAAAGACATAGAACCAGCTTGCCGTACTTCGCGGCACGGGATGCTCAGCGGCTTCTCGAATCGGCGCCGCGAGCTGCAGGCGATGATCGAACCATTCGCCGATTCTCTTGATCAGGCGCATTGCGGTTTCTCCGAGGTCAGACGCGCTACTGGGTCGCCGGGGGTTGGCAGCTGTCCGGCGTCAATCGTGAGCACTCCGTTTTCGATTCTGTATTGATATTCGAAGAGCCCGCGTTCTGGTGGTCCAGACGCACGCGAGCCATCGCGATAATATGCGCCGCCGTGACACGGACACATGAACAGGCCGGATTGGGGGAACCAGCGGACGGGGCAGCCGAGATGTGCGCAGTTAATGGCAAACACCTGAAATTGATCGCCCGCGATGCGGCGCACCCAGCACGCCGTGTCTACAGTCTTTCCATCGGTTGGCATGACCAGGGGATTTTGAAACGTAGCCATCCGCGTCTCTCCCTCGGGAAAGTTGCTGACATCTCCGAGGCGCACCCACGAAAGATAGCCATTCCCGCGACCACCAGTGATGGAGGAAAAAAGGAAGCGCGCAACCGGCAGAGCCACTACGATCGCGGCGAATCCGTTGAACAGGATTCCCAGCTTCATGAAGAATCCGCGTCGCGAAAGGCCAGCTTCAGCGGGCGGGGTCGTGACAGTGTTTGTTGACATCTTATTTCTCCGTCATTTCTCGGGGTGTTGCGCATAGTTTGAAGCGGAATAAGGCTGCCCCGGATTCTGCGAACGCCGAGATGCCAGCCAAGCGACCACGTCTGTAATTTCCTGGTCGGCCATGGGCATTCCGGGAACATCGCCGCGCCAGTCGGGTGCGCCTAATTCCGGCCTGCCTGTGATTACGATCGTGCGCAGTGCCTGATCGCTGACCAGCGCCAGGAATGAATCATTGGTGATGGCGCTTCCCTTCGAGGTCCCCCCGCCTTCGGAACCGTGGCAGGATGCGCAATATTTTCCAAACACGACTTGGCCATGATCGACGTCCCCCGCGGCTTTTGCCGCGTATGAGGGTGGATTGGCTCCATCGAGAACTTCTTTGCGCCCCCAGCGAGAGAAGACTCCACTCGCAATTACGTCGATCTGCTGCTCGGTCAGCATTCCGCCTGCACGCTGCGCGAACGCGGGCATCGATGTTCCGTGGACGCCGTTGGCGACAACGTTGCGCATTCTGGTTTCATCGACGATGGCCAGGTACACGGGATTCGCCAGGGCGATAGCCGCTCCTCCACGGCCTTGCGCGCCGTGGCAGCCAGCACAGTTCTGGGCGTACAGAGTGCTGAAGTCCAAAACCTGGTTCGGGGCGACTGATTCCGTGTTGGTTTGCGGTCTACCGCCTGGAGCGCTGCAAGCAGCAAGTATCACCAAGCTGAGAACCGCGAGCGCAGAGAGAGTTTTCATCCACTTCAACTTCATCTTCATTAGTGGTTCTCCCCGCTCTCTCGTGGTGGCATCGTTCCGGGAGCCTCGATTCCTGCCCGTAAAACGAACGAAACATTCTCGCGAGTAGGAAAGCTCGGCTGGCGCACTACCACAAGTCCAGCGACGATTCCGAATGCGACTTGCGAAGCCATGAACCAGAGCCAATCAATGCGACTCGCGAGCAGTGGATTCAGCAGGCCCAGGATTGTGTACAGTAGTCCCGACCACAGCGCCGGGGCAATAAGTCCTCCAAGCACAATCGGACGGCGTGGAAACATGGGCAGCATCGCGCCGTAGAGCAACCCAACAAAAATGGACACAACGCCGTGCAGAACAAAGGCAATCGCGAAAGCATCGGCATGAAATGAATACAGCTGCGCAGGTCCGAGCCTCGAGGATTCTCGATAAGCAACCGCGGCAAGGAGATTAATCGGATACCAGACGCTCCCAGCCTTCAGCACACCGTAGGTGCACGCCAATACTGCCATTGCGACGCTGCCCGCCAATCCCCCTTTCACACCTGCTGATATCGGATAGCTGTGAACCGGGAGCCAGGCTCGCAGCTGATCTGGAAGGACTGGAAGCCGTTCCACGACCCGGCGATCCGTGATCAGGCGAATGTCTTCGGGAAGGACGGGCACAGCCTCTTCATGCTCGCGCGGAAGGACTTCACGGAACCAGCCGACAGAGCCTGCTACCGCTAGCAGGGCGCCAAGACAGCTGACTGATGCGCTCGTCACCAGGCCCGCGAACAGCAGCGCCGCCCCGAGGGCCAGAAGGAACGGCCACGCTGTCGACGCGGGGACTTCAATCTCGCGCGGAGCACGGGGACTCTGCCCCAATTGCTCTGTCGTGGATAGTGTCGCCATATAGACCTCAGCGTCCAAGAACGTAAACAACAGTGAAAACCACAACCCACACGGCGTCGACGAAATGCCAGTACATCGAGAGCACTGCGACGCGATCTGACTGGCTCACTCCTACACGGCCCATAAATCCGAATATCGCGACCACCAGGAGCATGATCAGACCTACCGTGACGTGAAAGGCATGCAAGCCGACAAGCGAGTAATAAGTCGTCCCAAACAGGTTGGTCGAGATTGTGAGCCCGCGCTCGTAAATCAGCCGGTGCCATTCCTGGGCTGTGCCGTAGAGGAACAAGCCGCCCAGCGCGATGGTCAGCAGCCACAAGCCGAGAAATAATCGTCCGTAGTCCCGCTCCAACGACTTCGCCGCAAGGTGAATGGTGAGGCTGCTCGACAACAAGCAAATCGTATAGAAGATCGGAGTCTCAAGCACTTCTCGCGGCGTTGGTCCCGCGATGCTCTTCCCCAGATAGAAGAGATAGGCAACGACGAATATCGTGAAGATCGCGGATTCCGCGATGATGAGACCGGCCATCGCGACCTTCCCACGAGATGGCAAACGCCACTCGGTTGCTGCGTTCGGAAACGAAGTTGTCACTGCAGTCATATGATTTCGCCTTCACTCATAACGGCTATCGGGATCTTTAGGATGCTTCAAGTCCCACAAGGGACGGCGGCTTGCTACTGTTGGAACCGTCGCAAAGTTATAGGCTGGAGGCGGCGAAGAGATCGACCATTCAAGCGTCCATGCGTCCCAGGGATCGTTACCGGCTCTGGCTCCCTTGAAATAAGAAATGATGAGGTTTGCAACGAACACGAGAATCGCAATCGCCTGGATAAACGCGCCGATAGTAATGATGAAGTTCAAGGTATCCCAACCACGACCGGGTTCGTAGGTGTAGATCCGGCGCGGCATCCCGAGCAATCCGGGAATGTGCATCACGTCGAATGTCAGGTGAAAGCCGATCAGGAAGAGCCAGAAATGCCATTTCCCCAGACGCTCGCTCAGCATCCTGCCAGACATTTTCGGATACCAGTAATAGAACGCGCCGAAGATTGCAAACAGAATTCCGCCCACGATTACATAGTGAAAGTGCGCCACAACGAAGTAGGAGAGACTAAGCTGCCAGTCGAAGGGCACGCAGGACTGGATAATACCGGTGAGACCGGCGATTAAGAACTGAAAGAGAAAGCCGATGCAGAACAGCATTGGCACTTTGAACTGAATCTTTCCGCCCCACATCGTGCCAATCCAGTTAAAGATCTTGATTCCGGTGGGCACGCCGACGGCCATGGTGGTGATCGCGAAGAAGCTGTTGGCGTAGGAATTCATTCCGATCGTGAACATGTGATGGGCCCAGACACTCGTGCTTACGAGACCGATGGCGACTGTCGCCGCAACCATCACGGGATATCCAAAAATAGGCTTGCGGGAAAAGACCGGAATGATTTCCGACAAGAAAGCAAAAGCAGGAATGACGAGAATGTAAACCTCTGGATGACCGAAGATCCAGAAGAAGTGCATCCAGAGTACGGCCGAGCCGCCGGCTTGGGTATCGAAGAAATGGCCGCCGAGATACCGGTCGATCAGCAACATGATTTGCGCGGCAGACAAGGGTGTAATCGCAATCAGAACCATGCCGCCCATCACAAGGTTGAGCCACGCTAGCAGGGGCATTCGGCTGAGCTTCATGCCAGGACATCGCATGCAAAGAACGGTGGCGATAATGTTGATGGCCGTTCCAATGCTTCCAAAACCGGAGACCAGCAGCGAAAGCGTCCAATAATCGGAACTGTGGCCGGGCGAGAAGGCCCGCGCTCCTAATGGCGCATAGGCCCACCAGCCGACGTCCGGTGCGTTTCCTGCGCCATATAGACCGCTTCCACCGAGAAAGCTGAAATAAAGAAGCAACCCGCCCAAAAACGAAAGCCAAAAGCTGAATGCATTCAGGCGTGGAAATGCCATGTCCCGCGCACCAATCATCAATGGGATCAAATAGTTCGCAAATCCAAAAAGGACTGGCATGGCCACGAAGAAAATCATGGTCGTCCCGTGCATGGTGAACATGCGGTTGAAGACTTCTGGCGAAACGAAGTTGTTGTGCGAATGCATCAGCTGGATGCGAATGATGAGCGCCTCGACTCCGCCGATCACGAGAAACAACAGAGCCGAGAACATATAGAGAATTCCCAGCCGTTTGTGATCGACAGTGGTTAGCCACTGATGAAGCTCGTCGACCCAAGGTCTGGCCTCTATCTGGCCGACAGGAACGGTGATCGCATCTGATGCCATAATCAATCGTCCGAGCGTTCTAGTTAAGCGTCTCCATGTAACTCACGACGGCGTCCAGGTCCGGGTCGCTCAGCTTCATGGCGGGCATCAGCGAACCAGGTTTGATCGCACTTGGGTCTTGTATCCAAAGACGGAGGTTATCGTGAGTGTTTTCAGCAGCCCCCGCTGCAATTGTGGCGCGACTCATTAAATGGGTCAGATCAGGGCCAAAGTGTCCATCCGCTGACGTTCCGTCCACCCGATGACAGTTCATGCAGGCATTACGTTCAAACACCCGCCTGCCGGCGATTGCACCGGCGTCCTCCACTGCGGGTTTCTGCTGGGCTCGAACCCAGGCGGCAAAATCCTCCGGTCCGTCCACCGAAACGTGGAGGAGCATTTTCGCGTGCTGCACTCCGCAATACTGTGCACACTGGCCCAGAAAGATGCCGGTGCGCTGCGGATCCATCCACATTCTGTTTGGGTGGTTCGGAATGAGGTCCGTTTTGCCTGCAAGCTCCGGCACCCAAAAGCTGTGGTCAGTATCGGCCGAGAGCAATTGGAGAAACGTTGGTGTCGGATGACCGGGATCGCTCACCGGGATGTGCAGTTCGTTGGCGGTGACGATCCCCAATCTGGGATAACGAAACTCCCACCAGTATTGATGTCCAATCGCGGTGACCTGTACAGCGCCCGCCGGTTCTGGAGCATCCTGAACCGCATGGATCACTCGCGCAGTGGCCAAGAACAGTACAACGACTATCAGAATTGGAATGATCGTCCAGGCCAGCTCAATCTGCGTGCTTCCGTACACCTGAGCTGGCTCGCGTCCGCCATCCGTTGCTCGCGCGCGGAACTTAACGAGAGCGTAGAGAATTAACGTAAAGACAACGACAAAAATGATTCCGGTAATGGCAAGTACAAATACGGACAGGTCAGCAATTGACTTGGCTGGGGTTGATTCGGGAGCGAAGATGTTTGTTCCGTGAGAAGACGGGCCGTTTGCTTCGCTTGCCCAGCCTGCCAAAGCAGACCAAAACAGAAGGAGTATCGTCTGCGCAAGGATCCGCATTGTCGGAGATTTCATTCTCAACATCGACATTTCTCTTCTTCCGTTCTTCACTTCCGAAACGCCGGCCATCACCAGGGTTCGCAGCCTCTCCTTAATTCTTTGTTGCAAATCGGGGGCCGCGATTCTCCCCGCCCGGAATTCGATTGAATGAAGAGCAAGCCTGCTACCAAAGAGACAGGCCCTCGTTTTTACTGCTCCCAACTGCAATGAGGACCAACACTCACGGATCTCGTTGATTAACTTCCCGTGGCGAACAACCCATGCCGGGGCGGGTGTCATCTCTGTGCCTCGTGCGTCAAGTGTCATCTGCGTTGTCACAGAATCTTGGGAACCAGCGCTCGCCTTATCCAGATAAAACGTAGTTGGTGACCGCCAAGTTCATGGCAGGGTAATTGCATCGAATTCAGTGGCAAAGTGAGCATAGCGGCGACCTAAACGCTGGGAGCATTGCGCGGAAGCGATACGAGTCCACAAAACATTCAGAAAGGCTCTTATGTCGAAAAAAGTCGCGGACGTACTGTGGGAGATGCTGGCGAAGGCTGGAGTCAAGCGCTGTTATGGAATCGTCGGAGACGCTCTGAACCCCATAGTGGACGCACTGCGTCGAAATGGCGCAATCGAGTTTGTTCCCGTCCGTCATGAGGAATATGGAGTGTTTGCCGCGGTCGCGGAGGCTTACTTCACGGGTAATCCAGTGGTGGTGTGCGGAACCGCGGGGCCCGGAGTTGTCCATTTATTCAACGGATTGATGGACGCGAGAAAAGAAGGAGCTCCCATTATCGCCATTGCCGGGG
Source organism: Acidobacteriota bacterium (assembly GCA_013288805.1). GTDB lineage: Bacteria > Acidobacteriota > Terriglobia > Terriglobales > Acidobacteriaceae > JABDBE01. The sequence goes on from JABDBE010000015.1 coordinate 50,481, forward strand.
ATGTAGAGTCGAGCATTATTGACACGTCTGCGCTCGAGGAACTGAACCCTTACAAGTTTTTCGAGGCGGCTTCTCTCTATACCGCACGGCTGGTGAATCCGGAGCAGGCCCGTGCCGTCATCAGCACCGCCATCCGCACGGCTGTTCTGGAAAAGGGTCCCACCGTTCTTGCCATACCTGGCGATGTCGCGTCAGCCGATGCTCCGGACCAGCCTACCGACTTGACCATCGCAGCCCCAGCTGTGGTAAGGCCTTCCGATACAGACTTCGAGAAATTGGTGAAGATGATTGATGAAGCGAGAACAGTGGCGATCTTTGGTGGGGACGGTTGCAGAGAAGGCCGCGACCAAGTGATTGAACTGGCGCGCAAACTAAAGGCCCCCGTCGGCTATGCCTTCCGCGGGAAGCAATGGCTTGAGCATGACAATCCTAACGCCGTTGGCATGACCGGTCTGATCGGCTATGGAGGGGCGTACAACGCAATTAATGAAGCCGACCTCTTGCTCATGCTGGGCACGGATTTCCCGTTCTCAGAATTTCTGCCCGGCGCCAGTGTGAAAAAAGTTCAGATTGACAAGAATCCGAAGCACATCGGCCGCCGTACAGCGCTGGATCTCGGTCTTGTCGGCGATATCAAATCGACGGTCGGTGCATTGCTTCCAGCCGTCCGTGAAAAGACGAATGGAGAATTTCTAGCGAAGCAGCTTTCGCACACGGAATCCTTCCACAAACTGCTGCAGCATTATGTCGAAAAGGGACCGGCCATCAAACCGATACGTCCTGAATTCCTCGCCGCAACGCTCAGCGAGCTCGCTTCGGATGACGCAATGTTTTTTGCGGACACGGGTACGGCCTGTATCTGGCTCGCGAGGCATATCCACGGTGGAAAAAACCGCAGGCTCTTTGGCTCATTCTCATGGGCGTCCATGGCCAACGCTGCACCGAACGCGTTCGGATGTGCTCTGGCATATCCCGGCAGACAGTGCATCGCGTTATGCGGCGATGGAGGCTTCACGATGCTGGGAATGGGTGATCTGCTGACGCAGATAGAACGACGAACTCCCGTGGTTCAAGTCATTCTCAACAACGAGAAGTTCGACTTCGTCCATATCGAGCAACAGGAGGCCGGCTTTATTCCGTTTGGCGTGGAGTTCAAGAATCCAAATTTCGCCAAGGTTGCTGAGGCAATGGGCGCGAAAGGGATTCGTATCGAGGAGCCAGGGGACGTTCGAGAGGGTCTGGCTGAAGCTCTGGCGTACAAGGATGGTCCTGTTGTGGTCGACGCAGTTGTAGATCCCTTTGCGCTTGCCATGCCGTCCCATTCACCCTTCCACACCGTCAAGGGGTTTACTCTGAGTTTCGCCAAACAAGTGCTGACCGGAAGGCTGGACACGGTGATCAAGGAGATGGAGAGAAACGTTGGAATCGTCTGAGCACGTAGAAAGGATATGTCGGGTATGACCCAACCGATTCTGGTGGTAACCTGCCGTTATCCAAAGGACGTTGAAGACCGTATCGACCGCGATTACAACGCCCGGCGAAACCCGAATCAGCTTCCTTTCAGCCAGCAGGAGTTGCTCTCCGCGGCCGCAGGAGCCGACGCGATGTTTATCACGCTCGGAGACCAGTTGGACTCTGAGTTTTTTCAGAGGGTTTCGCCCACTGTAAAAATCATCGCGACATACTCGGTGGGTTTTGACCACATCGATCTGGAAGCCGCTGCTCGCAGGAAAATTCCAATCGCTTATACCCCTGGTGTCAACAATGAAGCGACGGCGGACATCGCAATGTTGCTTTTGCTGGGTGCTTCGCGTCGAGCTTACGAAGCTCAGGAACTGGTTCGAACCGGAGCGTGGAAACCCCTGAGCCCCGACATGCTCTTGGGATGGCAAGTCGGTGGCAAAGTCCTCGGTATTTTGGGAATGGGACGCGTGGGACAGGCCGTGGCGCGTCGAGCGCGAGGATTCGGAATGAAGATTCACTATCATGACAGGTCGGCGTTGCCTGCGGAAATCGCAGGCGATGCCGTCTACCACAAGGATCCGTCGGATCTGCTTCGTGCAAGCCAGTTCTTGAGCCTGCACGCTCCGGAGACTCCTCAGACGCGCCATTTCTTGAACGCCAAAGCCATAAGCCTTCTGCCCCCCGGGGCCATCGTGGTGAACACCGCGCGCGGCGGATTAGTAGTCGACGAGGACCTCATCGCTGCTCTGAAGAGCGGACGGGTCGCCGCTGCCGGGCTTGACGTATTTGAAGGTGAGCCAAAACTTCACCCGGAATATGTTTCGCTGAAAAATACATTTCTATTGCCACATATCGGCAGCGCCACCATCGAAACTCGGACAGCCATGGGCATGCTGGCCCTGGACAATGTGGAGGCCGTGCTGCACGGTAGGCCAGCGCCGACTCTCGTCCCTGCTCTCAGTTGGAAAGTTGCCTGAGCCATCCAGGACGAAAGCAGTGAGCGAACGCAGGAAGGTAATCATTAGAGGCGGCGGATTTGATGTGCTTTCTACCGATTGAACAGCGACGCTCCCACCGGCTTCAATTTCGCCAAAGAACTCTCGGAATACGCGCTGCGCGAGAGATCAAACCTGAACCGGTGAATGTACCATCCGAATCGGGGCCGGTCGCTCAAGGCCGCTGTTGACGGTCAGCGACTCCAGACGCGGGCAGATTTCGCAGTTTCTATGTCGCCTCATCCGATACAATCTATGCGACATAACCGCAGGCACAGAACACAGAAGCTTGTGACATAGTGTTTTCACCGCACTTTTGATAGGGGCACGGGGGATGAGTGCACAAGAGGTCCCGACCATATTCATTGTCGATGATGATGCCGACGTGCGTGAGTCTCTTCAGGAGTTGCTGGAGTCTGTCGGCCTGCACTCTCAGTCCTTTGGAACTGCACAGGAGTTCTTAGCCGCTGGACACGGTGACGGTCCCAGTTGCCTGATCCTGGATGTGAGGCTTCCCGGTATCAGCGGCCTCGAGCTTCAGCACGAATTGAAAAGAGGGAGAATACGTATCCCCATTATTTTTCTCACGGCTCACGCTGACGTTCCGATGTCGGTCAAGGCCATGAAGTCTGGGGCGGTTGAGTTTCTTACCAAACCATTCAGGCACCAGGATCTGCTTGATGCGGTCCAGCGATCCCTTACTCGGGCTCGCATCCTGGGTGAAAAAGAGCGAGAGTTAGCTGACCTGCGGCATCGTTGCGAAGGACTCAGCGCTCGCGAGCGTGAGGTGATGAAGCTGGTCGTCACTGGGATGCTTAACAAACAGGTTGCAGCGGAACTCGGTGCCAGCGAAGCGACCGTCAAAATGTATCGCAGCCAGGTCATGAAAAAGATGCAGGCCAAATCCTTGCCTGAGCTTGTCAGGATGGCGGACAAGCTCAAATCCTTATGACCCGTTGCCGACCGGAAGTGTTGTAGTCATCGCCTCTTACTTTTTGAGCTGGGCGTACTCGGCTTTGGCTTGTCGATAGACGGGAAGATCGGCGTCGGCATCTTTCCAAATGCTGAGGAATTCTTCGTAAGATTTGCGGGCGGATGCGTTGTCGCCCATCATCTTCTGCGCACGGCCGAGTTGAAGCCGGGCCAGGGGTCCGGTTATGAATTCCCAGCACAAACCGGGATTGTCGATAAGCTTTTGGAATTCGCGCGCTGCTGATCGGCCATCCCCCAACTCTAGGTAGGCCAAGCCACGGATATAGGCCGGGTAGAGATAGTCGAACGACTGGGTATACGCGAGGTCGTACTGAACCGTCTCGCGGAGCAGATCGATGGAGGCTTCCGGAGCGCGCTCCTGTAATTTGACCGCAGCGCGCACGGTCGGAACAAGATATTTCTGCACGATAGTATCCAATGGTGCGGCCTGGCTGACTTCGTCGGCGATCCGGTTGGCTTCTTCGCTTCTCCCGGACCGCGCGAGCGAGAGAGCTAAAACCATTCTGTCGCCACGCTCCAAGTCGCTCTGAAGGATCTGCTCCTCGATTTTGTGCGCCTGGACTAGCCTGCCCGCCTCCGCGTTCTCAAGGGCCGAAAAAATGAGGCCTCGGGACATATCTACTGGGTGCGAAAACAGCTTCGATGCCTGGAGTCGCCAACGATCGGAGGAACCAAAGTGACCCTGCTGAGCTTCATATCGCTCACGCTGGACAACGACTCGATCCGGAACATGCGCTTCGCGACTGAAGACCTGGTCGAGAGCTGCCCGATTACCTTGAATGAATGCCAGCCGCGCCTTCCACATCCTCAGGTCGGGGCTGTCAAACTTGGAGGCTTCCGCCCGAGCCAGCCATGACCCCGCCTCATTGAACCTGCTTGCGTTTAAGTTGGCACCGGCGGCCGAGGAAAAATAGAGCGGACTGGGCTGCAGCCGCGCCGTCTCATCCTCTACGTCAGCCGCACGAGTGAGCTGGCCGAGTGCAAGCAGCGTGTGCGCCAGATTATTATGAAAGGATACATCGCGAGGAAATATTTCTAGCGCACGAAGTAGAGCGGAATATGCCTTGTCGAGCTCGCCGGTCGCGTGACTGTAATATAGATACTCGGTATTTAGCCTGTTCTTTTCCGTCATTCGGTCGCGCAGTTGGTAGGCACGCATCATTCCACTGGTCATAAGGTCGTAATGACTGAGAGCTCCGTTTGCCCTGCCAATCTCTTCATACAGGAGCGCAAAATCAGGGTCCAGTTCGATTCCCCTCTGAAACAGGGGAGCGCTGCTTGTGGGTTGCCGGCTTGAAAGAGCTTTCTTCCCTCGGTGCCCGTTTGCAGTGCCTCCAGGGAGGCGCTGGTCGCTATTTCGAGAGGCTGATTGAACCGCGCCAGCGATTCGGCGGGCTCTCCCAGCTTCCTCCGAAGGCGCGCGGCCGTGGCTCCCAATTCATGGACTACCTGACTACGAGCGCTAACGTCGGTCCCTTCCTCAGCCAAGGTCGCTCCTGATCCGCAGTCGAGTGCGATGATCCCCAGGTGATATCCGTTGCCGGCGTCGGCGATGGAAGCCGAGATCACCACCTTGCTGTCTTATTGCAAGTCTGGCGTGCGATCTCTGCTGTGATCCTGGTGGTCGGTGGAAGCTTCATTTGCCCCATGGTGGCATACGTCTTGTCCAATCCCAGCAGGTTCAAGTATGGCGTCTGTGCCATTTCATAGCGCAATGCAGTGTTCAAAGCATCGTCGAAAACAGGGTCGTTTGTCCGGTTGTCGACGTCGGCCAGCACGATCGTGTCGGTGGGAGCGAGCGTAATGCGATGGCGGTAAACTTCGTAGCGCCAGACGCTAAGCGTGCCAACCGCAAGCAGCGTGACCGCCGTCAACACCCTTCGCCTCCATCCTCTGGTTGGATGTGCCTCGGCGGCGACCTCTCCAGGTGCGGTCCCTGGTGCTGACCCCGGATATTCGATGCCCGGCATCAATCGATAGCCACGCCGTCCCAAGGTCTCGACGTACCGAGGGTTGTCCGCTGAATCCCCCAGGGCGCGGCGTAGGGCCTTTATGGTCGCATTGATGCTTTGGTCGAAATCGACGACCGTATCATTCGCCCACAGCCTGCTCTTGATCTCCTCGCGAGTGACAATCTTGCCCTCACGTTCGAGGAGCATCCGCAAAACCTGGAACACTTGTTCTCTGAGGAGAACCTTATGGTTAGGATCTGGCGTCTCAGTCGAGCGCAGTTCGCCAGTGGTGAGGTCGAGCTCAAAGGCTCCGAACTGAACGCGTCCTGAGGGAAGGGTATACATGGGAACCGCACACAAAATACAGAACAAGAACTGTACCAATGCGACCCCGGAATTGTCGAATAAAGTGCAACAAGACTGTTCCGAGAATGTCCTTAAGAATCAATAACTTCCTGATTTCACTCCCATTTCATCGCAAAGTCATCGCTGTTCCATTTACACCCATTCGACATTGCGGTAA
>JABDBE010000015.1:56450-56603 GCA_013288805.1 Acidobacteriota bacterium
GCGTCGGGTTGATTGATCAAATACAATATCGGGTTTGCGGCATGCCAGGAGGCCGGGGCGCCCAAGGCATTGCCCGCTCGATCTTCAGCGAGTTGTTCGGCCACGAGAAGGGCGCTTTCACCGGAGCGATACATGCCGCATCGCCTTAGGGGC
>JABDBE010000016.1 GCA_013288805.1 Acidobacteriota bacterium
CACCAGGACGACAAGAGAGATCAGGTACATCCAAATCAGCAAGGCTATGGCTACGCCGAGCGAACCGTAGATGATGCTGTAATCCGCGTAGTTCTGCAAATACCATCCGAATAACGCGGTCGAAAGGAACCACAGGACCGTAGCCAGGGTGGCGCCCGGCAAAACGCTATGCCAGGGCTGAGTGCGCGGCACGGCGTTGTGGTAGATGAGCGCGATCACGGCGATGCTGGTGAGGGTGGCGATGAGCCAGCGGATGGCGGTCCACATCAGCAGGACGTAAAGTCCGAACTCCTGATTCAGGTGGAAGAGGATGTTGCGCTCGATGCGGCTTCCGGAAGCTACCAGGATGGTGGCAAAGGTGAGAGGAGCTCCCGCGAGAATAACCAAGGCGAAGGCGATCATCCGCTCTTTCACCAGGCCCCAGATTTTGGGGAGTTCGTAGCAACGGCGAAAACCTTCCATCCACGAAATCATGACTCCGGAGGCGGTCCACAGGGTGATGAGAGACGCGCTGATCAGGAGGCCGACTGAGCGCGGCCCACTTCCCTTGAGATAAGACAAAGCGGTGCCGCTGCCGGCGGGAAGGATTCTGTCGAGGGCGTAGGTAATCTCGCGCAGATAGGCGGCGGTCTTGCGGGAGTTAGCCAGTACCGATCCGACGACCAGCAACGCGGGAAAGAAAGTAAGAATTGACGAGTAGGCAGACGCTTTCGCGGTGGCGAACGCGTCATGCTGAAACGCGCGCCAGAAAGCAAGCCGCAGCAAGCGTAAAAAGCGCAAGACCACCGGTCCCAGAGTAGAGGGCGGAGGCACGGCGTGCAACTGGGAAGTGAGATCGCGTTCCCGATCGTGCAATTGTTGTGGACTAGCTGCCATAGGGGATGAGGAACAAAAAAGAAAGGGCGGCTTGGATAAAACACCGCCCCATCTGGTTTTGCTGTTACTCGGCCGTCAGTTCCTCGGTCTCGCCTTCGTGCCGCATCAGCTCGAGCGCCCGCTCGGCTTCCTCGTACGCTTGCGAAACTTCTTCCTGCACCTTCGCGGCCGCTTCTTCCATTTCTGGCGAGAGGCGAACGTTGCGGTAATACTCCATGCCGGTGCCCGCAGGAATAAGGCGTCCGACGATGACGTTCTCCTTCAGGCCGCGCAGGTGATCTACGGCGCCTTGTATCGATGCCTCGGTGAGGACGCGGGTTGTCTCCTGGAACGAAGCCGCGGAGATGAACGAGTCGGTAGAGAGCGAGGCTTTGGTGATGCCCAGCAGCAACGGCCGGCCTGTGGCTGGACGTCCGCCCTGTGAAATCACGCGCTCGTTCTCTTCAGCGAAGCGGAATTTGTCGACTTGCTGTTCCAAGAGGAACTGCGTGTCGCCGACGTCTTCCACTTTGCGCCAACGCATCATCTGGCGAACGATGACTTCGATGTGCTTGTCGCTGATGTTCACGCCCTGCAGCCGGTAAACTTCCTGGATTTCGTTTACCAGATACGACTGCAGTTCCTTTTCGCCGAGCACCGCGAGGATGTCGTGCGGGTTCAGCGGGCCGTCCATCAGCGGTTCGCCCGCCTTGACACGCTCGCCTTCCTGCACGTTGATGTGAACGCCGCGCGGAACCGAGTATTCCTTTTCGGTGCCGTTGTCGGCGATGACATACATCTTGCGCTGTCCCTTCGAGACTTCACCGAATTTGACCGTGCCATCGATCTCGCTGATGACCGCGGTTTCATGCGGCTTGCGGGCTTCGAACAACTCGACCACGCGGGGCAGACCACCGGTGATGTCTTTCGTCTTGGTGGTTTCCCGCGGGATCTTGGCCAACACGTCGCCCGGGAAGGCGGTGTCGCCGTCCTGGACCATTAAGTGAGCGCGTGACGGCATGAGGTAACGCTTGCTGGTTTTGCCCTTGATCACGATTGCTGGCTGGCGCTTCTCGTCGGGCGAATCGGCAACGACGTGACGCGACAGTCCGGTGACTTCGTCCACTTCTTCGTGAAGTGTGACACCTTCCTGCAGATCCTTGAACTGGATGGTTCCGCCGATTTCGGTCAGGACGGAGAACGTATACGGATCCCACTCGACCATGACTTTGCCGAGTTGAACCGGATCGCCTTCGTTGACCTTAACCTTCGCGCCGTAGACGACAGCGTAACGCTCGCGTTCGCGTCCCTTGTCGTCGACCACCGCGATCGAGCCCTGACGATTCATGACGACCAAATCGCCGGACTTGGCTTTCACGGTCTGGAGACCAACGAATCGTACGACGCCCGTGGTCTTGGCTTCCAAACGCGATTGCTCGGAGACTCGCGATGCCGTACCGCCGATGTGGAAGGTACGCATGGTGAGCTGGGTTCCGGGTTCGCCGATGGACTGGGCTGCGATGACTCCGGTGGCTTCGCCGAGTTCGACGAGGCGGCCCGAGGCCAGGTTGCGGCCGTAGCACATCACGCAGACGCCGCGCTTGGATTCACAGGTGAGCACGGAACGGATTTTTACCCGTTCGATACCGGCGGCTTGAACCGTGCCAGCGAGTTCTTCCGTGATCTCCTGGTTGATGTCGACCACCACGTTGCCGTCGTAGTCTTTCAGCTTTTCGAGCGACACGCGGCCTACAATGCGGTCGCGCAATGGCTCGATGACTTCGCCGGCTTCGACGATACCCGCGACGTAAATGCCGTCGACCGTGCCGCAGTCGTATTCGCTGATGATCACGTCTTGCGCCACATCGACCAGACGACGGGTGAGGTAGCCTGAATCGGCCGTCTTCAGAGCCGTATCAGCCAAGCCCTTGCGAGCACCGTGCGTCGAGATGAAGTATTCCAACACGGTTAATCCCTCGCGGAAGTTGGCCGTGATGGGAGACTCGATGATCTCGCCGGACGGTTTCGCCATCAATCCACGCATGCCGGAGAGCTGGCGGATCTGCTGTTTCGATCCGCGGGCGCCGGAGTCGGCCATGACGTAAATCGGATTGATGAAACCTTCCTTGTCGCGCTGCTGCATCTGGCCGAACATTTCGTCCGCGACTTTCTCGGTGATGCCGGACCAGATTTCAATGACTTTGTTGTAACGTTCACCGTTAGTGATAGCGCCGTCGAGATACTGCTGCTGCACTTGTACAGCCTGCTTCTCGCCGTCTTTCACCAGGCTCTTTTTGTTGTCCGGAATGACCATGTCGTCGATGCCGATGGACAACCCGGCGCGAGTAGCGAAGCGGAATCCCAGGTCTTTGACCTCGTCGAGCATCTTTACTGTTACTTCGAGGCCGAAGCGGAGATAGCCGTAGCTCACCAATTGACCGATGCCCTTCTTCTTCAGCAAGCCATTGATGAATGGCATGCCCTCGGGGAGGTGGTCGTTCAAAATGGCGCGGCCCACGGTCGTGTTCAGGAAGCTACGTTCGTACTGCACGGGTTCGGTGTGAGTAATTTCCTGATCGTCATAGGTTGCGGTCAGGTCGATCACTTCGCCGGTATAGCGCAGACGAATCGGAGTCAACGTTTCGACTTCGCCGGATTCGAGCGCCATCAAAACTTCTTCGATGTTGGCGAAGGCGCGGCCCTCCCCCTTAGCGCCGGGCTTGGCTTTGGTCAAGTAATAGAGACCCAACACCATATCCTGCGTAGGCACGGTGATCGGATGGCCCGATGCAGGCGAAAGAATATTGTGCGAAGACAGCATCAGCACACTGGCTTCGACCTGCGCTTCCGGAGACAGCGGAATGTGTACTGCCATCTGGTCGCCGTCGAAGTCGGCGTTGAATGCGGTACAGACCAGCGGGTGAATCTTAATGGCCTTGCCTTCGACCAGCACCGGCTCGAACGCTTGAATACCGAGGCGGTGAAGCGTCGGGGCGCGGTTCAAGAGCACGGGATGGTCTTTGATGACTTCTTCGAGGATGTCCCAGACAATCGGCTCCTGCTGCTCCACCATTTCCTTGGCTTGCTTGATGGTGGTGCAGTGTCCGGTTTGCTCGAGGCGGTGATAGATGAATGGCTTGAAAAGTTCGAGCGCCATCTTCTTGGGCAGACCGCACTGGTGCAACTTGAGTTCCGGTCCAACCACGATCACAGAACGGCCCGAGTAGTCAACGCGCTTGCCCAGCAGGTTCTGACGGAAGCGGCCTTGCTTGCCCTTGAGCGTATCGGAGAGCGATTTCAACGGGCGGTTGTTGGCGCCGCGCAGAACGCGTCCTCGGCGTCCGTTGTCGAACAGGGCATCAACTGCTTCCTGCAACATGCGCTTTTCGTTGCGCACAATGACTTCGGGTGCGTGCAGGTCCATCAGCTTCTTCAACCGGTTGTTGCGGTTGATGACGCGGCGATACAGGTCATTAAGGTCGGAGGTTGCGAAACGGCCTCCGTCCAATGGAACCAGAGGACGAAGCTCCGGAGGAATGACAGGGATCACGTCCAGGATCATCCAGAACGGTTTGTTACCGCTCTTGCGGAACGCCTCGACAACTTTCAAGCGCTTGGCATACTTCAGCCGCTTTTGCAGCGAGTTCTCGTGCTTCATCTTCTCGCGCAGTTCGGTGGACAAGCCTTCGATATCCACACGCTTGAGAAGTTCCTTGATTGCCTCGGCGCCCATCATGGCTTTGAAGCCAGTGGGCCGGAACTGCTGATCGAGTTCGCGGTACTTGGTTTCGTCCTTGATGACTTCGTGATCTTTTACCGGAGCTTCACCGGGCTCGACAACAACGTAAGCTTCGAAGTAGAGAACGGACTCGAGATCGCGCAGAGAGATATCGAGGAGGTGGCCGATGCGGCTGGGCAGTCCTTTGAAGAACCACACGTGCGAACAAGGAGAGGCCAGCTCGATGTGTCCGAGGCGCTCGCGGCGAACTTTGGACAATGTGACTTCCACACCGCATTTGTCGCAAATGACGCCGCGATGCTTCATCCGCTTGTACTTGCCGCAGAGACACTCCCAGTCGGTTACCGGGCCGAAGATGCGCGCGCAGAACAGGCCGTCGCGCTCCGGCTTGAAGGTGCGATAGTTGATGGTCTCCGGTTTAGTGACTTCGCCGTGCGACCAGCTCCGGATTTTTTCCGGAGATGCGAGGCTGATGCGAATGGCATCGAAATCGGCGATAGGGTTTGCCAGGTCAAAGGGGCTCGAACGAAACAAGGTAATCCTCGGCTTCCTGCGGAAGTACGCCCCCGCGGGCGGCTCTCGAAGACAACTTTTTGTACCCGCCTGCTCGAGAGCTCAACAACGGGTCTCGGTTTCCACGATCTTTGAAATTTCTGCACCGTAGAGACGTAGTTAGCTACGTCTCTACAGGCTGCTTAATCTGCTGCGGCCAGGACCGGCTTCTTTTCCGTGGCCTTGATCAATTCCACATCCAGACACAGCGATTGCAATTCGCGAATCAGGACGTTGAACGACTCTGGCACGCCCGGCTCCATGGCAGCTTCACCCTTGACGATGGCCTCGTAAATCTTGGTGCGGCCATAAACGTCGTCCGATTTTGCGGTGAGCAGCTCTTGCAGAATGAATGCCGCTCCGTACGCTTCCAGCGCCCAGACTTCCATTTCTCCGAAACGCTGGCCGCCGAACTGGGCTTTTCCACCCAACGGCTGTTGCGTAATCAGCGAGTACGGACCGATCGAACGAGCGTGAATCTTGTCGTCCACCAAGTGCGAAAGTTTGAGCATGTAAATGTAGCCAACCGTGATCGGCTGCTCGAACTTGTTTCCGGTCATGCCATCGAACAAGTAGGTTTTGCCGGACTCTGGCAGACCCGATTGTTTGAGCAGCGCCTTGATCTCGCTCTCTTTCGAGCCGTCGAACACCGGCGAACCGGTGAAGACGCCGCGAGTCAGAGTGGGCGCGATTGCCATCAGTTCGTCATCGCTGAGGTCGGTAATGGTGTCGGCCAGAACCGTGTCCTTGAACAGAGCCTTGAGCTCGCGCCGAATTGCGTCCTCGCGAGTGTTCTCGGCCAGCATTTTCGAGATTTTGCCGCCCAGTTCGTGTCCTGCCCATCCGAGGTGGGTTTCAAGAATCTGTCCCACGTTCATACGGGAGGGAACGCCCAGCGGGTTGAGCACGATCTCGACCGGCGTGCCGTTATCGAGGTAAGGCATGTCCTCTTCCGGCAGGATGCGAGCAATGACGCCCTTGTTCCCGTGACGGCCGGCCATTTTGTCTCCAACGCTCAGCTTGCGCTTCATCGCGATGTAGACTTTGACCAGCTTGATCACGCCCGGCGGCAGTTCGTCGCCCTTGGTCAGCTTGTCTTTTCGCTCGTTGACGATCTTCTTGAGCACATCGATCTGACGCGAAGTCATTTCTTCGATCTCGTCGATCTGCTCATTGACCCGCGGGTCTTTATCGGGGTATTTAATGCGCTTCAGATTGCGGGTTGAAATACGCTCGATGGTGTCACGATCGAGGACCGTGTCTTTCGTGAGCAGGCGCTTATTGGTGCGCTCGTCGTGCAGATCGGCCTGCACCACTTTGCCGCCGAGAATGTTGTCCAAGCGCTTGAGGCGCTCGTCGGTCAGAATTCGGATTTCGTCCGAAAGGTTCCGTTCGAGTTTGCCAATCTGCGCGGCTTCGATTGCCTTGGCGCGTTCGTCTTTTTCCTGACCCTTGCGGGAGAAGATTTTCACGTCGACGATCACGCCTTCGATTCCAGGCGGACAGTAGAGCGAAGCATCGCGAACGTCTCCGGCTTTTTCACCGAAGATGGCGCGCAGCAGTTTCTCTTCTGGCGTGAGCTGAGTCTCGCCCTTGGGCGTTACTTTGCCGACGAGAATGTCGCCTTGCTTGATGCTGGCGCCGATGCGGATCACGCCCGCTTCATCCAGATTACGAAGCATGGATTCGCTGACGTTGGGAATATCACGCGTGACTTCTTCCGGTCCGAGCTTGGTATCGCGCGATTCCAGTTCGTACTCCTCGATGTGGACCGAGGTGTAGTAATCCTCTTTGACCAGTTTCTCGGAGACCAGGATTGCGTCTTCGAAGTTGTATCCGCGCCATGCCATAAACGCGACCAGCACGTTGCGGCCGAGCGCCAACTCACCATGATCGGTGCAAGGACCGTCCGCGATTACCTGGCCTTTGGTTACACGCTGACCTTTGATCACGATCGGCTTCTGGTTGATGCAGGTGTTCTGGTTCGAGCGCTTGAACTTCATCAACTGGTAAATGTCGCTGCCAACTTCACGGGAAAGCTGTCCGGGATGGTGCTCACCCTCGACGCGCACGATGATGCGTTCCGAGTCCACGGAGTCGATAATGCCATTGCGCTTGGCCAGGATGACGGCGCCAGAATCGCGCGCCGTGACTCCTTCCATTCCCGTGCCGACAATGGGAGCTTCGGCGCGGAGCAATGGAACCGACTGACGTTGCATGTTTGCGCCCATCAGCGCGCGGTTCGCATCGTCGTGTTCGAGGAAGGGCACGAGCGACGCTGCTACCGAGACCAACTGCTTCGGGCTGACGTCGATGTAATCAACCTCGTCGCGGCTGACCAGCACGAAGTTGCCGGCCTTGCGGGCGTTGACCAGATCGCCGACGATGCGGCCTTTTTCGTCGAGCTCAACGTTGGCCTGGGCGATTACGTGGCGATCTTCCTCCCATGCCGAAAGGTAGAAGGAGAACGGCTCGATTTCGGCTGGCTTTTTGCGCCGATCTTTGATCTCGGCGTTGATCTTCTCGATTTCGTGCTTCTCAATATGATCGCCAACCTTGAGATCGCTGTCCCCCGCATTCACGATGCTGATGTAGTCGATCACACGGCCACTTTTTACGCGGCGGTAGGGCGACTCGATGAAACCGTAATCGTTGATGCGGGCGTAGCAACTCAACGACGAGATCAGTCCGATGTTCGGACCTTCCGGGGTCTCAATCGGGCAGATACGTCCGTAGTGCGTGGGGTGAACGTCGCGGACTTCGAATCCCGCGCGTTCGCGCGACAGACCGCCCGGCCCAAGGGCCGAGAGACGCCGCTTGTGGGTGATTTCCGAGAGCGGGTTGGTCTGATCCATGAATTGCGAAAGCTGCGAGGATCCGAAGAATTCGCGGATGGCGGCCATTACCGGCTTGGCGTTGACCAAGTCGTGGGGCATGGCCGTCGACATTTCCTGGTACACGCTCATCTTTTCCTTGATAGCGCGTTCCATGCGGACCAGGCCGATGCGGAACTGGTTCTCCATTAGTTCGCCAACCGCGCGCACGCGGCGGTTGCCAAGGTGATCGATGTCGTCCACGGATCCAATGTTTTTGCGCAGCTTGAGCAAGTAGCCGATGGTGCCGTAGAAATCTTGCGGCTCGAGCGTGCGGTTTTCCAGTTTCGTGGCATCCTGATTCTCGAACAGCTTGATGTTGAACTTCAGACGGCCTACGCGCGAGAAATCGTACTTGCGCGGATCAAAGAACATCCCATGAAACAACGCAGTTGCCGTATCCAGTGTCGGCGGATCGCCGGGACGCAGCTTGCGGTAGATTTCAATCAGCGCTTCCTGCGGCGTCTTCACCGAGTCACGCTTCAGGGTCTGGCTGATGACTGTGCCCACATCGTCGCGCTCTGGGAAGAACAGGCTGAGTTCGACCACTCCAGACTCGAGGATCTTGGACAGCTTGTCAGCGGTAAGCTCCGAATTGGCTTCGAGCAGGACTTCGCCCGTGGTCGTGTCGACGACGTCGGCAGCGACCCATGCGCCTTCGAGGTCAGAAATGTCGACTTCGATTTCGTTGATCTTTGCCTTCTGAATTTCCTTCAGAGTCGCAGCATTCAGTTTGCGTCCCGAGTGCGCGATCTCTTCGCCCGACTTGTTCTTGATGCTGTGCGCGAGCTTCATGCCCAGCAGGTTGGTGGCTTTTTCGCTGTTGGGATCGAGCGTCCAGAACAGCTTCTTGTCGCGAATGACCAGCCGGTCAACGGTGTAGAACGTTCGCAGAATATCTTCGCCAGATCGCAGGCCAAGGGCGCGCAGGAAAATCGTTCCCAGGAATTTGCGCTTGCGGTCGATGCGCACGTAGAGCACGTTCTTCTGGTCGTATTCGAACTCGACCCACGATCCGCGGTAAGGAATAATCTTGCCGAGGAAGTAGGTGCGATTGTTCGCAGTCTCAAAGAACACCCCAGGCGAACGGTGCAACTGGCTGACGATGACACGTTCCGTGCCATTAATAATGAAGGTGCCGTTCTGCGTCATCAGTGGAACGTCGCCGAAGAAAACTTCCTGTTCCTTGATGTCGCGAATGGAGCGATTGCCGGTCTCCGCGTCTTTGTCGAAAATGGTGAGACGCATGGTGACCTTGAGCGGCGCAGAGTAAGTCATGCCGCGCTCTTCGCACTCGCTCACGTCGTACTTCAGTTGCAGTCCAACTGGGTCGCCGCACTTGTTGCAGAAGTCGGGCGTGTTGGCGTTGTATGTGCCGCACTTGCCGCAAAGCACGTCGCCGGGATGGAACGGATCGGTAACGATGGTGTTGCCGCAGTTCTTGCAAGTGGAGCGCAGGTGATGCAGGCCTTTCAAGTGGCCGCACTTGCACTCCCAGTTGCCGATGGCGTAGTCGACGAACTCGAGTTGCGAGACGTTGCGGAAATCCGTAATCGGAAACACCGACTGGAAAACCGCCTGCAAGCCGCCGTCGTCGCGCTCGCTGGGCAAACGATCCATTTGCAGAAAGCGATCGTAGGAACGCTTCTGCACTTCGATCAGGTTCGGAATCTGGATGGTTGCTGGAATCTTGGAAAAATCAAATCGTGTGCGGAATCCATTGCTCTTTGACATTTGGATACTCCCAAACTTTCATGCGCAGCGTCGCTGCGACAAAACCGCGGAATGTGAGGGCGCGTCATCCGCGCCGCGGTACTCTACTCGTAAGAACCAGTAATATGGCAAAGACAGATATGCGCCCGCAGGGACATGACTCCCCGTAGGCGCCGATTGCAGCGCTTGGCCTCTGTTGAAATGTGTCGTTTCCGCGCCAGTATCTAAAGGCCTGTTCCCGTTTCGCCCTGCCCGCGAAACAGTCTGCCAACTCGTGTCAGCGACCACGCCCCCGCTTCCCGGGCTCGTTACATCGGATGGTCGCAGTCACTCTATGAAGCAGGAAGCGGTGTTATTGATATAGATGATACCACCGTCCCAAAAGCTTCGCCAGAGACAAATATATGAAAGCCGGGCGTTACCGCGCGGCGGGACGGGCGAGGACGCCCGTCCTCGATTTATCGATTCTACTTAACCTCGACCGTCGCTCCAGCGTCGGCGAATTTCTTCTTGATGGTCTCCGCCTCCTCCTTGGAAACGCCCCCTTTAATCTCTTTCGGAGCTCCGTCGACCAGATCCTTGGCTTCCTTCAAGCCCAAGCTGGTGACTTCGCGGACCGCCTTGATTACATTGATCTTATTGGCGCCCACTTCCTTGAGGACGACGCTGAATTCGGTCTTTTCCTCAGCCGGAGCCGCGCCTGCCGCCGCTCCGCCACCGCCAGCCATCATCACCGGAGCCGCGGCCGCCGCCGAGACGCCGAGCTTCTCTTCGAGCCGCTTCACCAAAGCCGCCGCGTCAAGCAGCGACAAGCCTACGATTTGCTCTTCTAACTGCGCCAGATCCGCCATGTCATTTCTCCAATTTTATGGTGAGACATAGCAAGCTATGTCTCTACAGTATCGATTACCGATTTCGCTATCCGCGGTCAAAGTTTCCAGTGCGACCAAGCTTCTGAACCGCCACGCCAGACACGCAGCAGAGCCGAAACCGCGCAACCCTCGACTGAAGATAACTAAATCCTTTCGGACGGCTTTCACCGTCCCGAAACTTTTTGTTGCCCCTAGGCTTCCGCAGGTGCGTCGGCCTTGAACTTTCCCTTCTCCACGCCCTGATTGATCACCACCGCAATGTCGCGTCCGACGGCATTCATCACCGTCACCAAACGCTGCGCCGGGGCGTTCATCAGGAACAGGAGCTTGGAATAGATCTCCTCTTTCGACGGCATGGTGGCCAGCGCCTGGATCTGATTGATCGAGATCACGCGGCCTTCGACTATGCCGGACTTGAAGGTGAACTCCGGATTATCCTTGGCGTACTTAGAAAGAGCCTTAGCCAACGCCACCGGATCGCCCAATGTGTATGCGATCGAAGTCACGCCCGTGAGGTTCTTGAGAGCCTCTTCGACCTTGGTGCCCTTGGCTGCGCGTTCTGCCAAAGTATTCTTGACCACCAAATACTTCGCGCCGGAAGATCGTAGAGTCTTGCGCAGTTCGTAGTCCTGGGCCACAGTAAGCTTGCTGTACGTGGTCACGATCAAGCTGGAGACGTTCTGCAACTCCTTGCCCAGCTTCTCAACCTGCTCGGTTTTTCTTGCTCTGGAAACAGCCATATTGTTAGTCCCTTTTCAATTCCGTGGGGACAGTCGCCTTCGACTGTCCGGCCAATCCGAAACTTTTCATCCTGAGGCGACATGCTTTCGTCGCCGAAGGATCTGAGCGCGCCGCGCGATGTGCCGCGTTCTTGGCGGCACGATAAACCGCGCGTTTGGCGCGCTTTCCTTAAGCTTTCGCCGCAGCTTCCACTGCGCTGGTGTCAATCGAAATTCCCGGGCCCATGCTGGAGCTGAGATAACAGCCCTTCACATATTTGCCCTTTGCAACAGTCGGTTTCGCTTTCACCACGCTCGTAATTACTGTCGTAGCGTTGTCGACAAGCTTGTCAGGCGAAAACGAAATCTTTCCCACCGGAACGTGAACCAGCGCAGTCTTGTCGGTGCGGAACTCCACTTTGCCGGCCTTGACTTCCTGCACCGCTTTGCCGACATCGAACGTGACAGTGCCAGTCTTGGGATTAGGCATCAGACCCTTAGGTCCAAGAACCTTACCCAGACGGCCAACAGACTTCATCACATCTGGAGTAGCGATCAGCGCGTCGAAGTCGGTCCAGTTTTCTTTGTTGATCTTCTCGACCATCTCTTCGCCGCCAACGAAATCGGCTCCCGCCGCTTCGGCTTCCTTGATCTTGTCGCCGCTGGCGATGACCAGAACCCGTTTCGACTTCCCAAGACCGTGGGGAAGCACGACCGTGCCGCGCACCATCTGGTCAGCGTGTTTGGGATCGACTCCGAGACGCATGGTGATCTCTACGGTCTCGTCAAACTTCGCGAATTTCACTTTTTGCAGAAGCGTGACCGCTTCCTGCATTGGGTAGGGGCGCTTTTCGACTGCCGCTCGCGCCTTGGTGATGTTCTTTCCTGACTTCTTCATTACCGTTTCCTCGTCTCCCACCGCTCGTCATTGTTCAGGCGAGCCGTAGTGTTGTTGACTTGAGACGCAGCAAGCTGCGTCTACAGAATTTATCCCACTACTTCGATACCCATCGACCGAGCCGTCCCGCGGATGCTTTTGATCGCGGTCTCGACCGAGGCGGCATTCAAGTCCGGCATTTTCTGCTTCGCGATGTCTTCCACCTGCCGGGCTGTGACCTTACCGACCTTGTCCTTGTTCGGAGTTCCAGACCCTTTGGCAATCCCGGCAGCCCGCTTCAGAAGAATCGAAGCTGGCGGCGTCTTGGTAATAAAGGTGAAAGTGCGGTCGCTATAAACCGTCACCACCACCGGGATGATGAGTCCCTCGAGTTCCTTGGCGCCGGTGCGCGCATTGAACTGCTTGCAGAACTCCATGATGTTGATCTGCGCCTGGCCCAGAGCCGGACCCACCGGGGGTGCGGGCGTAGCCTTACCCGCCGCAATCTGAAGCTTTACCGAACCTGTTGCTTTCTTCGCCATAATCTCTCTTCAAGCGAGCCGCAGCTCGCGTATTTATCGCGCGGTCAGCGCCAACATCACTGTCGGCACGAGTCTTTTTTGCACCGGATCAGCTGCCATCCCCAATCCTTCGATAGTGTGGGCGCCCATCACTTCCATCTCTCCGGCTTCGGCCATAACGACCACATCAGGAACGGAATATTTGTCAGTTGCGACATAAACGGTCGCCATGTCCCGCTCCAGCAGTCGGCCTTCAATCGTACGAAAACTCATTTTTCGACATGAAACGACACCTAAGCGCTGAAGCCGTGTCCGCGAAATCCAACTGAACGCCGCACCTGTATCGACGTAGGCATCCAACTCCTCCACGTCTCCCGGTTGCGCGGGATTCCACACTCGTAACTTCACACTGAATGTGCCCATACCGCTACGCCACTTTCTCTACCTGATTGAATTCCAACTCGACCGGTGTCGAGCGTCCGAAGATTGTGACCATCACCTTCAACGTCTCGCGATCTTCGTTGACCTCATCCACTATGCCGGTGAAGCTGGCGAATGGACCCTCGGTGATGCGCACCGATTCATTCTTCTCAAACTTGACCTTGAGCTTGGGCTTGTCTCGCGACTCACCAACACGATAAACAATGTGCTGCACTTCTTCTTCGGACAGCGGCGTAGGCTGCTGTCCCGTGCCCACAAACCCAGTCACACGCGGGGTGGACTTCACCACATGCCACACGTGGTCGTCCATATCCATTTCGACCAGCACGTAGCCGGGATAGAACATGCGTTCGCTGGTGTACTTCTTGCCGCTGCGCACTTCCGTGACCGACTCAGTCGGAATCAGCACCTTGCCAATTCTTTCCTGCAGTCCGAATGCCTGGATGCGCGACTCCAGTGACTCCTTCACCTTGCGCTCGAATCCCGAATATGAGTGGATGATGTACCACTTCATATTGGGATTGCGCGGAGCCTCGGGGGCAACGGTCCCGTCAGCGTTTGCTGGCAGTTCTGCGGCGCCGGCTGCGGTTTCGTTTTTTTCTTCCTGCATAGCGTGCTGTAAGATTTCAGCTTCCTTCCTTGGCATCAGCGATGGGTCAAATACTTAAACAGGTAGTTGATCCCGCTGCCGATGGTGTTGTCCACGATCCAGAAATAGATCCCGAACAGGAACACCGTAATGATGACCACGGCAGTCGTGGCCCGCACATCCTTGAACGAAGGCGCGGTGACCTTCTTCATTTCGGAGCGCACGTCGTTATAGAAAGTCTTGACGCGCTCGGGCCAGGACTTCAGCCGGCCTCCAAAACTATCGTCGCCTGCGGCGGCTGCGATTGATTTTGCCATTCTCTTTGTCTCGGCTCCCATCACTCCACCCCAACTTCCGTTCTCGTACTTCGATCTCTGGCAGGGGCGGAGGGATTCGAACCCCCAAGTTCGGTTTTGGAGACCGACAGTTTAACCGTTGAGCTTACGCCCCTACTTGGTATGTCATCCTGAGCGGGGCGCTTTTTTGCCTCGCGAAGGATCTGGGCGAGCCGCGCGGGACAATCGCGCGGCTCGCTTTTCTACTTCACTTCTTTGTGCGGCGTATGCTTCCGGCAACTCTTGCAAAACTTCTTCATCTCCAACCGGTCCGGAGTCGTCTTCCGGTTCTTCGTGGTCGAATAGTTCCGCTCTTTGCAATCACCGCACTGCATCGTAATAATCTCTCGGGGCATAAGAAAACCGCTCCTAAACTTTCAGCTTCTTGCTCAACTCCACAACTGAGAACGAGAACTGACTTGTTGTTCTCGCCCCATCAACGCTACTGCACAATCTCGCTGATGGTGCCCGCGCCTACCGTGTGCCCGCCTTCGCGGATGGCGAAGCGCAAACCTTTTTCCATCGCCACCGGCGTGATCAGCTCAATTACCAGGCTGACGTTATCTCCCGGCATCACCATCTCGGTTGCTGCCGGCAACTCCGCCACGCCCGTCACGTCTGTCGTTCGCAGATAAAACTGCGGACGATATCCTTTGAAGAACGGCGTATGCCGTCCACCTTCTTCTTTGGTCAGAATGTAAACTTCGGCTTTGAACTTCGTATGCGGAGTGATCGATCCACCTTTCGCCAGCACCATGCCGCGCTCGACATCGTCCTTGCCAATGCCGCGCAACAGCAGGCCCGCGTTGTCGCCCGCCAGACCTTCGTCCAATTGCTTCTTGAACATTTCGACCCCGGTCACCACCGTCTTGCGGGTGTCGCGGAAGCCCACAATTTCCACTTCCTCGCCGACTTTCACCTTGCCGCGCTCGATTCTTCCCGTCACCACCGTGCCCCGGCCCGAGATCGAAAAAATATCCTCAATCGGCATCAGGAACGGCTTGTCCAGTTCGCGCGCCGGCTGCGGAACGCTCTTGTCCACCGCATCCATCAACGCGTCAATCTGCTTCTCCCACTTCTCTTCGCCATTCAGCGCGCCCAAGGCCGACAGCCGAATCACCGGCACATCGTCGCCCGGAAACTGATAGGTCTTCAGCAACTCACGCACTTCGAGTTCAACCAGATCCAGCAACTCGGGATCGTCAACCGCATCGCACTTATTCAGCGCGACCACGATATAAGGCACGCCGACTTGACGAGCCAAGAGCACGTGCTCGCGCGTCTGCGGCATCGGACCATCGGTCGCCGCGACGACTAGAATCGCGCCATCCATCTGCGCCGCGCCCGTGATCATGTTCTTGATGTAATCCGCGTGACCCGGGCAATCGACGTGCGCATAGTGCCGGTTCGCGGTCTCGTACTCGACGTGCGCCGTCGCAATCGTGATGCCGCGCGCTTTTTCTTCCGGCGCATTATCGATCGAATCGAACGACCGGAACACGATCTTCGGGTTGTGCTTCTGCAACACCTTGGTGATGGCCGCCGTCAACGTGGTCTTGCCATGGTCGATGTGACCAATCGTCCCCACATTGCAGTGCGGCTTATTCCGCTCAAATTTCTCTTTCGCCATTGCCTAGCTCTCTCCGTTATTCTTTGTAGAACGTAGCCAGCTACGCCTCGATTACCAAAACTCTGGAGCGGGAGACGGGAATCGAACCCGCGACCAACAGCTTGGAAGGCTGTGACTCTACCACTGAGTTACTCCCGCCCGTATCAGCTCTCAGCATTCAGCCGTCAGCTTTCAGCCCCTTCGAATTCCGTCGTTCCACTAACTCCGCGGTCAGCAGCACAGCTAAATAAATTGCGGCCACCGGGAACCCTACTATAAGCACACCTTGTTCAACTTCTGGGGCGCCGCTTTCACCGAAGACCAGATTCGGAAGCCACCAAGCGAAGAGGCCCAGCGCAATGAATCCATACTTTGCCTTCTCTTCGCGCCACCCGGTCAGCGACTGAACCGCGATAATCTGCAGCACAGCCCAGGCGACAATTCCAGGAGCCACCCAAACCAGCATTCGCGGCATCTTCTACCGCCTCAACCCAATTCCTGGAGCCGATGATCAGGATTGAACTGATGACCTCTCCCTTACCAAGGGAGTGCTCTACCAACTGAGCTACATCGGCCAACCACTTCGCAAACACCGGAGACGTAGCAAGCTACATCTCTACATCCTTCTCGTCCGGGTGCAACACATCTTTCCGGCGCACCCAGGTTTTCACTGCGAACATCGCCAAAATAGCCAGCGTCCCCAGGCGAATCCGGCGGTCATCAATCGTCGCCCAAGCCAGTCCGCCCAGCCCAACGTACGCGGCTAACGCCATGATCAAACGCTTCACAAGTGTACTGGTGCACAGGGAAGGATTCGAACCTTCGTACCTCGCAAGGAGGGACAGATTTACAGTCTGTTGGCTTTAACCACTCACCCACCTGTGCAAACTTTCGGGCCTTCCCGGCCACAATCCGCAAACCAGCGGCTCTTGCGCATGCGCGGAGAACGATGCTACAGCGGGCAATGACCCAATAGAAAAACAGAGTGCGCGCGAAAATCCTCTCGCACGCAAACACCACACTTGGAAAAATTCCTTATGGAGTGCCGTTGGGAAAAAATCTGTTACGCCGCCGCGCCGCGCAAAGCCCTATATTCCGGAACCGATCCTGCCAATCAAACCAATCAAATGCTGGAGCTGGCGAAGGGATTTGAACCCCCGACCCTCTGATTACAAATCAGATGCTCTACCAACTGAGCTACGCCAGCAGTCGGAGACAACGGGCCCTCGCGGGCGCATATATCCCTCTGATCCCTTCCAGATGTCCGGGACAATTCTAAAAGGTACCATAACGGTAATCTGCACGCAACCGAAGCTTACTTCACGATCTTCCACACCGTCCCATAACCAATGGTCCCGCCGTTTTGGGCGGTGCCGAACAGAGTGCCTTTTGCATTCAGGACTAGGCCCGAGTACACGTATTTTCCATCCGTCCCATCGAAGCTATGCAAAAGGGTAAACTTGCCACTCTCGCTCACTTTGTAAACCGTTCCAACGTTGGACGCGCCGCCTGTCTCGGTAGTGCCGTACACATTGCCCTCCGCGTCCACAATCACACCTGCCAGGGGATATTCGCCATCCGACGTTCCGCCGGCGAAGCTGTGCAACACTTTCTCCTTGCCGTATTTGCTGACTTTCCATACGGTTCCCAGAGTGTGGGCACCGCAGGAGGAAGTTGTGCCATAGAAATTGCCTGCCGCGTCCATGAAAGGCGCTCCCAGTACATTGCATCCGTCGGTCGTTCCACCAGTGAAGCTGTGCAGGATGGTCAATTTGCCGGTCTTACTCAGTTTGTACAAAATCCCACCGTCAGCACTCCCGCCCTCTTCGGTCACGCCGTAGAGGTTGTCTTCCGCATCCATCAGCAAACTGGTGTAGGTGGGATATTTCCCGTCCGTCGTGCTGCCCGTGAAGGTATGCAGAATCGTCTCTTTGCCGTGAGGACCTATTTTGAAAATCACTCCGTCGTTGGAAGAGCCGCCCTGCGAAGTCGTGCCGTAGAGGTTACCCGCTTTATCCCGCAGCAAACCTCCAACGGGATCCACTCCGTCCGTACCTCCGGTGAAGTTATGCAGCACCGTCTCGGTACCGCTAGAGTCTACTTTGAACACCACACCGGCGCCGGCAGATCCACCCTGGGTCGTGGTTCCATAAAGATTGCCGGCGCTGTCCCGGACCAAGGCTGAAATAGGAAATGCTCCATCGGCCCCACCTGTAAAGCTGTACAGCACGGTTTCGGTGCCGTCAGGGGCGACCTTAAACACTCCCCCCGAAAAAGATGCGCCGCCGCCATAGCCAAAGGTGCTGTAGAGATTGCCCGCGGCGTCGCGGATCAAACTTGCGTAGGGATCGCCGCCGTCCGAGGATCCCCCGAAGTTGTAAAGCACGTGGAGAGTCTGCGCTTGCGCGGAATAGTTTGTAAGCAGTCCGACGCCGAGGGCGAGAATAGACATCAGTATGGCTTTTGCGAACACCGAACCAGTCTTCCCAGGAAGTTGTTGTTGCACCGGATTTCCCATTGGTAGAGTCCTTGACGGAGATTTGCAGCACGGCATTTCTAGCATGAAATCGCCGCCGAGTCACCAACCTGCTCGAATTTGTGAAAGATTTTCCGGGATAACTGGGTGAAATCGCAGAAGCCGTGCTGTTGCCGTCGAAGCTCCAGTTTCCCGCCGCGGCTCCGTGCTGTTGCTAATTGTTCATGACGTACAACAAAAAGTACGGATGGCTCCCGCTGTAGCCGGCCGGAATCTGCGAGCCAACCGTCAACCGGGTTTGGTCGCCACTCTCGTACCAGCCTGTAAGGCTCGTGATCGGATATTGCGAGTTGGCGGCGCCTACCGCCGCGTTGTTCGAGTTCTCCCCGAAATACATTACGAAGTAGTAGTCCGACAAGGGCGACGGCGTCAGCGCTATCGGATCCAACCGAATGACGCAGGGATTGCTTGTGCTTATTGGCTGCGTTGGACAGACTTTCTTGTTGGTCAGAGAAATGATCGGGTCGGAAACGCCTTTCAGCTTCACCGGTGTCACCGCCGTGATTTTGGTGTTTCCCCGCTTCGTAGTGTAAAGCACCATGTTCCCCAAGTCTGCCTCGGTCCCTGCCGTGAAGCCGATGTACAAGACTGTGGTCTTGACGGTGGAAACAGCCGGGAAGATAAAGGCGCCCGCGATCAAGTTCAGCGCCGAATAGTTTTCCCATTGACTCGAGGTCGAAACCGGGCCACCAACTCCAGCTACTAAATTAATAGGAGCGGTGGCAGGACGTTGTTGGGCAACGGTAATACTGCCAAGACTCGCGAAAGTAATCACGAACATCAGCAGCATTGGTATTGTGAGCTTGCGATTTTTCATAGATATCCCTCCTGGTGGAATCCGGGGCCGTCCAGCCCCGAATTACTTTAGCCCAAAATTGCAGAAAGAGGCCGCAAATTACGCTCCTTTTCCAGGTGGGATCCCAAGGGTGAGCCGAACTTGAGCGCAGAAAATTACAGTTTTCAGTAGCAGTGAGATCTACCCCGTTCGACCATCCATCACCGTGAGCTAATCCGTCTTCGTGTCCGAACCAAACCTCAGAACGTGCCCGTCCGGATCCTCTATTTTCATCTCATACGCCCACGGATAATTGGTTGGCTGCTCCCGAAACTTCACACCTTTTTCGCGGTACTCCGCGAATAGGGGTTCGATGTCTTCGACGCCAATCCAGAGCCACGTCCCAGGGTGCCCTTGCTCACCCTGACTCAACATAATTGTCTGGCGGTCCCGCGAAACGGACGCAAAAGTCGATTCACCCTCCCCGCCCCAATCCACTTTGAAGCCGAGCACATCCACGTAGAAGCGGATGCTGGCTGCAAGACTGTTAACTCGCAGAATCGGAATCACGCACTCAAAGCCGACCTTCGCCGCACTGCTCGACTGGCTGTTGGACATGAATGGACCTCAAGGTGGGATGCCAGACGTTCTTAAGAAATATCGCCGAACCAACGCCTCAGCTTCAGTTCCCGAAGCTCGACGAAGCCCGCTCCGTCTTCAGTTGCCGCAACAGTAAACGCACCAGCATTCCGTCATAGCGGACGCCGCTTAAACGTTCCAATTCCGCCAAAGCCTGCCCGCTGCTCTTGGACGAAGCAAAAGAACGTTCGGTTGTCATGTTGACGTAGGCATCGGCGACCGCCAGGATTCGCGCCCACTGAGGGATCTGCTCACCTTGAAGGCCGCCCGGATAGCCGGTCCCGTCGAAGGACTCGTGGTGATGCTCAACCGCTTTTTGCAACGAATCGCTGTTCGGCAGGGTCGCAACAATTACCCCTCCCACGTGTGCGTGCATTTTTACTAAACAGAACTCCTCGTCGCTGAGCGGACCAGATTTGTTGAGGATTCGTTCCGGCACGAAGATTTTCCCCACGTCATGTACCCGGGCGGCGTAGGCCAGATCATCGACGTCTTCCGGAGACAATCCCAAAGCCCGGGCCATGAGTTCGCTGTACCGAGCAACCATTTCGCCGTGCCCCGTGCCGTTCAGTTCACGCGATTCTGCCGCTCGGGCCAGGGCTTCAATCGCGTCCCGCAGAATCTGGACACTGCCCTCCTCATCTCCACCCTCCTCGTCGCTGAGTTTGCGCAGCGTAGTCAGGAGTTCGTCAAGGTGTTCGGGCCCGGTGTGCTCGCGGTGCAGGAAGCCTTCGATGTGACCAGAGATAAGTTGCCGTTGTACCGCGCCGTATTCCGTGTCCGCAGATTGGTCGGTAGTGGATACACGATCGCCGCCCGCATGTTTGGAGATATACATCCCCGCGTCCGCGACCCGAATGATCTCCTCGGCAGTGAAGCCATGCACCGGAAAACTGGCGACTCCAAAGCTGCCGGTTATGAGATGTTCCTGCAGCATGGGGTCCGTCGAAAGCCATAGGCGCAAACGTTCAGCCAGAGCCTGGGCCTGCTCCACGCCGGTTTCCGGCATAAGAATAATGAATTCGTCGCCTCCGTAACGCGCTACCACATTCGACTGCCGGCATTTCTGTTCCAGCAAACGGCCCACCCGCGCCAGCACCAGATCCCCCTCAAGGTGCCCGAGCGTATCGTTGACATCCTTAAACTTGTCGAGGTCAATCAGCACCACTGAGAAAGGACGCCCGGAGCGGGAAGCCCGCTTCCACTCCGAACTAAGAGCTTCCCAGAAAAAGCGGCGAGTCTTGATGCCGGTAAGGCCGTCGGTGATGGCCGTCTGTTGCAGCTTCTGAAATACGAACGAATTGTGCAGCGCCGTGGCCAGCAGGTCGGCCAGCGTATTCATGATCAGCACGTCTTCCGGCGAAAACGCATCCTCCTGCCGGCTCTCAACATTCAGCACGCCTAGCAGAGTCTCGCCATACGTGATCGGAATGCATAGCACGGATCGCGAATCCGGCAACACTCCCTGCAGGTTTTCTTCGCCTGTCGTTTGAACCAGCGCGCTCTCTCCGGTGCGCGCCACCCGCCCCAGAATTCCAAATCCCAGCGGAATCCGCATGCCTAAAGCTTGGGCGGTAACGCCGGCTTCCGCCTTGATTTCGATATCTTTGCGAACGTAGTCAAAGATGCCGATGCCAATATGATCGAAGCGGAAGGTTTTCTGGATGTGTCCCACAATCTCCAGCAGCATCTGCTCCGCGTCCTCGCTCGAAATGGCAGTCTTCGAAATGCTGTTGAGAAATGCAAATTGGCGTGATCGACGTTGCTCCTCGGCGAACAGCCGCGCATTCTCCACCGCCACCGACACTTGCCCAGCCACGGTCTGCATCACTTCTAAATCGCGCTGCTCGAAGACATATTCACGCTCCGCGCTCATGACCGCCATAACCCCAGCAGGTTTGCCGCCCTGTAGAATGGGCGCGCCGCAGAAGCACTTGGAGGGTCGTGCCGGAATGTAGGTTGCGCCCAGGCGTTCTCGCGCCTTCTCCAGATCAGCTCGAATCAGTAAAGGCTGCGCCGTTCGCAAAATGTACTCGGTCAGACCATTATCGACCTTCCTCGATCGCTTGGGCAGAACCTGACCTTTTTCCACCTCGAACTCGAAGCGGATATGCTCGCCTTCTTGAAAAGCCACATAAAACTCGCCGGTGTCAAAGATCTGTCCAAGCTCTTTGTAAACCGTGCGCAGGATCTCTTCCTGATCGAGACGCGAGCTGATGGCCTGGCCAATCTGGGTCAGAAGTTCGTATTCCTTGGTTCGGCGCTGGGCGTTGTGCATGGTCAGGTAGTTTTCCAGCGTCAGCCCAATCTGCAACGCCAAGCCAATCAGCAGGCGCAGGTTCGACGATCCAAACACCCGCCGTTCCGCGTGCGGAAAAATGATCACGCCAAAGTTGCGCTCCCGCGTCTGCAAGCTGACCGCGGTAATGTTACGGATATTTTCTTCCGCCATCACCTGGCGAAATTGCTCGAAGCGCGCGCCCGGAAATGCCGGCAGCGGCTCCGACATCTCTGCGAAGTTGTGAAAGGTCACGAATCCGCCGCGGCGGTACGCCAGTTCGGCAATGTATTCCCCGGCGCCGCTCTTCTCCATCTTGGTAATCAATTCAGGTGAAAATCCGCGTTGCACCGAAGGCAGAATCGTGCGCCACCGTTCTGAAACGTAGATCATCGCGCGGCCTGTGGGCAAAGGCGCCACCAGCCGCTCCAAAATATTTTGCAGGCTCGGCACCAGATCGTCCGCCGAAAGCAGCCGCATCGGATCCACGCCCAAGGTAGAGAATGCCAGCGCATTTTCCTGCACCGCGTTGCGCTCGCTCTCGAACAGCACCATCACCATCGCGATGCCCAGCAGCATCTGCGGGATTGGTCCCAGGAAATGCCCCGCATCTCCGAACGCGGCGAACGGGTTTTGCAGTCCCCTGAAAATCATCAACACAGCCCACAACGCCAGCGAAATCGCCAGGAACGTAAAGGCCAGCGAATTTTTTTGATGCGCGTAACGATAGAAATAAAAAGAGCAATACAGCAGCACTACGCCTAGACCAACCTCCAATCGCAGATGCGAATTGGCAACCGCCTCCGCCGGACGAAATACACCTCCCACAAACTGCAGCTTCAAATTCCACAATGCCAATGCAATGCCGCCTAGGCCCACGGCCACGTCGTACCATCGCAGCTTGAATTTCTGCCGCTTCATCAGCCGCGTGGAGATGAAGATGCAAAGCGCCATCGCGATCAACAACAGGGAACTCAAGAACGAAATCAACGCCGACGGTCGATGCACCGCCCCCCAGGCATCGAGCGCGTAATGAAGCGTGTACGCGGCCCAGCCCAACTGCCATGCGCGGAAGTATTGGTGCCGGCTTTGTTCGTAGAGGTAGGTGAACAACAGGAAGAGCAACAGGGCGACGAGGCCCGGCAGGACAACCACGGCGATGGGGGTAGTGCTATCCATACTCTTGGGAACAGTTCTCTGCCGCTCCCCTGATCCGCTTTAAATAATGGAAATCTGCGACCCCAATATTTTCATACCCTCCCATACAAAACAATAGTCTTTAGATGAGAACCGCCGGTGCGCAGTCACCTGGAAGTAACCACCCCCGGTTACCATCGATACTTGACCCGCAACCTCGCGCCACCCACGACTCCGTACACCCACCGCCCAGATGAGTTATAGTGTTATTTCCACATGAGATTCTGGCCCTCGCAGGGCCATCTCCGGGCGTCTAGGCGGCGAATATCAAACACCCACGCCACGCCCTGAAAAACCGTTATGAACACCTCGAATCCCGAGACCGAAACTGCCGCTGCTCCGTCCCCCGAGTCTCGTCCTTCGAACTTCCTGCGCGACGCTGTTCTCGAGGACCTCAAAACCAACAAATTCGGCGGCCGCGTGCAAACCCGTTTCCCTCCCGAGCCTAACGGATATCTCCACATCGGCCATGCCAAAGCTATCTGCCTCGACTTCGGCCTCGCTGCCGAATTCGGCGGCCACACCAATCTCCGCTTCGACGACACCAATCCCGAGAAAGAAGAAACCGAGTACGTCGACTCCATCATGCAGGATGTCAAGTGGCTCGGCTTTGAGTGGAGCGGCCTTTTCTATGCCTCGGATTATTTCGATCAGCTCTACGCCTGGGCCGTGCAACTCATCAAAGCCGGAAAGGCTTATGTCGACGATCTCAGCGCCGACCAGATCCGCAAATACCGCGGCACCCTGACCGAACCCGGCAAGGACAGCCCGTTCCGCAATCGTTCCATCGAAGAAAACCTCGATCTCTTCGAACGCATGCGCGCCGGCGAATTTCCCGACGGCGCCCGCGTCCTCCGCGCCAAAATCGACATGGCCTCGCCCAATTTCAATCTGCGCGATCCCGTCATGTACCGCATCCTCCACGCCGACCACCACCGCACCGGCAGCAAGTGGTGCATCTATCCCCTTTATGATTTTGCGCACGGGCAGTCAGACTCGATCGAAAAGGTCACGCATTCGATGTGTACCCTCGAATTCGAAGACCATCGTCCGCTCTACAACTGGTTTATCAAGGAGCTGGGCATTTTCCCGTCGCAGCAGTACGAATTCGACCGGCTTAACCTGACCTACACTCTGCTCAGCAAGCGCAAGCTGCTTCAGCTCGTACGCGATGGCCGCGTCAACGGCTGGGACGATCCCCGCATGCCCACGCTTTCCGGCCTTCGCCGCCGCGGCTACACGCCCGAGGCCATCCGCAATTTCTGCGGAGCCGTCGGCGTGTCAAAGACTACCGGATCGATCGAACTCGCCATGCTCGAGCACTTCGTTCGCGAAGATCTGAACAAACGCGCTCCCCGCGCCATGGCTGTCCTCCGCCCGCTGAAAGTAGTGATCGACAATTATCCGGAGATCCAAACCGAAGAAATGGAAGCGGTCAACAACCCCGAAGATCCCAGCGCGGGCACGCGAAAAGTGCCATTCTCCCGCGTGCTCTACATCGAGCAGGATGATTTCCGCGAGATCCCCCCGCCGAAGTATTTTCGCCTGTCTCCGGGACGCGAAGTCCGCTTGCGCTACGGCTACTTCGTTACATGTAAGAGTGTAGTAAAAGATGCCAAAGGCGAAGTGATCGAAGTGCATTGCACCTACGATCCCGCAACCCGAGGCGGCAACAATCCTCCCGATGGACGCAAAGTAAAATCCACCATCCACTGGGTCTCAGCCGCCCACGCCGTGGATGCCGAAGTACGCCTTTACGAAAACCTCTTCACCAAAGAAGATCCCAATCACACCGAAGAGGGCCAGGATTTCACCGTCAACCTCAATCCAAACTCTCTCGAAGTGCTCGCCTGTTGCAAGGTCGAACCGTCCCTCGCCAGCCCCGCACCGGGCAGTCGCTATCAGTTCGAGCGCCTGGGATATTTCTGTGTCGATCACGACTCCGCTCCCGGCAAGCCCGTCTTCAACCGCACAGTAGCGCTAAAAGACACCTGGGCCAAAGTCGAAAAGAAAACCGAAAAGAATAAGTAACTCGTAGGGCAGGCGCTCCCACCAAACCCTGTCATCCGGGGCCCGCCAAAACCCTGTCATCCTGAGCGCAGTAACTGGTTCGCGAGAGCGAACCAGTTACGAAGTCGAAGGACCCCGCGGTCGCCAATCGTGATCTAACTATCTCAAGGCATTCTCACAACCCAAGGCCCAGAATCAAGGTGCATAACGAGTAAAGACAAGGTCGGTCGCTTTGGCCTTCTCATGGCAGGGGAAGCAGGGTTTCATGAAAGCCGCATCGGCAGGTTTGCCGTCCTGGAAGTGGCCGAACCCCCAGCCTCCGGTTGCGGCGTACTTGGTTGAGTCCTTGACCATAAACTGAATGTTCGTCGGGGCCCCGGGAACGAAAGATTGGACTTGTCCAAAGATTTTGTTGTTTTCATCGGATGGAACGTTCTGGTAATGCAAAGCGGCAATGATCGTGCCGTCCGGGTACGGAAGCTTGCCGTCCCGGAAGGCGTTGAAGGCTATATCGTTGCCCAAGACAGCGCCTAAACTGTTGAGCTTGCCTGCTTCATGGGCCGAGGAGATCCACTTCCAGCCGCGGTACCCCTGAGGAATTTCGGTGACGTAGGGAGCGGCGGATTGCCCGTTCGCGTGTCCTGGTACGGGGGCGATGAGGGCGGCAAGGCCAGCTATGGTTGCAACTGCAACCAGGAAGAATTTGCAATGTTTCATAGGGGTCCCTCGCAATGTATTTGGGTGAACTGAAATGTGCAGTCCAAAAAACCTGCCCGGCAGATCAAGGGCGAAAACTTTTGGGGTGCTCTAGGCTACTTCTTCGATGCTTGTCGAACAGGTCGGGTGACCGCATTCGCAAGCGATCTCCACATCACCTGATCCGGCATCGCTGCAAGAGTCACTACAGTATTTCTTGCCACTTTCCACCACACAGGTGCAAGGAATGTGGGCACAGGTCTTTTCCTCAGGTGTTGTCATAGCTTTTGCTCCATTCAGCGGGAATGACAAAGAACGTTCGCCATTATAGCGCCCGAGAAAGTTAGAAAGTAGCGCGCCGGAACATTGGAAAATGATTAGCTGTTGATAGCAGAGCGCATGGCCCGGACTCGGAGGAATCTTATGTATGCACGTGCGGACTCTGTGGATTCGGCTTGGGCGCGAGTGGAGCCTTGATCACTTTGACTTCGAACGCGACCGGCAACTGTTTCGGAGGAAAGCAGGTCGCTGGCCCACCTTTACGTTCTTTGTAAAGCTGGGAACTCACGCCGCCGACGCCGGGGTTTTCATCTTGATCTCGCCCCACTGATTGATCCGTACCGCACCCTCTTCCCCAAAAGCATAACTCCGATAGCTGCTCCAGGTGATGAAGTGCAGCTCATTGGTCCCGCAATAGCGCCGGGGATGGTTGGACACAAGTCCAGCCTACTGCCATCCGCAAAGAGAAGCGGTGACATCCGACCTTGTGGTCCCCACCTTTACAAAAAACATAAAGCTCGGCCAGCCACCAAGAGATTGATGTCTCAATCGCGAAAAAAGTTCTGGCGCGGTCGCAAATGCGCCATGCCGAGAAACGGGAAGGGAAGATTTAAATCGGCCTAGCGTGTCGAATCAGCCATCGGATTCACAACCGCTGAAAAAACTGGACGTGCTGGCAAGTGTCGCACGTCCACACATCAACGGTCATTGAGAGTGCCGCCACTGTTCCGTGCCCACCCGACAGATTTAGATAGAGACGGTCGGCGGTTTGATTGCTGGCGGATGTTTGGTGAACATAGTGACCGACCCCACACACACGACAAAGCCGTGGAATTCCATCGTTCAATAACTGGCCACCGCGTCTGATCTGCTCAAGGTTGGTATCCACCTGGATCAAAAGGTCGTTGGCGCTTCCACAGCATTTATCTTCTCTGGTGACGACGGAGCGTCCCAAGATCACGTTAATCATGTGCATGTGTGGATCACTTGGGAACAACTTCGTTAGGGCGTTCTCAGGCTCATCCCAAAATCCGCGGTCGAGTTTGGGTTTACCAGCGACCATGCACCAAAGAACTTTGCCGAGCATGTACACGTCGAAGTCAGTTTTAACGGTTTCAAGTCTGGCACCCATGCCTCGCCACGTCGCTGGAGGGATGAAATCGCCGGCTCCCACGGTCTCCCCTTGTAAACGGGTGATACGCGGTTCTCGGTTGGGGACGTAGACCAGCCCGAAGTCGCCAAGAACAAAATTGTGTTCTTTGCCGATGAAAATATTCGCGGGCTTGATATCGCGGTGCACAATGTTTTCGTTGTGAAGTAGTGCAATCGTAGCGACTACTGATCGGAAGGCTTTCAACGCGAGAGCCGCGTTACCTCTGTATTCCAAGAGATGATCTTCCAGCGTTCCGTTGGGAAAGAATTCGGTGACCATCCACCGTTCTTTTACGTCAAAGGCTAAGAGTTTCGGCAGACCCGGTCGATTCTGCTGTAGAACTTCGATCTCCTGCCTCAAACGGTTGAGACTTTGTTCTTCATTATCTCGAATCTTAAATTGCTTCATCGCACCGAGTTCTTCGGGAAGGTCCGGGCGCGTATAGTCTCGAATCGCTTCAACGTATTCCAAATTATGGCGCGAGATCGACTCTTTAGCACCTGTCGTCATCGAGACATGCGAACTGATCACTTCGAGACTGCGCTTACGTTGTTTCGTCCTCTCAGGAGTGCGGACGAGATACACCTTGCTTTGTCCACCCTCGCCCAATGGCTCCGGTTTTACTCGTTCCCACTCTGATTGCGGTCCTTCCATAAATTGCCCGCTCTGTGGCGCCGTAAGCTGTTCCGCCCCCAGCTCCGTTAGAACAATGTCAGCAAGGGACTCGTTTGGCACCGCCATGTTCTTCGTTTTCGTGAGATGTCCGCTGCTGATTGCAGCTTTAAGCAAGCTGGCTTGCAGGGTGCTGGCGATAGACGTAGCACCTAGATTGTCGTCGATAGTGTGACCGCCACGGAAGAAATTCAGGAACTCAAAGTAGTTGATCGGAGCTTGCGTAATCTGCGGATAGATATGTCCCGGCGCCAGCTTTTCTTTGATAAGCATCTACGAGCAGATTTTATCAGAGGTATGGTTATTGCTCTTCCTCGCAGTCCTCTGGGATCAACTCGCAGTGAATGTCGTCTAGCATTTTGGATAGCTGCTCGTCCGGGATGTTAGTCACATCTTCGCTAACGATGCGATCCTTGCTGACCCCCATCCATTCAAAGGCCTCCCCGTACTGACTCTCCCAGTCCTCAAGCCATTTCTCCAGTCTAAGTATGACGCCGTTCTTGTTTTTGTCCCACAAAGGGCGGATCACCGCGTAATCGAACCTCAGCCCGGTTCTGTGCGCGAGAGGAAACAGGTCGCCGCCATCGACGGACATGGGATGGGTTCTGACGAATTCGATCAA
Organism: Acidobacteriota bacterium; assembly: GCA_013288805.1. Classification (GTDB taxonomy): domain Bacteria; phylum Acidobacteriota; class Terriglobia; order Terriglobales; family Acidobacteriaceae; genus JABDBE01. The sequence goes on from JABDBE010000016.1 coordinate 28,553, forward strand.
ATGGTCGATCATGGCACGCCGACGTTCTAAGGCCTCGATCTTCCGCCTAGCTTTAGCTTCGGGGCGCATTCACGGATTTTACTTCAGGAATCGGCTACGTGGCTGGCCCACCTTTACGTTCGTTGTAAAGGTGGGGACTCATGCTGCCGACGCCGGGGTTTTCATCTTGATCTCGCCCCACTGATTGATTCGTACCGGACCCTCTCCCCCAAAAGCATAACTCCGATAGCTGCTCCAGGTGATATCTTCCGGCTCATCATCGGCGATTGCGCAGCAACTCCCAAGCCTCTTTATAAGCCGTCCACTCATTCGCCAGGCCGTCAGCATACAGCGTGATCGAGTTCCTTTTTGGTCGAAAGATCAATCCCCCCGGAATGATGAACCAAATGTCTTCAGGAGTGAGATAGGCCGCCAGAAAATCAAAGTCTCCCCGCTTGTAAAGTTCACCATTCGGGCTGGGATGGACGCCGCAGACGTATCCACCATTAGCCTGACAGTTCGCGGTTGACTTGACCTGCACCCGCAGGAAGCGCCCGCCGGTTTCAACCACCACGTCATACCGCGACGAATCTCCCCACGGCTTGGCCATGCGTAAACCTTCCTTGGCGGCTCGCGCCATAAACTCGAGTTCCGCCCATTCGCCTCGGCGCTTGCAATTCTGTATATGATCTTTGGATTTCTTGGGTGATTTCATTTGGGCAATAAAAAACGCGGCCTGGAGAGGCCGCGTTCCTTTCTTTTACTGTCTGCTTCTATTATATCAATGTGAAATAGGTAACTATGACATGTTTGCCAGAATTATATTTGGATTGGATGCAACGAGTTAACCTCATTCGTGTAGCTTTTGCCTATTGACAAGATTTCCCCGACTAACCACTTTGGGTCGCTTTCGGTTTCGCTCGTTGACAGCGTCTTGGGTCGGGAGTAGCGTTGCCCAAACCTGCAGAATTTCTAAAGCTCGCGCGCACAGGAGGACAGGAATGTTTTCCAGGCTATTCTGGACGGTGCTGTTTGTGTGTCTCGCTCTTCACCGTGTCTCAGCACAGGATCCCACCAAAGTCGAACCCCAGCATTACAAGTTGGCATTCGAGAATGAATGGGTACAGGTCGTTGATGTTCACTATGGCCCACACGAGAAGTCGGGCCTGCACGATCATCCCGGCGGAGTCGTGGTGGTTCTTACCGCTGGACACCTCCGCTTCACCGACGAAAACGGAAAGGTAAAAGAAGTCTTTGCCAAACCCGGCGAGTCCCGATGGTACCCAGCGTTCAAGCATAAGGTCGAAAACCTGGGCGATACCGCCTACAACGCCGTCTACATCGGCCTCAAGAACAAGACTCTGGCAGGCAAAACCATCCTGCCGGATCGGCAGCCTGCTATGAATGAGCAGACGATGGATAAGCGGACGATGGATGAGCAGACGGCAAAGATTCTCGCGACGTACGCTTTAGCTTCAGCAAACAGATAATCCCATTTCGAGCCATTTTGAAAAGCCAGAGACCGCGGGCAAACGTCTATGTGCTTTCCTTTGTGGACCTTCGTGCCCTTTGTGGTTAGTGCTTTGGTTCAACCACGCGAAAGGGCGAGCGTCTAATAAACCCTGAAAAACATCGGATGCGAACCCGGCGAGGCAGGCACCTCTTACAAGGTTGCCTGCATCGTACAATTTGTTTAGTGCGTGCGGGTTAGCCTTGCCTTCAGGTACCCGAAGACATAGAATGTTATGCACGAGATAGTGTGTGTGCGAGGAGTACCCCCTTCTATGTTCCAGGTAGCTTTACGTCGCGGCCTTCTTTCATCTTCTTTAGTTCTAGTACTGTCCCTTTTTGGGCTCAGTCTGTTCGCAGCAGCGCAGCAGGATGCCAAGCCAGCTAGCACTGATCAAGGCCAAGCCCAAACCGCTCCCGCAACCACTCCAGCTCAAACGAATTCCGCGCAGACCGGACAGGCCGTCGATCCTTTAAAGCGTCCCATCAGCGAAAAGCAGAAGAAAGAAAACGCGAAGGCCCTGAAGCAGGAACTCAGCAAGACCTACAAGAAGTGGCTGGACGAAGACGTCGTTTACATTATTTCGGACGAAGAGCGCAAAGCCTTCAAGCAACTTTCCAACGACGAAGAACGCGATCAGTTCATCGAAGCCTTCTGGCAGCGCCGCGATCCCACCCCGGACACCGAAGAAAACGAATTCAAAGAAGAACACTACCGCCGCATCGAATACGCCAACGAACACTTCGCCGCCGGCCTCCCCGGCTGGAAGACCGACCGCGGCCGCATCTATATCATGTATGGGCCGGCGGACGAGATCGATGCGCATCCCAGTGGGGGGACTTACGACCGTCCCATCGAAGAAGGCGGGGGAACCACTTCGACGTTTCCGTTTGAAGACTGGCGCTATCGCTATCTCGAAGGCATTGGGCAAGAAGTGGAAATCGAGTTCGTGGACACTTGCATGTGCGGCGATTATCACATGACCATCGACCGCGGCGAGAAAGATGCGCTGCTGCACACGCCCAATGGCGGAGAGACGCTTTACGAGCAGATGGGAATGGCGAGTAAAGCCGATCGTTTTACCAGCAATGGACTGGAGACTCTAGGACCGGGGCCAAATAGCACAACCCAGGCGAGCAAAGAGTTCGACCGCCTGGAGCGGTTTGCCAAGCTGCAAGCTCCTCCGCCAGTGAAGTTCAAGGATCTGGAGGAAGTGGTCAGCCACAAGATCAGCATGAACTTGATGCCGTTCGATGTGCGCGCGGACTTCGTGAAAATCACGGGCGATACTGTCCTGGTTCCTTTCACTGTGCAATTGAAAAACCGCGACATCACGTTCGCGAACAAGGACGGAGTACAGCGCGGCGTGGTCAACATTTTCGGGCGGGTTACTACGTTGAGCGGACACATCGCGCAGACTTTTGAAGACACGGTGCAGGCGGATATTCCCGCCGAGTTGCTGGCCAAGGCGGCGGAAAATTCGCAAGTGTATTGGAAGGCGATACCGCTGCGACCGGGGCGTTATCGCGTGGACATCGTGGTAAAAGATGTGAACGGCGACCGGGTGGGAACGTGGAGCAAAGGGATTCAAGTTCCGGATTTCGCGGATGACCGGCTGGACGCTTCCTCGTTGATCGTGGCGGACCTGGTCGAGCCGGTAGCCTCGAAGAACATCGGCACGGGAATGTTCGTGATAGGGGCGACAAAAGTCCGGCCGCGGGTTCCTCCGGCGGATGGTAAACCGATGCTGTTCAAGCGCAACCAGAAGCTGAACTTCTGGATGCAAGTTTACAATCTTGGTGTCGACGACAAAACGCACAAGCCGTCGGCGACGGTTGAGTACAATGTGATCAATGCGACGACGAATAAAGCCGTGGTTCATACCGTAGAATCCACGGACACGATGGGCAACATTGGCGACCAAATGACCCTGCAGAAAACTCTTTCGGCGGCCAATCTTGACCCGGGTGTTTATCGTATTCAAATCAAAGTGAACGACAACATCTCCAAGCAGACGTTAGACCCTTCGGCGACTTTCGCCGTAGAGTAAACGCGCTTGGTCTCCCTTGAGGTGGCGGGCTGGTGATACTCCGCAAGCTTGGGTTCTCGTTGCTGATGCTGGGTTTGGCGCTTCCGGCGTGGAGCGCGGACAGGCCGGGCACAATCTCGGGATACGTGCGCGCGGCCGGCGGCAGTCCGCAGATGGGAGCCGCGGTGGAAGTGCTGGGCGCGGCGGCACAAGGTCTCAAGGTATTCACCGACGAGCATGGCTTCTACTCCGCTGAAGGGCTGTTGCCTGGAGTCTACAATCTCAAAGTTTCCGCGCCTGCGTTTCTACCCGCCCTGCGGGAGCACGTTGGACTTCATGCGGGTGGCAACACCGTAGTCAACGTGACTTTGAACACGTTGTTCGATGCCATTCAGATCACTCCGGCGCACACTCCAGCTGAACGGGATAATTGGAAGTGGGTGCTGCGATCGGTTTCGAACCGGCCCATCTTGCGGCTGGTGGACGATCCATCCGCGGATAATCAGTCTCTGATTCTATTGGGCGATTCGGAAAGAAGCGATCGAGAACTGAAGGGGTCGTTGTCGTTTGTCACTGGGGCACCGTCGGAGGGATTTGGCAGCGTCGCCGATATGAGCACGGGCTTCTCGGTGGAGAAGTCGATTTTCGCTTCCGACAGGATTGGATTCCGCGGCAATGTGGGATACGGAACCAACTGCCCGACTTCGGTTCTGCGCGCGTCCTTCCAGCACAACATGATGGACGGTTCAGGGCCATCGATCGCGGTGACCATGTGGAATGCACCCGCGCCCGACCTCGTCCTGCATAATTTCGAGGCGCTGGCGCTGACCAGTTCTGACGACGTGAGGTTGGGCGACAGAATGGAAGTGAAATTCGGCAGTGAACTGGAGAGCATCCAGTTCATGGGACGGGTGACTACGTTCCGTCCATTTGGAGAGGCCGATTTCCATCTCTCGCCGAATACGGTGCTGGAATATGCCTACACGACGTCGGAACCGGATAGCCGGCTGGAAAAAGGCTTTGACTCGGTGCCTGTGGATCCGGACGAATCTACGCCGCGGGTGAGCATGACGGCGTACTCGCCGACGGTCGAACACGCGCATCACCACGAGGTTTCGGTTTCGCGGCGCATCGGCAAGACCAACCTGCAACTGGCAGCGTATGCGGACCGCGTATCCGATCCGGCGCTGAACGGGGTTGGGGAATTCACGACGGACAATGGGACGGTGCTTCCAGATGTATACTCCGGGACGTTTACTTATCAGGGAAGCACTTTTCATACGGAAGGCGCGCGCTTTGTGGTGCAGCGCCAGTTGACACCGAACGTGACGGCCGCATTCGATTATTCCTATGGCGGCGTGCTGGATCTGGTCCAGCCGAATGTGAGCCTGGCGAATGTTTCGCAATCGAGTGTGTTGCGGCAGCGGCAGAGTGCGGCGGGGAAAATCAGCGGCATCCTTCCCAAGTCGAAGACACGCTGGATGGCGTCCTATCGTTGGGTGAGTGGAGAAGCGCTGACTCCGGTCGATATGTTCAATGCGTCGGCGGGACGCGCTGATCCATTCCTGAATCTTTTTTTCCGGCAACCGATTCCTGGAACCGGATTCTTCCCCGGCCACATCGAAGCCATCGTCGATCTGCGCAATCTTCTGGCGCAGGGATACGTTCCCGTCCTAGGGAGCGATGGGCATACCGTTTACCTGGTGCAATCGGCACGAGCGGTGAGCGGCGGCGTGGCATTCACCTTCTAGCGGCTATTTCCAAAATGATCTGCGGTTGGGCTTGGTGCTCGTTGGCGGGGGTGTTTTGATCCCAGGTTGAGAGCCAACAATCAACTTCCATCTGCAATGTTGCAGTGGCACGCGTTCTCAGGCGATACAATGCTCTCATGTGAGCGCGCCGACCGGGGCGGAAATGCACATTAAGAAACTCGGCGCGGAGGTGCAAAAATGCCGACGAATCGAATCTGTAGTCTTGTAGCAATCATCGCGCTTGCCTTAGCTGCCACGAACCCGATCGCGCATGCTCAGACTTACGTCGACCTATACAACTTCGGGACCAACAGCGGAGACCCGCTTCCCGAAGAGAGCCAGAACACTTTAGTGCAAGGCCGTGATGGCAACTTATATGGCACGGCACAAGCAGGTGGAGCTCAGGGCTTTGGCGCAGTTTTTAAGATAACGCCGGGTGGGACACTGACTGTCCTTCATAGTTTCACGGGGAGCGATGGGAAATACCCTGCTAGCGAACTGACGTTAGGAACGGGCGGGAATTTTTATGGCACGACGCGGTTGGGTGGCACAGTTGGCGAATGTTCCGGTCTCGGATGCGGGACCGTATTCAGGATTACGCCGAGCGGGAATCTGACCACGCTCTACAATTTTACTGGAGGCGACGATGGAGCGCAACCTTACGCGGCCCCGATCCAAGCCACAGACGGCAATTTTTACGGCACGACGGAGTACGGAGGAATGGCAGGACTGTGCCCCGGTGGTTTTACCGGATGTGGGGGAATATACAAGATGACGCCTTCGGGGGCGATCACGGTGCTTCACGAGTTTGACGTGACCGACGGAAAATTTCCCGCTGGCGGTCTTGTTCAGGCTGATAATGGCAAGTTTTACGGAGTAACACAGGCGGGAGGCGTCCACGGGGCGGGCGTGGGATTCAGCATTACCGCAGGTGGCAAATATGTCGCGCTGCACAGTTTCAAGGGCGACCCTAGCAGTCCGCTGAGTGTGCTTGTTGCGGGTAGCGATGGCAATTTTTACGGAACATGCGATGGTGGCGCGTCTAGCGGCGGAGCTGCCTACGAGATGGATGTGAACGGTAATGCCACCGCCCTGTATTCGTTCGGTAACAAATCTGGTGGGGGCCGGAACGGTCCACCCTTTGCTGGCTTGATCCAAGCAACGGATGGAAATCTTTACGGAGTTACCTCTTCTAATGGGGGGCCTTCTACTGGTCCCGGCGTGATTTACCGGATAACCCTGGAGCGCGCGTATTCGTTCCTCTACGTCTTTACCCTCACTGGCGGGTTCGACGCCTTCGTGAAACCGATCCAACATACCAATGGACTTCTCTACGGAGAAACCACCTACGGTGGTGACCTGAGTTGTGGCTTCGATGGTTCGGGCTGCGGTACGCTCTACAGTTTCGATATCGGGCTGGCCCCATTCGTGAGTCTGGTTTCCACCTCGGGCGGAATTGGGAAGACCATCGGGATTCTCGGTCAGGGGTTTGCAGGTACGACCGGGGTTTCGTTCAATGGCACCCCGGCTGCTTTTGCGGTCAAATCCGACACGTACTTGACGGCTACGGTCCCAAGTGGAGCGACGACTGGCTCTGTGACGGTCGCTACGCCGGGTGGCACGTTGGTGAGTAACAAACAATTCCGAGTGAACTAAGGTTGGATTCTCGGTTCTCGACGTCTTTGTGTAAAGAGTTTAGCCGTGACGTTGGGCCTTTTGGGTTGTCTTGCGTTGCGCCTTCTGGTATTTGTTGGCGGCTTTCTGCTGTTTCCTGGCGGCTTTGTTTAACGCCTTTTGCTCCTTGATGCCTGCCTTGTCGGCTTGGCGCGCGCTATTGGGGCCGGTGAAGATTTGGGCCGTGGCCGGCATCGACGATACGGCACTCAACGCGACCAGCAGGATGAGAGATGGGATTCGTTTCATAATATGCCCGTAATGGAAGATCCTACTGAGAGTTTACACCGAAGGTACGACGGGGGCTGGCTACGAATCCGTTGCCGAACATTACACGAGTAACGATGGTTGGAAACGGGATCACATAAAACGGGTTGTCAGTTGGCGGTTCTCCGATCTCAATTTTTTCAGACGATCTGAGTGGGCTGGCGCGGGGCGATCAAACCGACTTGCTGCAGGACTCTGGCGTGATCCCAATAAATGCGCTCGCCGCATATTTTGTGGTCGCGGAAGTAGACGACTGCGACCAGATCGACGGCGACCTTCTTGTTGGTGGGCGGCAGGTTGGGCAGAATCCAGTCCATTTGCGTAGTGTGGGTAAAGGTGAGGACCATTTCGTCGACCAGCGCATCGTCGCCAAGCACGCGGTGGGTAAGCTGGATGGCAATGTCGCTGGGCAAAAAATGGACGAAGCTGTCGCGATAAAAAGCGCGCACTTCGCTCTTGCCGCGTCCGCCCATGCCGGTGGGGATGTTGAGGACGAAGGCGTCGTCGGTCATGGTTGCGAGCGTGGCTTCGACGTCGTGCCGGAGGAATTCCTCGTCGGTGTGGAGTTTCCAAAGTTCTTCCATGGCGCGTTTTTCCATCGTGGCGTGCTCCCTGGAGGATCGCGGCCGGTGATTGCTTATCGGTGAATTATAGTCTGCCGGGATTCTGTGCCTGGTGCTCTTGTCAAGTGAAGGTAAATGTAACCGGGGATTCGAGTGTTGCATCCTTGTGTTCGGAGTTGATGTAAAGTCGCGAAGGACGGAGCGAAAGACTTTGCCCAATTCGAACTCGAAAGTCGTACTGGCACCGCCTCCGGCGGAAGAGCAGTCCGGCGGCGAAGTGAAGTCGAGTGCGAGGAAGATGATTCGAGTGGCTTTGATCAGCATCACCCTGGTTTGCGTGTGGCTGACCGTCCGATTTCCATTTCAGGCTGAGTCTGGCCTTGAGTATTTATTGAATGGGCCCAACAGCGTGAATCCGCAAACGCTGCATCTTCGCGGCGAATTTGTAGAAAGTAATTTGGGATCAACCGACGATGCGGGCGGCGGAGTGACGGTCCGGATGATCGCGGAGCAATATCTTTTTGTTCCGCAGTGTGTCGTGGTGCCGGCCGGGGTTCCGATCCGTTTTCGGATCACAAGCGCCGACGTCGTCCACAAACTGACGATCAGCGGGACCGAGGACCAGATCAAAGCAGTGCCCGGCTATGTGGTCGAGACCCGGTTGCAGTTTCCGCGGGCGGGGGTATACGAGATGCCGTGCCATGAGTTCTGCGGGCCGGGACATTACACAATGCGAAGCCGGTTGATCGCGGTTCCTCCGGAAGCGTTTCGAAACTTGAGTCGGGAGGCGAGGAGGGATTGTGCTTTACAGTAGGGGGTTAAGGCGGATCGGTTCTGCTGTACTGACGGTCGCGATCGTAGTCATGATCTCGGGAAGTGCGCTTCTTCTGGGGTCGGACGCTGCTGAACCTCCGGTGCGAATTCCTTCGAACGTGGCGTGGACGGCGACAACGATCGCGAAGGCTTCCTCGGGAAATCCACTTCGCGGGCTGATCATTGCGCGGCGTTGCGACCGCTGCCACGGCCGCGAGGGTTTCAGCTCGAGTCCTGCCGTGCCAAACCTGGCGGCCATGGACCGGCTGGTGGTGTGGAAACAACTGGATGACTTCCGATCGGGCAAGCGAAGCTCTCCGGTGATGCAACCGATTGCCAATTCGTTATCCGAGCAAGACACGGCCGACGTCGCGGCTTACTACTGGATGATGCCGATTGCGCCGGATCCGATGGACGATCGCGCCTTCCCGCAGCCTTTGCCTGATCCAAAGCATGAAGCGGTGGCGGTGCGGCTTATCACCGCTGGTGATGGAAGCCGCGGATTGCCACCTTGCCAAGCGTGCCATGGTCCTATCGGATTGGTGACCGGGGCCCCGTCGCTTACAACGCAGAATGCTCCGTACCTTTTGGAGCAGATCGAAGCCTTTGCCAGCGGCAGGCGAGCCAATGACATTAATTTGAGGATGCGCAGCATTGCGACGCAATTGACTGAGGAGGAGAGGCAGGCTTTGTCGGAGTCATACGGTGCGGGTCTGGCACCGAGCGCCGGGCCTCCCGCGCGATGAGCACGTTTACTTCGCTGCGTCAGAGAAAGTTTATCGCGGGTCGCTGAGCTGATTGATGGTCGCGGTATTTGAGGGCAAGGTCGGTTTTGCCATGAAGAAATTGTGATCGTAGAGATTGCGATACATCAATCCGGCAATCTCCGCTGCCTTGGGACCGAACGTCGGGCGACCGCCTTCGAGGAAGACGACTACGACAATGTGACCAACATTAGTTTTGGCGTAAGAGGCAAACCAGCCAAAGCGGGTTCCGGCGTGAGAGCAGGTTCCGGTCTTGCCTAGAACTTCTTCTTCATTGAAATTTGTGCGCAGGCGGCGGGCAGTGCCGAACTCCACGGCGCCTTCCATTCCGTCAGAAATTTCAGGGATCAGCGGAGCGATATCCAGGCGGCGCTTTACAACGGGCTGGAAGTCCGCGATCTCTTCGGGGGTCGTCGGATGCTGCAGGTAGTAGAGCGTGCCGCCATTGGAGATGGCCGAGACCAGTGCGCCCAGTTGCAACGGAGTTACGGAAACGCCTTCACCGAAAGAGCACATCTTCCCGACGCCTCCGAGCTTGGAGGAGATTTCTTCGTTGGGATAAATGCCCAGCTGTTCGCCAGGGATGCTGTAGCCGGCCAATTCGCCGAGTCCGTATTGATGCGCGTAGTAGCTGACTTTCTCAAATCCTAATTGACGGCCGAGCGCTTCGAAGTATGCGTTGTTGGAGTGCGCCAGTGCCATGGTCAAATTCATGTGATAGCGGCCACCCAAACGAACTTCGGTTTCCTTGGTAATAATGCCTTCGTTGAGAGCGGCGAGAGCGACCGAGAGTTTGATAGTGGAGCAAGGTTGTGCACCGCTCGAAAGCGCGAGCTTCTGATTCACCATCGCCAGAATGCGTCCGCTGGTGGGCTCGATGGCTACGACTGTGCCATTCATGCCGCCGAGAGCATCGATAGCGGCTTCGCGCACAATGGGATCTTCGCCGGTGGAGACGTCGCCTTCAGTAATATCCTGCGCGAAGGAGCTGGTGTAGAAACGTTCGTAGTAGCGATGTCGGGCATGCAGCGTGGTATGCGCCGTCGTGGTTGCGGCCGTGGTAGCGCGAGCGTGCGCCAAGTGATGCATGCGCCGGCGCGCGTGCTGACTTTCGCTGATTTTTTGGGACTTGGATTTGTGAGTGGTCAGAGAATGAGTGCTGACGGTTGCGGCGATGCCAGCTTGGCAAACCGCTACAAGAAAGATGCCTGCGAGAAAAAGGCCGATGCCAGTCGAACGATTCCCTGAATTCACTTTACTGTACCTGTCCCCGGAGTTCACTGCTATATGTAGCAAGAAACCGGCCAATGATCGACGCCACCGGCTAAGTCCTCACCAGACTAGATGTTATGAAACTTCATCTGGATACGCAATCTAAAACTTGCTTTCCGCAAAATATCCTCTGTTTGATGTAACCCACTGTGGATAATTGGGTTGCGGTCGCTCAAGCACACGGTACGGGCCTTTAGTAACTTTAGCGATGTTACTGGAACGATACCTCCCAAAGAGGAAAATGTTTTCCCACTAAATCGAGCTACTACATGGTTTCATTCCGCTTGCGCAAGAATGCCGGAACGTCGAGGTCGGACTGCTCGAAATTCGCGATCATAGCGTTGCGCATGCTGTCGACGGAAATGGATTCGGTCGAGACTGCGACTTGGTGCGCGGATTGTTCCATCACCATCGGCGGAGGCGGCGGCTCGGGATCAAGCTCGCGTTCTTGTCTGGGCTCGTCGAAAAAATCGTCGTGAGGCGAAGCGTTCTCTCGGGAAACTATGAAAGTGGGCCGCTCTTCGTGCCGCCGGTGATGACGGTCGGAGTCTTTGAAGCCAGTGGCGATGACTGTGATCTTCACGGAGTCCTTCATCTTTTCATCCATCACGGCGCCGAAAATGATGTTGGCATCTTCGTGCGCGGCACTTTGAATAATGGTGCAGGCTTCCTGGACTTCGGCGAGTTTCAGCGAAGAGGATCCTGTGATGTTAATCAGGATGCCGCGGGCGCCGTCGATGGCTCCGGCTTCGAGCAGCGGCGAGGCAATCGCTTTTTGTGCGGCTTCGGTAGCCCGGCGCGCGCCGTTGGCCGTGGCTGCGCCCATGACCGCATAGCCCATGCCGGCCATGATGGCTTTCACGTCGGCGAAGTCGCGATTAATGATGCCGGGAATGGTGATGATATCGGAGATTCCCTGCACGCCTTGGCGGAGAATGTCGTCGGCGATGCGGAAGGATTCGAAGAAGCCGGCATCCTGCGCGACGGCGAGCAATTTTTCGTTGGGGATCACGATGGTGGTGTCGACGGATTCCATCAGCTCGGAGATGCCGCGCTCGGCTTGCTGCATGCGGCGTTTGCCTTCGAAGGCGAATGGCTTGGTAACGACGGCGACAGTGAGCGCGCCCATCTCGCTGGCGAGTGACGCAATGATTGGAGCGGCTCCGGTTCCGGTGCCGCCGCCGAGGCCAGTGGTGACGAACACCATGTCGGAGCCTTCAAGGGCTTCGATGATTTTGTCGGAGTCTTCGAGCGCGGCTTTGCGTCCGACTTCGGGATTGGCGCCGGCGCCGAGGCCATTGGTGAGCTTGACGCCGAGTTGAATCTTCATGGGCGCGCGCGACATGCGCAGGGCTTGCAGGTCGGTGTTCGCGACCACGAATTCGATGCCTTCCATGCCGGCATCGATCATGCGGTTCACGGCGTTGCCGCCGCCTCCACCCACACCGATGACTTTGATTTTTGCGTCGTTGCGGGCTTCTTCGTTAAAGCTGATGCGAATGTCGTTTTCATTTTTCATGGTTACTGCACCTCGATGGATTTTGTTCTGCACTGCTAAACCCGTGAAGATTCATGCTCCCTTTTTTGCGAACAGGCCCATCAGACGCGAACTCCAGCGGGTGTCTTGCAGGCCGCGGGCGATTCGCGAGCGATGGCCGTAAAAAATCATTCCCAGAACTGTGGCGTACTCGGGCTCGGCTAAAGTCGATGGCATTTTCGCCAGCGCCGTCGGCCAGGATAAGCGCATGGGACGCCTCAGCACGGATTCGGCGATATCGAGAATCCCGGCCAGACGCGACGTGCCTCCACTCAACACAATTCCACCTACGCAAACATCGAGCATGCCGCTGTGGCGCAGGTTGTCGCGCAGCATCTCGAACAGTTCGCGGGCCCGGGGCTCGAGAATTTCTCCGACCATGCGTTGCGAAATTAGACGCGAAGGCCGGTCGCCAACCGAAGGGACTTCTACTTCGTTCCCTTCGGGAATCAGGGTCACGATCACGTTGCCATACAGCTTCTTGATCTTTTCCGCTTCGGCCAACGGAGTGCAGAGTCCAACTGAAAGGTCGCTAGTGAAATGATCGCCGCCGATCGGGATGACAGCGGTATGAATAACCGCGCCTTCCTGAAAAACGATGAGGCTGGTTGAGCCTGCACCCAAATCCATCAGGCATACGCCGAGTTCTCGTTCATCGGCGCGCAATACAGCATCGGCGCAGGCCAGGGGCTCGAAGACGGTATCGTCGACATGCACGCCGGCGCGGTTCACCGCCGTTACAACATTTTGCGTTGCGCTCGATCCGGCGGTGACCATGTGTACGCGGACTTCGAGGCGCATGGCCATCATGCCTAGGGGATCGTGCACACCGCTTTGCTCGTCGAGAATGAATTCCTGCGGCAGCAGGTGCAGAATTTCACGATCCGCGGGCAGGGGAATGGCGCGAGCCTTGTCGACGGCAAGACGAATTTCGTCGCGCGCAATTTCACGCGCGCGCGTGCCCAGACTGAGGCCGCCGTGACTGTTCATGCCCCGAACATGCGAACCGGCAACGCCAAGCAGCGCATGCTCGATGGGAGCGCCGCAAACATCTTCGGCCTGCTCGACGGCTTTCTGGATCGACGCCACGGCCTTTTCGAGATCGACGATCACGCCCTTACGCGAGCCGCGCGATTCGGAAATTCCGTGTCCGCGGTAGCGCAGGCCGGAGTCGGTGACCTCGGCCACCAGCACGCAGGTCTTCGCGCTGCCCACGTCAATTGCCGTCAGAAAATTGTGCTGCGGATTCGCCATGCCTATGGGTGGTCCTCTCCTTTGGCAATCGATGGACTCGGTTTGCTTCCTGGTTTCACGGCGACTGTTCCTGTAGCCGGCGGTGCAGCTGGAGTTGTTTTGATCGGGCTCGGAGCGGACGGTGACTGCGTCGTCGGAGCGATGGTTTTCGCGACGCTTTGATTTTGGGCCGATAGATTTTGAGCCGGCGCGCTTTGTGCGGGTGTCGCTTTTGCTGCCACTTTGTGGTGCGGTTTCTTTGCGACTTTCTTTGCCACGGCTTTTGTCAGCGGCTTTGAGGCTGGAGCGAGAACGGGCGTCGATTTTTGCGCGGGAACTTGCGTGATCAGCGCGGCCGGTTTCATTCCCGCTGCCATGGCGACCTTAGCAGATGACTTCGAAAGCGGCGGTTGCTTGATCGTCCCTTGTAAATCGGGGTTCACGATAATCTGCCCGTCATAGCGCAGGTCGACGGATTCCAGCTTGTCGAACTGCTGGCGCCATTCGCGCACGTGGCTCACGTACACCTTGTAGCGTTCGAGATAATTGGACGATCCCAGATGCACGAGCACTTCGCCTTGAGGATCGCTGGGGAGAACTTTTACATCCTCGGGGTCGGAGAGATCCACTTCGCTGAGTTCCTGCGAATAGTGTGCTCCGGCCGCGTCCAGTTGGCTGACCAGGTCGTTATAGATTTTCATACGCGCGGCGCGCGTGGAGGCGGGCTCGCCAGAATTCATTCCCAGGATCACCGGGAACGAATACTTTTTCTTGCCCGCCGCGGGCAGATCCATGAGCGTACCTACGGGGTCGATCAGCAGGATTTTGGAGCCGACGCGGGCGAAGGCTACGGGCGTGCGTTCGTGAATTTCAATCTTTAGGCGATTGGGAACGAAGCGCATCACGCTGGCCGATTCCACCCAGGGGATTTTTTCGAGAGTCTGCTTTCGCTCGCTTAGCGGCACAAAGAAGATGTTGCGCCCGATGTCGCCGCCCATGACTTCCAACACCTGATAGCGGGTGACGTTCTGCAGTCCCGTGATTTCAATGTCATCGCTGGAGTCAACCCGGAAGCGCCATGAATGTTCGCCGTAGTGATACAAGGCCGCAACCGCCGTGCTGCCGACGAATAAGATGACCGCCGCGAGAATGCCCCAGGTCAGGCCAGTGGCGGCTTTTTTGGGCAAAGATCCCCGGCGAACGGAGACGCGCTTTTGTCCGCGCAGGAAGGGCGATTCCTGTTCCACGTCCAGGTCGAGCATGCGCGCATCGTCGAGAGCGCCGTCGGGCGCTGGGCGCGCCGGCTCGTGGGCCGGTGGATACAACTCCTCCTGCGAGATGGTGGAACCGCTTTTTCGCGCCATCAAAACAGGTCAGTTGTCGTCAGTGAATCGCTGAGCGGAATAACTATAACTGCTTTTGGGGAATTGAGGTAGATGAAAGTTGGTGCATGGTGTGAAAAGCACGCGGACGAGCGGGCTGAGCTCTGTTTTATGGCGCAGGCGGCGGTAGGCTCGGCATTTGCTGCGCGGGGAGGCGGGAGTAGCGGGGACGAGCGAAAGCAAGATTCCTCGCTTCGCTCGGAATGACAAAAGGGGGACACGCAATGACAAAGGGGACATGCAATGACAAAGGGTGGGCCCCTCTCAGGGTTGCAGCAGAATGTTGTCGATCAGGCGGGTGGTGCCGACTACGGCGGCGACGGCTACCAGCGCTGGACCTGTGAGCTTGGGCGCGGGGTCGAGGGTGGAGGGATCGACGATCTCGAAGTAGTCCAGACGGACGGTGGGTTCCTGCGCCAGGATTTTCTTGGCGGCTTTGATTAGTGCTGTCGGGTTGCGCTCGCCTTGATCGAATCGTTGTTTAACCTCAATCAGAGAGCGGTTCAGGACGGTCGCGGACTTGCGGTCCTGCGGGCTGAGGTACACGTTGCGCGAGCTCATGGCCAGGCCGTCGGGCTCGCGAACGATGGGGCAGACGGCGATCTCGATGGGCAGATTCAGATCGCGCACCATGCGACGGATGATGGTGGCTTGCGCAGCGTCTTTTTGTCCGAAGAATGCCACGTCGGGCTCGACGATGTGGAACAGCTTGGCGACGACTGTGGCGACGCCGCGAAAGTGTCCGGGACGCGATTTACCGCACAGCTTGTCGCTGAGGCCTTCGACGGTGACGTAGGTGACGGCGCCCGGGGTATACATTTCGACGGGCGTGGGCGCGAAAAGAATGTCCACGGATTCTTTTTCAAGCATCTGAACGTCGTGGTCGAAGGTGCGGGGATATTTCGCGAGATCCTCGGTGGGGCCGAACTGCAGAGGGTTTATGAAAATCGAAGCGGCGACGGCATCGCATTTCGATTTGGCTGCGCGCATCAGCGACAGATGGCCGTCGTGCAGCGCGCCCATGGTTGGGACCAACCCCAATCGCTTTCCTGAGTGCCGCGCCGCACGCGAAGTGGCGCGCATTTCGTCGATCGTTTTGCAGATTTTCATGGTACCGGTTTCAGGAAGATGGAACCCAGTTAATTTCTACTTTCATGCTTTCTAACGATCCGGCGACCAAAGCGCGATTCTTGCGAAGCGTAGCGTGGTCCTGATCAGAGGCGTTGGCGCTGATCTCCTGAATCGCAACTACGCGGCCGTAGGGCCACGCCGATGCGGGCAGCTTGGCGAGCGCCTCGGGCAATTTATCGGGGTCGACGATCTGCTGTTCGTTGTTGCTGACGTCGAGCAGTCCGACGCCGTCGAGCCTGACGATCAAATAGGGATTTCGCCAGGCTTTCATATCTTTCAGCGTGGCGTATTTTTGCGGATCGGCCGGAGGGATTTGTTGGATACGAGCCTCCGGGCCGACAGACGCAGCGGCTTGCGCGGGTGCGCTGGGCGGCTTGGCGCAGCTCGCGAGCATTACCAGACTCGCGGCCAAAACACTAGAGAGCAAATATCTCATGCCAGCAGTTTACTATCGACGCATGCCTCGTTTGCGTTCGAGCACGGTTTCGAGCGCCTGCTGCGTTTCTTTGGACAAATGGTAAGACTCACGATCCGCGGGATACTGATGCGCGATCACGTCTTCGCGGAAGGCATGCGCAGCGTCAGTGATGAGCGCGGCCGCGTCTCCGTAGCGGCGAACGAACTTCGCAGGCGGAGTGAAGGTGAGATTCAGAATGTCGTGGAACACGAGCACCTGGCCGTCGCAGTCCGGGCCTGCACCGATGCCGATAGTCGGAGTCGCGACCTCCGCCGTGATCATGCTGGCGACCTCGCGCGGAATGCCTTCGAGAACTAAAAAGGCCACGCCTGCGCGATCGAGAGCCACCGCATCGCGCATCAGTTGTTCGATCTCGGCTAGCGACTTGCCTTGAACCTTGTAACCACCCATGACATTCACCGATTGCGGAGTCAGCCCGATGTGCCCGGCCACGGGAATTTCGGCATCGAGGACGCGGCGAATCAGGTCGGCGCGTTTCTCTCCGCCTTCGATCTTTACAACTTCGGTGCCTGCTTCTTTTACGAAGCGGGCCGCATTGCGCAATGCATCATCCGCGCCTACGTGGTAAGAGCCGTAGGGCATATCGGCGACAAGCATCGCGTGCTTCACGCCACGCCGCACGGCTTTGGTGTGATGAAGCATTTCGTCAACTGTGACCGAGAGCGTATCCGGATAGCCAAGCATGGTCATGGCCAACGAGTCGCCGACCAGAACGATGTCGATCGAAGCTTCGTCGACCAAGCGGGCGCTGGCGTAGTCGTAGGCAGTCAGGCAGGTGATGGGTTGATGTTGAAGTTTCTTCTCGCGAAGGGAAGCAACAGTAATTTTTTGGCGAGGTTCGCCAACCGGTGCGATGCTCACGATGTCCTCCAGTGCCCCTCCGCCTCGGCGGATAGAGCCCGTACCCATCTTGGATGCTACTGGAGATATTGTAGACCCGAGAGCGAGGGTTCGTCGATGGGGATAGTGGTATCGAAAGGAGGGTAAGTTCCCGGGAGGAGAGCAAGTAAGATTCTTACTGAATGTCTTACTATATGGTAAGATTGCTGCATGAAAGCCTACCGCACAGTCATCAGTTCCAAGGGACAGGTGGTGATTCCGGCTGAGTTGCGCGAGCAGTTCGGGCTGAAAAAAGGTACGCCCGCAACGTGGATTGAAGAAAGAGGCCGTTTGGTGCTCACGCCCATCACGGAGCGCCGGCTGGACGAGATCATGGGATTTCTCAAGCCGGCGCCGGGCGAGCCGTCGGTATTCGAGGCCTTTTTTGAAGAGCGGGAACGTGAGCGCAGGAGAGAGAAATAGTGGCCCGCTCTTTTCGCATGAGCACGCGCCGATACGTTCTTGACGCGAACGCCCTAATCGGGTTCTTCGAAGGGCGGGCTGGCGCTTCGGATAAAGTACGGAGGCTGTTAAGCGAGGCTGTGCAGCAAGAGTTGCCTCTGTTGATGTCGGCCGTGAATTGGGGCGAAGTCTTCTATATGGAATGGCGTTACCACGGCGAGACAAAGGCCCGGGAAGCCGAAGCGAGATTGCAGGAGATGCCCGTCGCCGTAGTCAGTGTGGATCGGGAGCGAGCCTCCCGGGCCGGTGCGTTGAAGCAACAACACAGTCTGGGATATGCCGATGCCTTCGCCGCCGAGCTGGCTATCGAACGTGGCGCGTGGCTGGTCACGGCCGATCCCGAGTTTGCAAAAGTTGGGAAGACGCTCGCAGTCTATGCGCTGCCGAGGCATGAGAAGTAGGTTTGACCAGGCGGGCTCCTCGCTCGCTAGGGACTTTGTTCGTGTTCCCAAGGGATCCGAGTGACGAACTCTACGGCTGCTACATCCTTCCCAAAGCAACCGGGTGGGCGTGGAAAGTTGTTAGAGAACCAATACCGAAAGCCCGATTGAGCGGCGCGCTCGATCTTTGCTCGATTTCCAGCCTCGATTAACGTTCCGACGAAATAAAACCAGCCACCGTACAGCTGTTCGTCATCGTTTGCTGGCCCGTAGTGGAAAGCCTCCCCTTCTTTGCTGACATCAATCCCGAGCCGACTCAGTAGATTCAGAAAGTCTTGAGGGTAGGCGTTTACTCGCTGCAAAATGAAGTTGCGACAGTCGGCGCATCCGCATCGTTCAGCGCCCCCGTTCGCTATTTCGGAGTACGCGGCGACAGTGGCGTCCGTATCATGCGAGATCAGCTGGTCACCCAGTTCGAAGTTCGTCAACGGACCCTCAAGCTGATGCGGCTTCTTGGTTTCCCAGGGGCAGGAAATATTGGGTGCCTTTGATCGGGGCGGAGACTTTTCTCAGTAGCTCCTGCAGGTCTTCGTTGCGCTCGACGAAATCAATTTCTGAAGTGTTCACGATCAGCAGGTCGGATGAGGTGTAGTGAAAAAAGAAGTGTTCGTAAGCCTTGATCACTTCTTCGAGATACTCTTCGTTGATCGCTTTCTCTCCCGGCGCGTTCCTTTTCTTTAAACGTTTCTTTAGAACTTCGGGACTGGCCTGCAAATAAATCACCAGGTCAGGCGTGGGTAGCTGTTCACGAAAATAGTTGTAGTAGCGATTGTAGGTTTCAAGTTCCTGATCGTTGAGATTGAGGCAGGCGAAAAGCTTGTCTTTTTCAAACACAAAATCGGTGACCACCGATTTCTGCGACCGGGGCCCGAGATCCAGCGCCCGGAGTTGTTCGAAGCGGCGAATCAGGAAAGCGAACTGGGCCTGGAATCCCGCGCCGCGTTCGCCGTCGTAAAAGGCGCGCAGAAAGGGGTTGTCCTCGGTTTCCATGACCCGCTGGGCGTTGAGACGATCTGCCAGAATCCGCGTGAGCGTGCTCTTACCGACGCGTATGGGACCTTCTACGGCAATGTAGCGGGGCAGTTCGAAAAGGTTGGCCATGGGCTCGAGCTTCGAATGGCAGGATATCCCGACAAAGCTTCGAGCGCAATTGAGGGAAGAGTAACCCCTGTGCATCCCAGAGTCACAGCGAGGCAGAGAAACAATTTACAATCGCGACATTATGGGTAGCTTCGTCATCGGTGCGGGTTTCGCTGCAGCAGCGGCCGTCGCGGCTGGCTACCAGTCCATGGCGCCGACCGGGCAGTGCTATGGCCGGGCGTTCACTGGGCTGAGGCGGGGATCCAGGCAACTGGCGCTGACTTTCGACGATGGACCCAACGACCCACACACATTGCGTTTGTTGGAGGTTCTGTCCCGGCACAATGTGAAGGCAACATTTTTCTTGATCGGGCGCTACGTGAAGCAACGGCCGGATATCGCACGTGAGTTGGTGCGGGCAGGACACATCGTTGGCAATCATACGTTCAACCATCCGAATCTGATCTTTGCTTCTGCGCGCGAGACCACGATGCAACTGCGGGATTGTGAGCAGGCCCTGATAGATGCCGTGGGAGAACATTCCCGGCTTTTTCGGCCTCCATTTGGCGGACGCCGGCCTGGCACTTTGAAAATTGCGCGAGCCCTTGGTCTAGAGCCGGTGATGTGGAATGTGACCGGTTGGGACTGGAAGGGAAAGCCGGCGGAATACGTCGAAACAAGAATCAGCCAACAGATTCGCGGAGGCGATGTAATCCTGTTGCACGACGGCGGCCATGCGGCATTTGGAGCGGATCGTTCGCAAACTGTGATCGCCGCCGATCGGCTTATTGCCACTTATTGTGCGCAAGGGTACGAGTTTGTAACGATCCCGGAGATGATGCATGAAAACGCAGGCAGCAATCTGTCCTCAGTTGCCTGCTGAGGTTGCGCCATGAGCTTGAGGCTGCTGGCTGCTCTCGTTTCGATTGCGGTGTTGTCCGGTTGTGCGCGCGAAATCCCCAACCGAGTCGGAGCCGACGAGTACGCGCTCTATTCGGAGTGGACCATAGCGCACTTTGGAAAGAATCCGCCCGAACATCTTTATTTTTCCAGCCGAACCGGCGCGTTTGATCCGCTCCAGACGTCTTGCCAGGCTGCACTCGAGAAAGATGGCGTGAATCGGTCGCTCATAAAGCAGTTGCATGGCTTGGGCGAAGCGCAATATCCGCTTGATTTCGGTTCCTCAGGGAATCTGCGAATTCCGTGGAGTTACAAAGAAGTGGATACTGCTCCAGATCTGCCGCCCGGCACTTTCCATCTGATCACGTTTTCACGCGTAGCCTTTAATCGTGACCACACCGAGGCGTTGTTCGCATTCTTCGACGCCTGCGCATTCGGCGAGTGCGGGCAGGGCGGTTACATTCAGGGCAGAAAACAAGACGGAAAGTGGAATTTTCACCCCGGAAGCTGCGCGATCTTCGCCTAGCGGGCTCCGGTGTGGGTTACGCGTGCACCGACGCGAACGCCTGCTTGGCCACGTTGATTGTTTTTTGAATGTCCTCGTCGCTGTGCGTTGCGCCCAAGAACGCTGCTTCGAATTGCGACGGCGGTAAGTAGACGCCATTATCCAGCATGGCGCGGAAGAAGCGGCCGAAGGCTTCAGTGTCGGACTTCGCCGCCGAGTCCCAATCCGTGACTGGACCCGGAGTGAAGAACCAAGTGAACATGGAGCCTATGCGGTTATAGCAAAGAGACACGCCTGCGTCTTTGGCTGCAGCCGCGACTCCTTCGACCAATTCGCCACTAAGCTTGTCGAGACGCGGATAAATTTCCTGTTTGTTTTCCCGCAAGTGACGCAACGTCGCTAAGCCAGCAGCCATGGCCAGCGGATTTCCCGAGAGTGTGCCCGCCTGATACATAGGCCCGAGCGGCGCCACCATGTTCATGATCTCCGAGGGGCCGCCGTAAGCGCCCACCGGAAGTCCGCCGCCAATAATTTTACCCATCGTGGTTAAGTCCGGAGTCACGCCGTAAAGTTCTTGCGCGCCGCCGAACGCCAGGCGAAATCCGGTCATGACTTCGTCGAAGATGAGCACGCTCTTTTCCCGCTGTGTGATCAACCGCAGGGCCGCGAGATATCCGCCAGGGGCCGGCACGCAACCCATATTGCCCACCACAGGTTCGACGATGACGCAGGCAATCTCGTGCTTGAACTTCTTGAATGCATGTTCAAGCGCGTCGGTGTCATTGAAAGGCAAAGCCAGCGTGAACTGGATGAATTCCTCCGGAACGCCAGCGGAGCCCGGGATGCCGAGTGTGGCAATTCCTGAGCCAGCCTTCACCAGCAGCGCGTCGGAGTGTCCGTGATAGCAGCCCTCGAATTTCACAATGTATTTGCGCTTGGTGTAAGCACGCGCGAGGCGGATGGCGGACATGGTCGCTTCCGTGCCTGAATTCACAAAACGGACTTTCTGCATGTGAGGGAATGCAGACAGCACAATTTCCGCAAGATCGGCCTCGGATGGCGTGGAGGCGCCGAAACTGGTGCCGTTGCAGGCGGCATCCATGATGGCTTCGATCACTTTGGACGGAGCGTGCCCGAGAATGAGCGGACCCCACGAGCCGACGTAATCGATGTACTCGTTGCCATCGGCATCGAAGATGTGCGAACCCTGCCCGCGCACGATGAAGGGCGCGTCACCGCCCACGGAACCAAAGGCGCGAACCGGCGAATTCACGCCGCCGGGAATCATCTGCTCGGCGCGTTGCTGCAGCTTGCGGGATATCTCGGTTTTGCGGGCCATGTGGCTCTCCGAAGAACTGGTCCTATATGGTAACAGCGGGGGCCGCAAGACCGCGAAAAGCCAACACTGAGAGGTGCATCGTACTTTTTGTGGCCCGGACTTGGTTCACGGAAGATATGGAATTCACCGGATATTTACAGTCTCGCAACAGTCCTGAAACACGTTTTGGGTAGTCTCTGCTCAGTACACGCCCTTCTAACCGGGAGGGTTTCAAGGACAGCTTCGGGGGGCTCCGAGCTGTCCTCATTTTTTTGGTCCTTGCTTAATTACTTCAGGTACGCGCGAACCAGGCCGATCAAATCCTCACCCAACTCCTCGGGCGAATCCACGGCGTGATCGGGATTCATCATGTGCAGGCGGATGTGATCTTCCAGTATCTCCGCCATCAAACCGTTGACCCCGCCGCGAATGGCGGCCAAGAGCATAAGGATGTCGGCGCATTCATCCCCGGCAGTGAGGGCGCGCTCGACGGCCGCGAACTGGCCACGGATTCGCTTGATGCGAAACAGAAGCTTCTGTTTCTCTTTGGAAATTTCGGGAATCTTATCTTGCATTTTTGCCTGCTTTCTTCGACTTTTCCCTTTACAATACCGTAGGGGGGTATGATATAAGATTCTCAGAAGGGAAATCCATCGCGGGCCAAGGCCGCCTAAATCCCTTAAGGAGCGTAAATCGCATGGTAGCTGAAATCCAGAGAAAGGAGGGGAACGACGATGAACTGCATGACTCGATTCGCACCGCCAATGGCGATGGCGACGACGCAGCTCGCGAGCGCAATTCACCGCGAAGAGAACTTTTCTTGGCGCGTGGAACCGAAGACGGAACACAAGTCTTTGCGCATGAGCTGGGTCGTGGTCACCGACGAATGCGGCCGGCGGCAGCTTCGCATGCACTGGGCCGCAGTCGAGCAACGCTGAGGGCATCAAGCGCAACCTGTAACATTCCTTTAACGAACGCTGCGTAGGCTGGGTGAATTGACGAGCATTGCTTCAGCTTTGAATGCTCGTCAACTACCTGGCCGAATGCCCGGCTAGTGGTGGTTAACTATAGTTAATATCCCATGATATAGTCAGGTTAACAAGGTGACGAATATCACAAGGGAGGGCGATAACGCACCTTGAGTGAAATTCTTCCTCTGGCTAGTCTGCGATTATGAAATTGAAATTCATTTTCAATATGGCGGGATCGCGGACAAGGTTGCCTCTCTTTTTATGGTTGACGATTGCGCTGGCCGGCCCTTTCTCCGCGATTGCGCAGCAAGCGCAGGATCAATCTGCGCCGCAGCAGCCGAACGCGGTGCAGGCGGTGAGCGCGGCGTCTGGGACAAATGAGGCTGATCCGCCCTCTGATGCATCGCCGGACGACAGCGTAGAGACGATGTTCCCCCATTTTAAGGACACACGTTTTTGGCTTTCGGGGCAGATGAATTTCATTTTCCAGACCCATCCTTCATTCCCCGCGCTCTACAGCGGGGCGCACAGCCTGAGTCCGCACTATGAAAAAGCTACGTCGCGCGTGTTGACCCTCTACACCGGCGTGCGCCTTAATAACTCGACTGAGATTCTGGCCGACGTGGAAGAAGCCGGCGGATCAGCGCTGAGCCAGGGCTTCGGGCTGGCGGGCAATACCGATCTCGATATCGTGCGCAACCCACTGCTGAGCAAAGCGCCTTATCTGGCGCGGGGGATGATTCACAAAGTATTTGCGTTGAGCAAGGATAAGATTGAAAGCGATCGCACTGCTTTCTCCCTCTTCGACGAACTGCCGCGCCGCCGGCTCGAAGTTCGCTTCGGAAAGTTCAGCCTGCCAGATTTTCTTGATATCAATTCGGTCGGCTCGGATACTCACTTTCAATTCACGAATTGGACTGTCGACAACAACGGAGCCTGGGACTATGCCGCCGATACGCGCGGCTATACTGTGGGCGCAACTGCCGATTACGAAGACCGCAATTGGGGCTTCCGCTTTGTCGAGGGGCTGATGCCCAAGGTCGCGAACGGAATTGATCTGGTATACAAGGTGTGGCAAGCCCACGCGGAAAACTTCGAATATGAATTACGGCGCGGCGTAATCCCGAAAAAGGCCGGGGTAGTCCGTCTGTTGGCCTACACCAATTACGCCAACATGGGAATCTATCGCGAGGCCAACGCCAACTTTGAAGCAGGCCTCACGCCCACTCCGGAAATCACCGCCCATCCCTGGCACATCACTCGCAAATATGGATTCGGCGTGAACCTGGAGCAGAATCTCACGCGATACCTGACGGCGTTTGGCCGCTTCGGCTGGAACAACGGCAAGACGGAATCTTTCGCCTACACGGAAGTCGACCAAACTGTCGATTTAGGTGTCGGAGCTAAGGGCGCGTGGTGGCATCGCAAGCAGGACCGGGCGGGCGTAGCTTTCGTGACCAACGCAATTTGCAAAGATCATCAGACCTATCTTGCCGACGGAGGTCTCGGCTTTCTCCTCGGTGATGGCAGGTTGAATTATGGCCGGGAGTATATCGTGGAATCGTATTACACGGTCCACGTGTGGCGTGGCATTTATGTCGCTCCGGGCGTGCAGCACATCAACGATCCCGGATACAACCGCGATCGCGGCCCGGTAGTTGTGCCCTCGTTCCGCGCCCACATGGAGTTTTAGGAGCCAACCGGAAGCTCAACGATCCCCGAGCGCTTAGCCATTGGCCAATAACCCTGCCGGGTCTTGTACTTTAGCGATCATGTATCGAAAACAATCCGCGCTGCCGCGCATCAGAGGAGCTGATCCAGGATTGCTGTCTCGAACTCTCCAATTCGCGCGAAAACTGGGTCATTTGTGACGAACCCCGTCGCCTGCGCTCGGAGGGCGGCGGCTGCCTGCAGCGCATCTGGCGTCCGGAGGCGATACATGGCGCGCATTCGTGCTGCCAGGTCCGCCGTTTCCAGGTCAGGCGCCATCCATCGCAAGTTAGGATACGTGGAAAGCAAACCGTAAAATGCGTCAACGCTCTGCTCGTCGCTGTCGCGATACGATGGAACCAGCAACTCCGTCATCGTAATTGTGGAGGTCACGGCCTCATGGCCTTCCCGTTCCACCCATGAAAAGACAGAATCTGTGAGCGCGAGGTACCGGGTATTCGCTTCCATCTGGTAAATGAAGATGCTGGTGTCGAGAGCGATCCGGCGGTGACGCCGGAGAAAAAGCCGAAGGCGCTCTACTCCCAACTCTGACGCTCCGCTTGGAGATGCCGAGATGGATAGGCCGTACGGGCCAAACCTCGAATCGCCGCCCTATGAGACCTGGGTTTCTGCAGCACCAGTACTCTCTTTCCTCGGACCACCACCAGCACCTTATCGCCGGCTTTTAAGCCGAGCGCCTCCCGCGCCTCCCGCGGAATTACGATTTGATTCTTAGAAGAAACCGTCGCTTGTGCCATCACTTTACATTCTAGCACAAAGTAAAGCGCTGCCGCCCCTCGCCCTCGTAGGAGATTTGCCCATCCACTTCTCTACTTCTCGACCTTCACGCCCTTCCAGAAAGCAACATGTCCCTTGATCTGCTTGGCTGCGGACTTGGGCTCGGGATAGTACCACGCCGCGCCCAGATTCTTCTTGCCGTTTACCTCGAGGTCGTAGTAGCTGGCTGTGCCCTTCCACGGACAAACGGAATGAGCTTCGCTGGGTTTGAAATATTCCTGTTTGATGGCATCAGGGGGGAAATACTGGTTGCCTTCCACCTCGACGCAGTGATTGGATTCAGCGAGAACAGCGCCTTCCCATATTGCTTTTGCCATATCACCAGTTTAGATTTCCTTTATGGCTAGCGGCTTCGAAAAATTAGTCATGGACGG
>JABDBE010000017.1:0-51506 GCA_013288805.1 Acidobacteriota bacterium
TTCGGCACCAGGATTTCCATACCCATGGCCCGGCCCTTGCCATCCGCGCTGGGCAACAAGCTTTGGCACATGATGCCTTCGAGCACCAGCGATAACTGCGCTCGAATCTGCGACTGCTGGTGCGCTGGGAAGACATCGATAATTCTGTTGATGGTGGACGACGCTGAGTTGGTGTGCAGCGTGCCGAACGTAAGGTGACCGGTTTCGGCGATACGCAGCGCCGATTCGATGGTCTCCAAGTCGCGCATTTCGCCGATCAGCACGACGTCGGGATCTTCACGAAGCGCGGCTCGCAGTGCGTCCGTAAAGCTCTTCGTATCGGCATGCACTTCGCGCTGGTTGACCACGCAATTCTTGTTCATGTGCACGAATTCGATTGGGTCCTCGATGGTGAGGATGTGGTCATGCCGCTCGGTATTGATTTTGTCGATCATGGCGGCAAGCGTGGTGGATTTCCCCGAGCCGGTCGGACCAGTGACCAGAACCAGACCGCGAGGCTTGTCGCACATCTTGCTGACCACTGCGGGAAGGTTCAACTGATTAAAGGACTTGATCTCGAAAGGAATCAGACGGAAGACAGCCGATGTCGCGCCCCGCTGGTTGAATACGTTGGCACGGAACCGAGCCAGACCTTTGAGTCCGAAAGAGAAATCCAACTCCAGGTTTTCTTCGAAGCGATGCTTCTGCGAATCGGTCATGACGCTATAGGCCAATTGTTTGGTCTCGGCCGGCGTCATTTGCGGCAGGTCGAGCGGCACCAGGTGCCCGTGCACGCGGATCTGCGGGGGCGAGTTGGTGGTAAGGTGAAGATCGCTTCCCGACATCTCCAACATTCTTTTCAACAGATCACTTAATGCGAGCGACATCTTTTATTCCCTTTCTTCCTCGTTGCAAACTTTTAGTGAATAGTCTCGCGTGCCACTTCCTCGAGCGTCGTCATCCCCGCAGCAACTTTGATCAGCCCGCTGCGGCGCAGGGTTATCATTCCGCGCTCGATTGCCTTCTTTTTCAGTTCGACCGCCGAAGCGCCCACCAGAACCAGTTCCTTGATTTCGTCATCCACTTCCATGACTTCGTACAAACCACAGCGGCCTTTGTAACCGGTGTTATTACAGACGCCGCAGCCTTTGCCCTTTTGGATCTTTACCGTCTTGGCTTCCTCCGGGCCGTAGCCTTCTTCGATCAGAGTTTGATGAGGGACGTCGACGACCTCCGCGCATTCTTTGCAGATGCGGCGGACCAGGCGCTGAGCACAAATCAGGTGGACCGAGGTCGCGACGAGGAAAGGTTCAATGCCCATGTTCATGAGCCGGGTAATGGTTTCCGGAGCGCCGTTGGTGTGGAGTGTGGAGAGCACCAAGTGTCCGGTAAGAGCGGCCTTAATGGCGATTTCAGCAGTTTCAAAGTCTCGGATTTCGCCGACCAGAATGATGTTTGGGTCTTGCCGCAAGAAAGCACGCAAGGCGGTGGCGAAGTTTAATCCGATCTGCTCTTTCATCTGGACCTGGTTGACTCCAGCCAACTGGAATTCGACCGGGTCTTCCGCGGTCATGATGTTGGTATCCGGTTTGTTCAACTGCGAGATCGAGGAGTAAAGCGTGTTCGTTTTACCTGACCCGGTTGGTCCGGTTACCAGAACCATGCCATACGGCTTCAGAATTGCTTTTTCGAACTTGATTAGCGACTCGGGCTCGAAACCCAGCTTGGTCATATCCAGGCGGAGGTTTTCTTTGTCGAGCAAGCGGAGCACAATTTTCTCTCCCCATAGTGTGGGCAGCGTGCTGACGCGGAAGTCGAGTTGCTTTTTGCGCCCGCCGATATTCATCTTCAGCATGATGCGTCCATCCTGCGGCAGCCGCTTCTCGCTGATATCCAGCTTCGACATGATCTTCACGCGCGAAATAATGGCGTCTTTCAACTTCAGCGGCGGGGTCATGATGCTCTGCAAGACGCCGTCAATACGGAAGCGCACACGAAACTCTTTTTCGTATGGCTCCATGTGGATGTCGCTGGCTCCTCGTTTCACGGCGTCGGTCAACACTAAGTTGACCAGCTTGACGATGGGAGCTTCATCGGCGGCCTTCTCCAGGTCCGCGAGTCCAAGCTCTGCCTGATCCGCCTGTAGTTCGACATCGGATTCATCCATCTCCGACATCGACAGCATCACTTGCTCGAGATCTTCCTCTTTGGTGGCGCCGTATGCTTTGTCGATACCCTCGAGAATCGAGCTCTCCGACGCGACCACGGGCTCGATATTGAAGCCCGTCATGAACTTGATATCGTCCATGGCGAACACGTTGGTGGGGTCAACCATCGCGATCGTCAAGGAAGCACCAACCCGGCTCAGGGGCAGGATTTGATAGCGTTTGGCGGTTTCAAACGGAATGAGTTTGACCACCGCAGGGTCAATTTCGAAATAAGAAAGATTGATGGCGGGAACGCCGTACTGCCGGGAAAGAAAGTTGGTGACGTCTTCATCAGTCAGAAATCCCAACTTCACCAGGGCGGCGCCCAGGCGAACGTTGGTCTCTTTCTGAGCCTTGGTTGCTTGCTCCAACTGCTCTGGGGTAATGACCTTCTCTTTGACCAGAAGATCACCCAGCCGTTGAGACATACCTCGATCTCCTATCTGAGCGGCAGAGGGATGACGTCGACTTCACTTTGCTCGCGCGATGCTGCTTAATTAAGGGGAGAAACTACAGCCTATCGCGTTGACACAAATTGTCACAGCAGATGCGTTACTTCACCAGTAACTTAAGTACTTGTACTGTGCGACGACCGATGCATAACGCCTTTGTGGCTCGTCAAATCCCCGTCAGATGTGTTTTCCCTAAGTTAGGGAGTTCTGACGGGCATGAACTTCGGTAAGCCCCAAGGTGAATGGCCATTGACCGTTCCGGAGCGTTAAAGTTCTCTGAACTTGCGACGAGCTGGGTTAGGCGATTGTTGGTTTTGCGCGGCAGCCTGCGACCTTGAAGATCATAAGCTCCGACTTTCAGTGCTTTACACTGGATGCCTCGACTATGACTTCTGCGGAAAACCAGCATTCGATCCGGGCATATTACGAAGCGCTGTACCGCGCCTGGGGACCTCAGCACTGGTGGCCAGCTCGCACCCGCTTTGAAGTTATTGTGGGCGCCTATCTCACGCAGAATACGTCGTGGAAGAATGTTGAGATCGCTGTGCGCCGTATGCGCACTGCGCATCTATTGAGTATTGACGCCATCCGAACCATACTTCTGAAGAAACTCGAGGCAGTGATTCGGCCGGCTGGATATTATCGACAGAAAGCTGAGCGGTTGAAGACCTTCGTTGCATTCGTCGACCACCGCTATGAGGGCTCGCTCCATCGCCTGTTCGCTCAGCCTACGCCGCAGCTGCGAGAGGAATTGCTGTCATTGAACGGGGTTGGTCCTGAAACCGCGGACTCCATCTTGCTCTACGCTGGCCAGCATCCCGTTTTTGTGGCGGACGCCTATACCCGCCGCATCGTGGAACGTCACGGAATCGCTTCGGCAGAGACAAAGTACGATGAGCTGCGCGAGCTTTTCGAGCGAGCCTTGGGCGTCGTAAAGCCCGCGAAACTAAGAACTGAGAGCCAAGAACAGGAAACTGGCTTCCGTCCCAACCCGCATTCTCCATCTCGCATGAGTCAGGCGCGACGTTCGCCAGTCGTACAGATATACAACGACATGCATGGATTGATCGTTGCCGTGGGGAAACACTATTGTCTGAAGGCAACACCTCGCTGCGAAGGCTGTCCTCTGCAGGCATTTCTATTTTAAGCTCCTAAGGAAATGACGGATTGGCGCGACGGGAACACACTCTCTAATTCCCGGTCTCGGAGTCTGATCAGGATCGACAATCCCCTTCAAGGGCGCATCCGCTTATAATGGGCCGAAGAAGCCTGCAAAGCTTCAGATCAGAGTTTGGCCGCCGACGGACATGTCTGCTCCTAATCCAACTCGACCAGATCACAAACCTTCCAGCCGAAAGAAGGTCATAATCCCGTTGGCTGTCGGGCTCGCCCTGCTTTTTTGGGTATTGCTTTCGCTGACCTCTTTCGACCTGCCTCTCAATCCGAACACCAATCAGCAACTCCTGTTTTTCGCATCCCTTTCCGCATTGATCTTTCTTCTGTTCGTAGCGCTGACGTTCGTCCTCGCCCGAAATCTATTGAAGCTCTTTGCCGAAAGAAGGCTGGGCGTTCTTGGATCGAAATTCCGCACGCGTCTGGTGGTAGGCAGTCTTTTGCTTTCGTTTCTTCCAGTCATTGGCATGTTCTTCTTTGCCTATGTCCTGATGAACCGATCGATTGACAAGTGGTTTTCGACGCCAGTCGAAGAAGTGCGGCGGGATACGGCGACCATGGCATCGCTACTTTCGAACTATGCGGCACAAAACACGCGAGCCGAGGCCGAAGCGATCGCGACTTCCCCGGAGACCCAATCTGCGTTTGCGAGCCACAGTTTTTCTGCCCTAACAGATGATCTCCAGCGTCATGCATCCACGCTGCAAGGCGGTTTTGCTGTTGCTATGGTGGACGGCGAGGCCGAGGCCAGTTTTGGCACGCCCGTTTCATGGCCACAATTGAAAACCAAGCTTCCGCGATTGCGATTGAACACCCCAACTTCTTTCACTTGGGAGCAAACTGAGTACATTCTGGGCAGTGCGCCGGTGGGCGATCATGGTTTAATCCTGGTCGGTATACCGCTGCCAAAACAATTCTCTGAGACGGTGAAGCAGGTCGAGGCCAGCCAGCAGCGTTATCTCGACTTGGCGCGCGAACGAAGACTGGTTCGCCGGACCTATATGGAAGTGCTGCTTCTGCTCACCGTGATGGTACTTTTCGCTACCACGTGGTTTGCTCTATTTCTCTCTAAGCTGGTGACGCGTCCCGTGGTCGCACTTGCCGAAGCGACGCAGGAGATTTCTCGCGGCCGGCTCGACTATCGCGTGGAAGTCCGTGCTGCCGATGAAATCGGCGATCTGGTGCATTCGTTCAACCGGATGGCGGAGGAACTCGAATCCAGCCGCCGGCAGATTGACGCCTCCAGCCGCGACCTTAGCGCGGCCAATGTCGCCCTGGAGCAGCGCCGCCGTCATATTGAAACCATTCTGGAAAGCATCCCCAACGGCGTGCTTTCGTTGAACGCCGAACGAAGCGTCACCCACGCAAATCACGCACTGCTTCGCTTATTCCATCCGGTTGCTGCGGAATCTGGGACGCCAGGTGTGTTGATCGGTGCGCCCTTGAAAGACGTGTTCGCTCCTGAGGTCCTCGAAGATCTCGAACCCCTGTTGCGCCGCGCCGACCGCATGGGAACCACGACCACGCAGATGGAAATGGTCGTGCAGCGGGCCACCTTAAGTGTCGCGGTCACCGTGGCCACTCTCAAGCACGACGGACAGGGGCTGGGATACGTCCTGGTGTTCGAAGATCTCTCGGAGTTGCTCAAGGCACAGAAACAAGCGGCATGGCGCGAGGTGGCGCGGCGCGTCGCGCACGAAATCAAGAACCCCCTGACGCCGATCGCATTGTCCGCAGAGCGCATCCGCCGGCATCTGCAACGTGGCGCACGTCCTGATGCGGCTTCGGTGGAAGTGCTCCATAGTTGTGCTGAAACCATCGCCGCCGCGGTCGAAACCGTCCGCACTCTGGTGGATGAGTTCTCTACTTTGGCGCGTTTTCCCACCGCTCGCCCGCAATTGGCCAACCTAAACGCCATTGTGGAAAGCACGCTGGCCATGTTCAATGGCCGCTTGGATAACATACGAGTGCGTACGTTTCTGGCCCCCGATCTGCCCAGTGTGATGGCTGATCCCGAAGCCATCAAGCGTGCATTGGCCAATCTGGTAGACAACGCCGCCGAAGCGATGCAGGACGCTCTCTTTCGAGAGATTCAGATTTCCACTGTACTGGTCGCTAGCCGCGACGTGGTGGAAATCACCGTCGCCGATACTGGCCACGGCGTTACGCGGGAATTGAAGGAGCGGTTGTTTCTGCCGTACTTCTCCACCAAGAAACGCGGCACCGGCCTCGGACTTGCCATCGTGAACCGTATCATCGAAGACCACCACGGCTCCATTCGCGTGGAAGAAAATAAGCCCGTCGGCGCGCGCTTTGTGGTTGAACTGCCGATGGTTGCGGATGCAGTCGCCGCGCCCGCCATCAATTAGCATGCATAACATTCTGATCGTTGACGATGAACCTACGATTCGACAGTCGCTGAAGGGCGTGCTCGAAGACGAAGGGTTCAAAACCTCGATGGCCGAGAGCGGCGAAGCTGGTCTGGACATCATTAGCAAACACGCATTCGACGTAGTCCTGCTCGATGTGTGGTTGCCCGGCATCGACGGCCTGGAAACCCTGGAGAGGATCCGCGAGAAAGAAAATGCTCCTGAGGTCATCATGATTTCGGGACACGGCACCATCGAAACTGCGGTTCGCGCCACGAAACTCGGGGCTTACGACTTTCTGGAAAAGCCCCTCTCGATTGACAAAACTCTCATCCTCATCAAGAACGCGATCGATGCCAAACGATTACGCGAGGAGAACCGGGATCTCAAGAAGCAACTCGTACCGAAAAGTGTGATCGTGGGCGACAGCATCCCCATGAAGGCGCTACGCCAGCAAATTCAGATCATGGCTCCCACCAACGGACGCGTCCTCATTTATGGAGAGTCGGGGACGGGAAAAGAATTAGTGGCCCATGCTATTCATGCGCAGGGTCTGCGCAAAGATGAGATGTTTGTCGAGGTGAACTGCGCCGCAATTCCCGAAGATCTGATCGAGAGCGAACTCTTTGGGCATCGGAAAGGGTCGTTCCCCGGAGCGACTGGAGATAAAGAAGGGACATTCCAAAAAGCTCACGGCGGGACGCTTTTTCTAGATGAGATCGGCGACATGAGCCTTAAAACACAATCGAAGGTTTTGCGGACACTCGATGAGCAGAGGTTTGTACCGGTCGGCGGCGACGAGCCGATCACCGTGGATGCCCGCGTCATCGCTTCGACTAACAAAGATCTGGAAGAGGAAATTTCCCGAGGAAACTTTCGCGAGGATCTGTTTTACCGGCTCAACGTGATCCCCTTTTCCGTGCCTCCGCTGCGCGAGCGCAAGGAAGACGTTCCGTTGCTGGGGCGCCACTTTCTAAAGGAGTTTTCTGCCACTTATGGCCGCCGCATGCGCGAGATCACCGACGACGCTATCGACACGCTGATGCGCTATTCCTGGCCGGGCAATGTGCGGGAGCTGCGGAATGTGATCGAGCGCATCGTGATCATGAACCCTACGACTATCCGCTTCGAACGCAAACACCTGCCGCCGCTGGTTCATCGCGATGGCACCCGTCGCGCTGCCGGCAATGAGTTCTCTAGCCTTCATCAGGCACGAGCCGCTTACGAGCGTGACTATATTTTGAAAAAACTCGACGAGAATCATGGCAACGTTACTCGCACAGCGGAGGTGCTCGGCTTGGAACGCAGCCACCTCTATCGCAAAATGAAGACGCTGGGCATCGCCGCCAAAGAGTAAGTAAGCATGGTCTTTTGTTGAGAGCTTCTACCGCTTGATCATGTGGATCTCAGTGCCGTTCTTCAGGAACTTCACTTCGTCCATGAGCTGAGTAATCAGATAAACGCCGCGGCCGTGCCCCGAAAACAGGTTCTCGCCGACTACCGGGCTGGGGATGGACGCGGGATCGAAACCGTCTCCCGGATCGCGTACCACGATCAGCAGGCTGCGGTTCGTATCACAGGCAATATCACATTCGACAATTTTCGAGGCGTCAGATTTGGCTCCGTGTACTACCGCGTTGGCCAGGGCCTCTGACAACGCCAGTTCAATCTCGGATTCTTTTCCGGCGGCACAATCTTTCGCCCGGATGCACTCCATGATTCTCTGCACCACGGAGTCCACAGCTGCTTTATCGGCAGCCAACGTGACCTGGAGTTTGAAAAGCAACTTGTCGGCAAAGAAATCGAAAGTCGGTTCGGAATTGGTGGACATCGATGAGGATCATTCCCGATGGTAGTGGCGGTTTACTGCTTTGTGATTCTACAGGCGAAATGCAACTCCGGCAACGTGAAACGCAATCGCACGAAACCACGGTAACACTCGCATTTTCAGGTTTTCTCTGTATGCGTTAACAACTCCAATTGCCGGCGCCAGTCTAGCTCTTCGATAAACGCCCGCGATTCGCGCCATTCTGGGCTTACTTTCACGAACAACTCGAGAAACACCCGAGCGCCGACCATCTTTTCGATCTGCAAGCGTGCGGCTGTGCCGATTTTTTTTAACATCTGCGCCTGCTTGCCGATCAGAATCCGCTTCTGCCCTTCGCGCTCGCAATAAATCGCCGCCGCAATTCGCGTGAGTTTTGCACCTTCCTCGAACTGTTCGACCAACACAGTCGTTGCATATGGAACCTCTTCACTGGTCTCCAGCAGAACCTGTTCGCGGATGACCTCAGCAACCATAAAGCGCATCGGTTGGTCGGTTACTTGATCCTCTGGAAAATAGCGCGGCCCTTCCGGTAAGGCGTCAATCATCTTTTCTATCAGCAGGTCCAATCCCTCGGGCTTGCGCGCCGAAATTGGAATAATTTCTTTGAACGCATGAAGCTTGCGGTAGCCATCGATAATGGGCAACAGCTTGTCTTTCTGGTTTCGCAACAAATCAATTTTGTTAAGTAACAGGAAAACTGGAGTTCCGGATTTCTTGGCCATTTCAAGTACCGACTCATCAGCCTGAGCAAATTTCCTGGTTACATCCACAATCAGCAAAAGCAAGTCACAACCTTCCAGCGCCTCGCACACCTCAGACATCATCTTCCGGCCAAGTGAAGTGTCTGCCTTGTGTACACCCGGCGTATCGATCAGTACAATCTGGCCGGCCGGCGCTTTCTTTCGTTTTGGAATCTGGACAATTCCCAGAATGCGGTTGCGTGTAGTCTGGGGCTTGGGGCTGACGATAGCCAGTCTCTCGCCCACCAGGGCATTCAGCAACGTGGACTTGCCGGCGTTGGGACGCCCGAGAATGCAAACGAATCCGGAATGAAAGGCCATAAGAATTGAGAAATTAAATCAGGCGCATCTGTTTCGGCTCGACTGCTGAGATCCGAACTCGCTGCACTCGCCGCTCGGTCGATTCGAGCACTTCAAAGCGCAGGCCATCGTCTTCGATGACGTCACCCTTTTGCGGAATGCGGCCCGCCAACTCACTCACTAATCCCGCGACCGTCGCCGACTCTTTTCCCTCGGGACGCGTGCCCAGCAACTGATCCAACCGGTCGACATCCATGTTCCCGGGAACGATGTAGGAGTGATCACTCTCGCGCACGACTTCAGCTTTCTCGTGTTCATCGGCGATCTCACCCACGATTTCTTCCACCAGATCTTCGATCGTGACCAATCCCGCCACTCCCCCATACTCGTCAACCACGATCGCCATACGGATATTGTTCTTTTGCATCTCGCGCAGAAGTTCGCTTCCCAACTTACTTTCGGGTACGAAATAGACATCTTTCCGCATGAGCGTATCCAAGGTCCGCGTGTGCGCCTCAGTGTCCGGCACCTGCAGAACATCTTGTGCATAAACGATTCCCTTGATGTTATGAATTGTCCCTTCGAACACAGGCACACGGGAAAACGGTTTCATGCGTAGCAACTCAATGAACTGCTCGACCGTGGTGTTAGTGGGGACGGCGACGATTTCGGGCCGCGGCTTCATCGCCTCTCGCACCGTCTTCTCGCCAAATTCCACGACGGACTGAATCATGTCGCGGTTGCTCTCGTCCAGGATTCCTTCCTCCTGACCGGCTTCAATCAGCGCATCCACGGCTTCCGCCTGGGTTTCAGGCTGTTCATCCGAATGCCCTTTGGTCAGAGCGGCCACCGACTGTAAGAAGCCCAGCACCAGGGTCACGGGCAGAACCAGGTAGATCAGGATGCGCAAGACAGGCGTCCATCGAATAAGCCATTGCCCCTTTGTCCGGGAGAAAAAAACGAATGGTAAGAATCGGTTACAAACCACGACAGTCAGGATCAGAGTCAGCGTAGCCTGCAGAATTTCGTAAATGCTCCAGGCCCGGTCCCGAAATACGGTGAAGCCCACCAGCATGGCGATCGCCGCGGTGGACAGTTGAGTCAGCACCGCCATTGAAAGCGCCGCGCGGGCGCGACTGACATGCAGCCTGGGCTCGATGTCGTGCTCGAATGCGTCAATATTGTCCTGGAACTCGCGAGAAAGAAATCTGCCAATCTCGGTGTAGAGCCGGTCCACATAAGAGACCAGGGTCAGCAGCCCAAACAACATCAGCAACACAATGGCGATGACGAAGTTCATCTCGACACTCGCACTGGGCGAGAACTCTTTTCGCGGCCTTGCTGTACTCGTTCGATCAATCCCTCAGGCAATCCAAGCAACTTCCGCAAGCGTTGCTCCTTGCGTTCCATCTGTCCATTATCTTGCTCGTGATCGTATCCAGAGAGATGGAGCACGGCATGCAAGGTAAGAATTCTGATTTCATCAGCAGCCGTGTGCCCCAAGCGGCGTGCATTTCGGGCCGCCATCTCCGCCGAAATAGCTACATCCCCAGCAAATCCCCGCATCAACCCGGGCATCGCGGGGAACGATAGCACATCCGTTGGTTTATTTTTCCCTCGAAAACGACGGTTCAATCCCCGCAACTCCCGACTGCTGGTCACCAGCACGCTGACGGAGCCTCGCAGCCCAGCCGCTCGCCGCGCGCGCGCCACAAACTTCCCCAGCGCCGCCTCACTCAACCCGGCTACTCGTTCTTGAATGATGACCAAACCTTCTCCGTCAAAACTCGCCAAAATAAACAGGAGGGCCGTAAACCACAGCCCTCCCAGCCAATCACGCTGTTTTATTCTTTCGCGTCTGCTTCCGCAGGCATCGTAATGTTCTTTTGCAGAGGCGCATTGTCCGCGCCGTTGGTCTTGCCGTTCGCATTGCTCTTCGGTTCGAGCAGAGACAATTGCTGTTCCGCCAGCTTGGTCTTGTGCTCATCGTAAGCCCGAATGATGCGCTGCACCAAGTGATGCCGGACAACGTCGCCCTCGTCGAAGTAAACAAATGTCAATCCTTCGACGCGCTTCAGAATATCGACCGCTTCCAGCAGCCCACTGCGGCGGGCATTAGGCAGATCGATCTGGGTTACGTCGCCGGTGATCACCGCCTTGGAATTAAACCCGAGGCGAGTCACGAACATCTTCATCTGCTCCGAGGTGGTATTCTGCGCTTCGTCCAGAATCACAAATGAATCGTTTAAGGTGCGACCGCGCATGAACGCAATGGGCGCAATCTCAATGACATTCTTCTCCAGATAGCGATCGACTTTTTCCGGATCGAGCATGTCATAAAGCGCGTCGTAAAGCGGGCGTAGATACGGGTCGATCTTGTCCTGCAATGTCCCGGGAAGGAATCCCAAACGCTCGCCGGCTTCGACGGCTGGACGCGCCAGAATAATCCGGTTCACTCTCTTGGCCAGCAACGCCGATATCGCCATCGCCACCGCCAAGTAGGTCTTCCCCGTGCCAGCGGGACCGATGCCGAAAACCATGTCATGGCTCTCGATGGCTTCGACGTATCGTTTCTGATTCAAGCTCTTGGGCTGAACCGTGCGGCGACCGAAGGAGCGCTGGCGACCAGCTTCCGCCAAACCACGGAGTGTAGCTTTTGGGTCCGCCATCAGGACGCGCAGCATGCTGTTCAAATCGCCGTTATTAAAAGCGTGCCCCGAGCGTTGCAGGTGGCTATAGTCGGCAAAGACTTGCTCGGCCCGGGCAACATCGCGCGCTGCCCCTTCCAGTTCGATCGAGTTGGATCGCAGGTCGATGGTGATGTTCAGACCGTCTTCCAACACATGCAGGTTTTCGTCCCTGGTACCGAACAGGGCTTCAATGTGAGGAGTAATCTCGATGCTCTTCTTCATTCAGCTTTGGCGTATCCCTCCGTCGACGGCTATGCTTGGTTTGCCGCGATAGCGCTTAGATGGCATTGCTGCCACGCAGGCGCACCCATACCGGCCTTTGTGACGACAAAATTCTTCTCTCTCTGCAGGTGGAACCGGCCGGAATGCTCGCTCCCGAGGTGCAAGCTACTACCATTGCGTTAAGGGTACGCCGGGGGTCGGATATGAGTCAATGGCAGGCGCGACAACATCGTTTAGCTCACATCCGTTTGACCCGCAGCGACTTACTCCCGTAGAATAACTTAGTCGTACCCACTCGAGATCTCTTGCTGGAATCCAAGCGAGGGAAAACCAGAGACGAAGGTAAACGAATTACATGGCAAATCATTTTTCGGCGCTGAAACGCGCCCGTCAGACTGAGAAACGCACCGCGCGCAACCGCGCTAACACCTCCCGCCTGCGCAGCACGTTGCGCGACTTGCGCGAGTCGCTCGCCAAAGGCGACCAGCAAGCAGCCGATCAGGTTTTTCGGCAGACCGTCTCCGCCCTCGACAAAGCCGTTCAGAAGGGCGTGCTGCATGCGAATACAGCATCGCGCTACAAGTCGCGGTTGAATGTGCGCTTGAACGCAGTCGGCAAGAAGTAGCTAAAGCTCGCCGACAAATCTAGCGATCGGTTTGAACCAGGCCGCCAGCGTCCTCTGAGCAAGCCTTTGCGATCCAAGATTCTGGCGGACATCTCTAAACTCGGTCAGGCAATTTAGCGGAAATTTTCAGCACGGCAGTTGCAGAGCTTCGCTCGGCAAGACAGCCGGGGCGGCTGTCCTCACGTGATTCCATTACACCGGCAACTCTTCCTGCATCCAGCCAATTTCGGGCTTCGGCTCTGAGGTCAGGTCCAGCACCAGTTTCTCCAGCACCATTCGCTTGCTCGGCGGGTTGGAACGCAGCGCCAGATCCGTTTTCGCCACGAGGCGGATGGCGCGAGTTAGCTCTCGTTTCGACTTGTAGCGTCGCGCCTGCTTGATGATGTCATCGGCGGCAAATGGAGGCACGCGGAAGCCCTGCCATAGCGCGGCCCAGAGCATGCGCTGGTCGCGGACATTTCGCTCCAGAATCACCAGCATCTGACGAAAAGTTTTGGCCAGCATGTAAAGATGTCCGATCGCGGCCTCGTCGCCTTCACCCGTGGTCAGGATCGCGTCCAGCATCTCTAACGCGCGCACCCGGTCCTTCGCGGAGATCGCATCAGTCAGTTCGTACAGCGATCGTTGCTTCGCGGCCAGAACCATGGTCTCGACGTCGCCCAGCGTGATGCGTTTCTTTTCGCCCACGTATAGGATCAGTTTTTCCAGTTCGTTCGAAACCATCATCATGTCGCCACCGAGCGCATCTACTAATTCGCGAGCGGCATCGGCATCGATCTTGACGTCTCGCGTGGCGCCGTATTCGCCAATCCAGCGCACTGCCTCGCTTTCTTCTACGCGTGCGAGTTCGACAATTGCGCAGTACTGACCCAGGGTCTCGCGTATGCGCTCATACCGCTCTTTGTCGGTTAATTCCATCCGCCGCGGGTCAGCTGGAATGCTGATGTGATCGGCAACAAAGATCAATACCGCGGCCGGATTCGGATCCCTGCAATACGCCTCGATCGCCGCTAGTTTTTCTTCATTGGACCCGCGCCCGAAAAGACTCTTGACGCCTCGGACAAAGAACACTTGAAAGGGCGCCATCAACGAAGGCGTACGGGCGCGGTCGAGAACCTCGATCAGATCGGTTTCCGCCAGATCAAACTCGAACAGGCTGAAGTCCCGCAAATCGGGCGTGACCAGGTGTTCGAGAATTGCTTCCCGACAACGTTTGCGAAAGAAAACCTCAGCCCCCACGAAGACATAAGCCGGACGCAGCTTGTGGGCTTGCACTTCGGACACAAACCGGTCGGCCTGGGCGAAGGCTCGCATCAGAATCCCTCCAGAATATTCGACACCAGGCTCTGCGCAAAGTCGCGCGACAGTCGTTGAAATGCCGGCGTGTCTTCCTCGAAAAAACTGTTTATGTCACGCGGAACTTCGTATTGCTCGCGGAAAAGATACGAGGGATTCTGGTACAGCGCCTTGCCCTGCTTATCGACTAATGCCACTTTCATGGAAACTACAACCATCACACTCGCTGCACGTCCAGTCTGCGAATCATAGGTTAGCGGTGTGGTGTAGGTGGCAAGAACGGTTCCATGCAGCACCGCGTCAGCGTCGTCGTTGACCTGGTTAACGACGTGGTAGTGCGTGCGCGTAACGAATTCTCTTACCACTGCGGCCGTGAGCATCTGCTCAATCTTGAAAGTCTGAGTCTGGTTTACGAATGGCGGGATTGCAACAGTTCGTACGTTGTCAGGAATGGTTACCGCGTGACCGGCGGTGTGATAGCCGCATCCTGAACCCAGAAAGCTGAGCAGCACGGCCAATGCCACTCCACGGCTCATTGGATCTTGCCCCGCGGCCGGGTTGCAGCCATAGTTTCCGCACACTCGACCGCTGTGGTCGCTGCGATGCGAAGATTATCGGACGCGGCCCACAGCCAAACGCTATTCGGCTGGCTTGCATCCGG
Source organism: Acidobacteriota bacterium (assembly GCA_013288805.1). Classification (GTDB taxonomy): domain Bacteria; phylum Acidobacteriota; class Terriglobia; order Terriglobales; family Acidobacteriaceae; genus JABDBE01. Next base: position 14,543 of record JABDBE010000017.1, read on the forward strand.
CGCGATCGAGACTTGAATATCCGCCTGTCCTGCAGCGTTCACGTTCGAGGGAGCGTCCTCGGCTCCGCTCGTGAGTTTGACATGCTCACCAGTGAGCGCTTGTGAAATACTTTCTACATCGGCCGTCTGTCCCAGTTCGATGTGAACCGCGAAAGCGTGCCCGTGAAAGATCGGAGCCTGCACCAACAGCACCGATGGCAGCGGAGCATCCTTGCCGGCAATTCGCTGATAATGCTTTAGCACGCGACTTTCGAGTGTTGCCATCGATGGCGCCGAGTGTTCGCCGTATCGCTCCACCATGTTGAAAGCTACCTGCGTGTCAAAAACGTTCTTCGGCAATGGCTGAAACGACAGCAGGTTTACGGTCTGCTCGTGCAGTTCGTCCATGCCCTTCTGGCCGTGTTCGGATGCGGGCTCGAACACCGTAGCTACCGCCCGCCGCACTGATCCAGCTTTCTGCACGCGCAATAGAAGTAGGGCGAGCACGACCGCCGCAGGATGCGCCACCACTGCCGGGCCAGGCTGCAACTCAGGTATCAATGGCTGTCCCAATTGCCGCTCGATCCAAGGCGAGCGCACGACGGCGTTTGGCACATCCTCCAGAGCAGAAGAAAGGTCGATGATCGCGCTGCCGGCGTTGCTCGCCGTTTTCCAGTTCTTGCGCGTGGATTCCGCGTCCGAAGCAAAGAAAGTAAAATCTATGTTCTGGAACTGTTCGGTGCGAACATTCTGGATGAATGTGACCTCGTCCCCGACCGATTCAAGCTTCCCCAGTGACTCATCGTCGTCCAACAGCTTGACGTCAATCGAAGGGAAGTTGCGATCGTTGAGCACTTCCGCCACTTCCTTACCCTTCAGCGAAGCCGCACCGACGATAGCGAGACGGTAAAAGTTCCCTCCGCGCACGGGTTCGGTGTGAGACCCTGGGGCAACCTTTAGATTCGAGCTCATGAAGTCTGCGAGGCCTCTTTGTATTGGGGAGGAGACGGATTCCGCTTGCGCCGGAAGATCCATTGCAAGCGCCAGAAGACTCCCGAAAACATGTAGCTCAACGCGATTATGAACAGTACCCACTGCGAGAAAACCCAGACCGCGGCGAACAGCAGGCCTAGCAGAATAACCAACTGGAAGGGCTGCCGCGAGCGGAAATCAATGTCCTTGAAACTGTAAAAGCGCCATGTGCTCACCATGAGATATCCCGCGGCCACGATGATGAGCATCCAGGTGATGCAACTCCAGAGCGAAGAAATTGGGTCTCCACCGGAGAAGTGCACAACCGCAGCGATCACTCCAGCTCCGGCCGGAATGGGCATTCCGACAAAATACTTTTTCCCCGGCCGCCCCGGGTTCGACGGCTGCGGATTCAACGCGATGTTAAAGCGTGCCAGACGGCTCGCGCCCGCCATCAAGAACAAGAAGCTGGAGATGGAGCCGAACTGAATCATCTTGCCAGTTAATTCGCTCGAACCCAAAAAAACGGGCAACTGGCGGAATCCCCACATCCATGCCAACAGCGCAGGGGCAACGCCGAAAGTGATGACGTCAGCCAACGAATCCAACTCCCGGCCAAAGTTACTGCTGGTACGCGTCATGCGGGCGATGCGGCCATCCAAACCATCGAAGAGGACGGCAAATCCAATCGCTTTGGCCGCGAAATCAAAATGCCAGGGTTCCGCGGCGTTAGCATGTGTAACCTGCAAGATGGCGTAATAGCCCATGGCAATATTCGCCGCCGTGAAGAGCGAAGGCAAAATGTACATGCCCTTGCGCAACCGTCCGGAGGGCCGGTCTTCTTTTCGTCGCCGCGGAACCACTGGAGCTTCTGGCTCCATCACAGTGCTCCCTGCCGAGTTTGTCCCGCACCGCCGGCCACGAGGGTTCGCTCGGCGTTCACGTAGGCCAGCACACTCGATCCGCCTTTTACACGATCTCCGACTTTAACTTTGAGGGCCGCAGTGGGATCCAACAAAACATCCACTCGCGATCCGAATTTGATCAAGCCCACGCGCTCACCGCGTTCCACCCGGTCGCCGACGTTTTTGTCGAAGACGATCCTACGTGCCAGCAGGCCTGCGATCTGCTTGAACACGACAACCTGGCCCTCGCCTTCAACCGTCACGACATTCTGCTCATTTAATTCGGCCGAGGCCGCATTGATGGCGTTGAGAAACTTCCCCTTGTGATACTCGACGCTGCGAATGACGCCGCTGACGGGAGACCGGTTCACGTGCACATCGAACACATTCAAAAATATGCTAATCCGAAGACGCGTAGAGCCATTCAAAATCAATGGCGAGACGTCTGTAATCTTCCCATCTGCCGGTGACACGAGAGCGCCTGCCTCGCCAGGGATAAGGCGGTTCGGGTCGCGAAAAAACCACAGAAAAAACACCACCAGCAACAACACCGGCACCGCCCAAAGCGGACCGGCGAGCCACGCGATCAGCGCTGCAGACGCCAAAAGCGGAAATGCGTAATAGTAGGCGTCACGAACCATGTTCGGAAATCTGCAAGAATTATAGTGCAGACGCGGAGCGCGGCTTACTTTTTCGTGTTAAATGCAAATGAAAAAGGCGCTTACCAGCGCTCTGATTGGAGACAGATAATCCCGTCAGCGGCTTAGCCGCAAAAGATTGGAGCTGGATTAGGCTACCTGATTTTGTGGCTGTTGCCGATACTGCCGTTCAATACTCTCCATCTGGTCTTTCAGACGGAGCTTCAGCTTCTTAAGTCGCACTTCTTCCAGTTTTTCGTCGTCGGTGAGATAGCGTTTTTCGGTGAGTGAATCAAGGCGTTTTTCGTAGAGCGTATGCTCCATCGCCAGTTTTCGAAATTCATCATGATTGGCGAAGAGCTGGTCCCTAGAAGTTAGCATCCAGCAGACCTCCTAACCGGGTTTTCAGATTTCAACTTACCACAGGACCTAGCTTGCTTCAACGCGAAATCTCGTCGGGCATCCGCTGAGTTCTCAGGGATTTCCCGTACTGCACCAAGGCTGGTGCAAATCAGGCAAACTCCACGCGGTAAACGATTGCATCCTCTTGGGGTTCGCGGTAGTAGCGCTTTCTCCGGCCGGTCTCGACAAAGGCATGCTTCTCATAAAGCCGCCGCGCCGCCAGGTTCGATTCGCGAACTTCAAGGAATATGGACTGTGCCCCTCGGCCTCGCGCCAGGTCAATAAATTCTTCAAGTAGACGCGTGCCCAGCCCACGACGGCGCGCGGCCCCTGCGACCGCGATGTTCTCGATTTCCCAGTCTTCCCTAACTGCCCTGCCGACGATAAATCCCTGCACGCGGGCATCTTCCGGGCCGGAATCTTCGATGACGAGCACTACACGCGCTGGCCCTTCGCTGGAAAATGCGGCTTCATACTGCTCCTGGGACCAATGCGCCGCAGTCGCAGCTTGTTTCTCCAACGCTAGCAGGGCGGGAATATCCGTGGGGATGGCACGGCGAATTCGCATCCGTCGCGCCGGATTCATTACCATTTGCTTCTAGCTGCCCTTCACGAAGAGGTCGGTCTCGGAGCGCCCAATGTAATTCGCTTCGAGAGCCTCCGGGGAGATGGTCTCTCCCGACAAAATCTTCCTCCATCCGAGCTGCGCGATTGCATCGCTTCGCGGACGGCCTACTTCTACGACATGCAACCCCTTCGTCCGCGCCGCTTCCCTGAGGCTGCTGTCGGACGTCACAACGACTGCATCTCGTGTCAACTCCAACCATGTTTCGCGCGACAGCAAGCGCTCACGAATCAAGCGCATCTCTGCATCGCCAACTTGATACTCACCCAGGAAAACTTCGTTTCTCCCGCCATCCAGCGCTGCAACAACATGACCGTCAAGGTGCGCTGCACGTGCCAGAGCCTGCAGGAGCGAGACGGCAGCAATCGGCTTTGCGAGCACTTCTGCAAGTCCCTTGATGACCGCCAGACCAATGCGTAACCCGGTAAATGACCCCGGCCCGGAAACCACAGCAAAAGCGCCAATGTCCCGCTTGCTGAATTTGTGTTTAACGAGCAAGGCGGCAATTTGTGGAACCAGTTCCGCTGAGAATGTGCCGCCCGAGAGCTCCGCGACCTCGATGACCTCACAAGCGTCACCTGGGCCGCATTGCGCAATTGCGATGCTGCCCTGTTTACCGGAAGTGTCAACAGCCAGAACAAGCATGATGGAGAATTGTGGCGTACAGATCGGTATTAATCGCGGCCGCTTTCGGTCAGTACCCGGCCTCGACCAACTCCAGCAGCACTCCGCCCGCGCTCGAAGGATGCACGAACACATAGCGATGGCCGCCTGCGCCGATCTTGATTTCGTTGGAAACTAGCCTCACTCCGTCCGTTTTCAGACGTTCGACGACTGCGGTCAAATCCGGCACGCGCAAGCAAACGTGATGCAGCCCTTCTCCGCGTTTGGCAATGAACTTCGCCACCGCAGAGCCCTCCGATGTCGCCTCCATCAACTCCAGACGGCTCTCTCCGACAGGCAACATCGCTACGCGGACCTGCTCGCCTTCAACCACTTCTTCGGCGGTCGCGGTCAAACCCAACTTTTCGTAGATCCCTTTCGCCGCCGCCAGCGACTTTACCGCAATACCGAGATGGTCAATGGTAAACATTCAATTCTCGCCCAAAACTAGCTCTTGGCTATCTTGCTCACAATTTCTTCCACCAGCGTATACGGATCGCGTTTATGTCCGGCAACTTCGGCGGCGTAAGCCGCGAGTCTACCATCTTGCATTTGATCGCGAGCTCTTTCGAGCAGCGAGTCACGCAGCATCTCGATCAACCGCTCTTGCCAGTTTTCAATGCTGTGTTGCAGGACCAGATTTTCCTTTTGCAGATACGCTTCGTATTCTGTAATGGCGGCGACCAATTCACCGATTCCAGTTCCGTCGCTGGCTACAGTCTTAACAATCGATGGCGTCCAATGATCGCTGCGAATCGCCAGCGATTGCAAGGCGCGAATCTCACGCTCCACCCGCTCAGCGCCCTCGCGGTCGCTTTTGTTGATCACAAAAATATCGGCAATCTCCATGATTCCGGCTTTGATGCTCTGCACATCGTCGCCCATCCCCGGCACCAGAATCACAACTGTCACGTCGGCCAGTCGCACGATATCCACTTCATCCTGCCCGACGCCCACGGTTTCGATCATGATCAAGTCGCGGCCGGATGCATCCATAACCGTAGCGACATCGGCGGTCGTGCGCGCCAATCCGCCTAGCGAGCCCCGCGTGGCCATGCTCCGAATGTAAATCCCGGGATCAGAAAAATGATCCTGCATGCGAATGCGATCCCCAAGAATTGCGCCGCCAGTGTAAGGGCTGGTGGGATCGACCGCGATAATTCCCACCGTGCGATTCTCCTTGCGGTAGTGCTTGGCCAATTGATCAACCAACGTGCTCTTGCCCGCGCCTGGCGCACCGGTAAGGCCCAGAATCCGCGCGTGACCGGTTTGCGGGAATAGAGCCTTCAGAAGCTCCGCCCAGCCTGGCAAGCGGTTCTCGACGATAGAGATGGCCCGTGCCAAACTCCGCGGATCACCAGAGCGCAAGCTCTGAATCAGTGGTTGGAACTCGGTGCTCAACCTGTCAGTGTAAAGCAGGTGCGTAAAGGCCGGAAATCTTTCGTAGTTTCAACTGAGGACAAAACGCTTGGTATCCTCGGAAATCCGCGTTAATCCGTGGCAAATCGAGTTTAATCCTTCAGCAACTGTCGCGCGATCACCAGGCGCTGGACCTCGCTCGTGCCCTCGCCGATGGTGCACAGCTTCACATCGCGATAAAACTTCTCCGCAGGATAATCTTTGATGAATCCGTATCCGCCGTGGATCTGCACGCCCTCGTTGGCGCAACGGACGGCCACTTCGCTCGCGTACAGCTTCGCCATGGATGACTCCAGCGTACTTTTCGAACCCGCATCTTTCAGTGACGCCGCGCGAAACGTGAGCAGCTTCGCCGCCTCGATCTCGGTGGCCATATCCGCCAGCTTCCACTGGATCGCCTGAAATTCACTGATCGCCTTGCCAAACTGCTTGCGCTGCTTGGAATACCTCAGCGCCGCTTCGTACGCGCCCTCAGCCATGCCAAGGGACAACGCCGCAATCGAGATGCGCCCGCCATCCAGCACTCGCATGGCGTCGATGAATCCGTCGCCTTCTTTGCCCAAAAGATTTTCCGCCGGAATCACACAATCTTCAAAGATCAACTCTGCGGTGTCGCTCGCGCGCAGCCCCAGCTTGTTTTCCTTCTTCCCCGGACGGAATCCCTTCGCGCCTTTCTCGACAATGAACGCGGACAGCCCGTGAGTGTGTGCCGCACGGTCGGTCACCGCAATCACTACCAACGCGTCGGCGTAGTGTCCATTGGTGCAGAAAGTCTTGGTTCCGTTCAGCACCCAGCTATTTCCCTTGCGCACCGCCGTCATACGCGCGCTGCCCGCGTCCGATCCCGACGACGGCTCCGTCAGGCCCCAGGCGCCGATATATTCGCCAGTTGCCAGCTTGCTGACATATTTCTTTTTCTGCTCCTCACTGCCGGCGAGAAAAATGTGGTTCGAGCAAAGCGACGTGTGTGCCGCGACGATGATACCTACCGAGCCATCCACGCGAGAGAGTTCCTCAATCGCAGTGACGTACTCGATGTAACCCATCCCCGCCCCGCCGTATTCCGTCGGAAAAACGGTACCGAGCAGGCCCAGCTTGCCGAGTTCCTTGATCGTGACCAACGGAAATTCGCCCGCCTCATCCCATTTCATGACATTGGGCAGGATCTCGCGCTCGGCAAATTCGCGCACACTCTTCTTCAGATGAAGTTGTTCCTCGTTCAATAAGAAATCCAAGGTTCCTCCGGTCGGGTAAGAACGCCGCGTAGAGCATTTGATCCTCACGCAGCGAGTGCAAAACATTCGATTAGAACATAGGGGCAAGCTAGAGTAAAAGTTACCCTCGGAGCGTGATCGGTCTTCGCAAGGAGACTGAAGTACGGCCCTCCTCATCGGGCGGGAATTTCTTCTGTGGCAACGGAGAGAAATCGCTCAAACACTTCGTTGGACAGAAGCCGACCCTTCTGGCTTAGACGGATCACATCCCCTTGTTTCGACATCAATCCAGTCCGCACGAAATCAGCAATGGTCTGTCGAAATTCTGCGATCGCATCCTCACCAAACGCCGCCGCAACCTTATGCAAGTCAATGCCGCAATTCAGGCGCAGACCCAGAAAAAATCTCTCCTCAAGCGCCGCGGCCGGCGAAACCTCAGTGCGATTCGGCGAGCCTCCAGCGACGTAGGCCTCCAGTGAATCTGGACTAGAAAACCGTATCGCCTCTGCTTCGCCCCCGAACACGGGCAACATCGAATGTGCGTCCACGCCAAATCCCAGATAGGGCTGCCGCGTCCAATACTTCAGATTATGCCGCGACTCGTATCCCTCTCGCGCGAAGTTGGATATCTCGTACTGTTGCACACGCGCAGCTTCCAGTCGCTCACAGGCCATGAGGTACAAATCCGCCGTGACATCTTCATCGGGGACGAAATGAGCATGATATTTTCTACCGCCAGCGATCACTTCCCTGCCGAGCCGCGAATCCTCATCTACCTCGAGCATGTACACGCTGGCATGCGGCACTTCGCTCGCAATCGTCTGCTCGACAGAAAATGTCCAGCTGTCGAGGGTCTGGTGCGGCAGTCCCGCGATCAGATCGATGTTGAGGTTTGTAATCCCGACGGCGCGCAGGTTTGCGATATCTTCAAGCACCGTCGTCCGATTGTGCAACCGCCCGACCGAGGCCGCCTCCTGATCAACAAACGACTGCACGCCCAGGCTCACGCGGTTCACGCCGCAGCGCCTCAGGGCTTCGATTACACCGGGAGTCAACGTGCCCGGAGCACATTCAACCGTGATCTCGGCGTTTGCCTGGATCTCAAAATTTTCCGAAATCGAGACAAATAACCGCTGCAATTGCGTTGGATCAAGTACAGTAGGAGTTCCGCCGCCCAGGTAGATGGAGTCGACAATCCGGTCGGTGTGCCCGTCGATCTGTGCTAGAGTCGGGTTGTCACGCTTCATGTCAGCGCACACGCGGTCCACATAGCGCTGGAAGACGGAGCGAGAGAAGACGTCCGAAGCAAAGTTGCAATAGCTGCACTTCGTCCGACAGAACGGCACGGAGATGTACAGTCCGAGCGGCATCTCAATGATTATCCCACGGGTGGCACGCGACAACCGCAAGTCGAGCATAGAGCTTTCAATCGCTTTATTGAAACTAACCGGCGGCGGTCGGGTTTCTATCCTGTGCGACTCCGGAGTAGGAACGAAAAACTGATGACGCTTCCGCGCGTGGTTATCACCGGCATGGGCGTGGTCAGCCCAAATGGAATCGGCAAGGAAGCCTTTTGCCGTGCCATTCTGGCGGGTAAATCTGGGGTAAAGCGCATTTCTCGCTTCGATCCGTCAGAACTTCCAGTACACATCGCTGGTGAGATCCCGGAATTCGACGAACTCGCATGGGTCGATGCTCGCGAGCGCAAACACGTTTCTCGGGTTGTGCCCCTGGCCGTAGCTGCATCGAGCGAGGCCATTCAAGATGCCGGCCTGGATCCTGCTGCAATGTCCATGGAGGAGAAACGCGAAATCGGCGTGATCCTCGGTACCGGCGGCGGCGCACAGGAGTTTTCTGAGGAACAATATCGGCTCTGGCATTCCGGCCACGTCAAGCAAGTCAGCCTGTTCTGTATTCCGAGCGGAACCATGGGCACGATCCCCAGTGAAATCAGCATGCGCTTTGGCTTTCGCGGCTACAGCCACGTCGTCACCGCAGGTTGTACTTCATCGACCGACGCCATCGGCTACGCCTATCAGCATATTCAAGCCGGGGTGCAGCCCATGTTTCTCGTGGGCGGCGTGGACTCGCCCATCACTGCCGGCATCATCAAGGGCTACACTTTGCTGCGAGCGCTGACGCAGTCATGGAATCACGCGCCCGACCGCGCCTCGCGCCCGTTTTCCGCCGACCGCGACGGATTTGTAATTGCCGAGGGCTCGTGGATGTTTATCCTCGAAGATTACGTACACGCCCGTGCGCGCGGCGCTCGTATCTACGCCGAAATTAGTGGATACGCTTCTACCTGCGAGGCCTTCCACCGGGTCCGAATGAGCGACTCGCCCGAAGAGCCCGCCCGCGCCATCACTCTGGCCCTCGAAGAAGCACGTATCGCACCCGCGGACGTTCACTACGTGAATCTTCACGGTACCTCCACCGAAATGAATGACCGAGTAGAAACCCGGGCTCTGAAACTCGCTCTCGGCAAGCACGCGAATCGTATTCCGATGTCGGGACTCAAGTCGCAGATCGGACACGCCCAGGGCGCCTGCGGCTCGGCCAGCCTGGCTGCAACCCTCATCGCCATGGAGCACGGAAAAATTCCTCCAACCATTAACCTCGACGTCTCCGACCCCGAGTGCGATCTGGATTACGTCCCCGACGTCGATCGTAAGGCTCAAATCGAGCATGCGATCTGCAACTGCGTGGGATTCGGATCAAAGAACTCCGCCCTGGTACTTCGGAAAGTCGCGTAGAGACGCAGCTTGCTACGTCTCTGCCCTGAAACGTCGCGAAAGAAGCGTAACAGGTTATCTTTCTACGGAAGCATGGAAAAGCTTTTTCATCTTCCTGGCTTGTTTCCCATCTATCTAGGGTATCTTTAGACGTTAGCCCCAGACAGTAGCCCCCAATGGCCTCGGAAGAAGAAGTATTAGGCAAAGCTTATGACAGCCGTTTGATGAAACGGCTGCTCACCTACCTGCGTCCCTATAAGTGGCAGGTGGGGATTGCACTAGCCTCGATTTTGCTGAAGGCTGGGGCTGACGTTCTCGGCCCCTATCTCACGAAAGTCGTGGTCGATCGCTATCTGGCCCCGGTTCGCGGACTGCACACGCCGCTGGATCGCTTCTTAAGCAACAAGGCGCTGGTTGGCATTGCGCAGATTGCTACCCTTTATGTCGGCCTTCTGATCTTCAGTTTCCTTCTGGAATATCTGCAGACTTATTACATGCAGTGGGCAGGGCAGAAGACGATGTTCGATATGCGCGCCCAGATATTCCGTCACCTACAGCGAATGCACATCGGGTTCTACGACAAGAATCCCGTCGGCCGCCTGGTCACTCGCGTGACCACCGACGTGGATGCGGTGAACGAAATGTTTACCTCGGGCGTAGTCTCGATTTTCGAAGACGTCTTCGTGCTGGCCGGCATTATCGCCATCATGCTGCGCATGAACTGGAAGCTGGCTCTGATCACGTTCGCCGTGTTGCCGCTGATTGGCATCGCAACCAAGATTTTCCGCGACAAAGTCCGCGATTCCTACCGGCGCATTCGGGTGGCAATTGCCCGAATCAATGCGTATCTGCAAGAACACGTGAGCGGTATGGTCGTCTTGCAGCTCTTCAATCGCGAAGAACGCGCCTATGACAAGTTTTCCGAAGTGAACTCCGTCCACATGGACGCGTACAAAGACGCGATCATGGCGCACGCCGTCTACTATCCGGTCGTAGAAGTTCTCTCTGCGATAGCGATCGCCAGCGTGATTTGGTTCGGCGGCAATGACGTGATTCGCAACGCCACTACGCTTGGTGTGCTGGTGGCCTTCATTCAGTATGCGCAGCGCTTCTTCCGGCCCATTCAGGACCTGAGCGAGAAATACAACATCCTGCAATCGGCCATGGCTTCGAGCGAGCGCATCTTCAAGCTGCTCGACACTCCGGCTGAGATCACATCGCCCACCGTCACTCAGACACCGAACGGTCCCGGCCGCATCGAATTCGACCACGTGTGGTTCGCTTATCGGAGTGTTCGAAGGGAAAACGATGGAGGCCATGTGTCCTCGGCTGGCTTGCTAAAGACATCTTCGCCGACGGGCGCGGACGCTCGTCCTCCACAGGCGGAGGGTCCCGATTGGGTCCTACGTGATGTAAGCTTCGCGATCGAACCCGGAGAGACGGTTGCCTTTGTCGGCCACACTGGAGCCGGCAAAACCACAATCATCTCGCTTCTCATGCGCTTCTATGACGTGCAGAAGGGCGCGATCAGGATCGACGGAGTCGACGTTAAGGAAATGGATCTCGTCGACCTCCGCCGCCGCTTTGGCGTCGTTCTACAAGACCCGTTCCTGTTCAGCGGAACGGTGGCCAGCAACATTCGCCTGGGCACGTCCGACATCAATGATGAGGACGTCGAAAAAGCTGCAGAAGACGTGAATCTTGCCGACTTCATCCGCACGCTCCCCAACGGATTCGACGAGGAAGTACGCGAACGCGGCAGCACGCTTTCGACCGGACAAAAGCAGCTCATCTCGTTTGCTCGCGCCCTGGCACACGATCCTAAGATTCTGGTGCTGGACGAAGCCACATCCAGCGTAGATACCGAAACAGAATTCCGGGTGCGCGATGCCCTCAGCCGCATGGTCGAAGGCCGCACGTCGGTAATCATCGCCCACAGGCTTTCGACCATCCAACGCGCCGATAAGATTGTCGTGATGCACAAAGGACAAGTGCGCGAGATGGGTTCTCACCAGCAACTGCTCGCGCAACACGGCATTTATTACAAGCTTTATCAGCTGCAGTACAAAGATCAGGAAGTCGCTTCAGGCTCGCAAGTGACCGCTGGCGCAGACGATTAGGACCCAGCCGGTATAGTTGGCGTGTCCGTTAGTTTGCTTTTTCTTATGGCGGTGCAGTCCGTGAGCACTGACGGCCCAACTTTCGTAACTCTTCTCCGACTTTCTCCGCAGATTAGAATCCGTATAGTTCAGCATCAGTCAACCGCATGGATCAGCAAGCGTTTCAAGAAGTAAATCAGAATAGCCCCGAGGCGATTCCCACGCAGATGCGCCAGATCGACGGGCGCGAATGGTGGCTTTGGGGATTCGCCATAGCGGTGACCCTAGCCTTGACCTTGGGCATTGTCTCCTTCACTTTTCCCTGGTTCCGTTGGGACAGCGACGCATCCTATTGGTTCGACCTGAGGGAGTGGGTACGCGGGCTGGCGGCCCTGGTTTTACTCTTTGATTTCTACACTGTCTATCAACATTTTCAACTACACCGCATTCGACGCCAACTGGCTGAGCGGGACCAATTGTTTCAGCTCATCAGTGAAAATGCCGCCGACATGATCGCGCTGGTGGGCAGCGATGGTCGCCGGCTGTACAACAGTCCCGCTTATGAAAAGGTCCTGGGATATTCTCCCGAGGACTTGAAGAGCAGTTCGTCGTTCGACCAAATTCATCCCGACGATCGCCCGCGAGTATTGAAAGCGGCGGAACAGGCCCGGCTCACCGGTCACGGAGAGCCGATGGAATACCGAATCCGTCACAAAGACGGATCATGGCGCACTCTGGAATCGACCGCCAGCCCAATCCGCAACGCCAAAGGGCTGACCGACAAACTGGTCATCGTCAACCGCGACATCACCGAGCGAAAGCGAGCCGAGGAACTGCTTGCGCACAACGCATTTCACGACGGGCTCACCAATCTGCCCAACCGCGCTCTCTTCCTGGACCGACTGCAGCACGCCCTGACTCTCTCCAAGAGACATGCAAACTACAAGTTTGCGGTGTTACTCATCGATATCGACGAATTCAAGATCGTCAACGACAGTCTGGGACACACGGCAGGGGATGAGCTGCTGATCAAAATCGGGCAGAGATTGAAGGACGCAGTGCGGCGGGCCGATACCGTCTCGCGCCCGCGTGGTAACGGCCTAGTCGACAAGCCCATCAATGACGACACGCTGGCCAGACTTGGAGGCGATGAATTCACCATCCTTCTGGATGACATTCGCGACCCCATTGAAGCCGTTCGTGTGGCGGAGCGGGTGCAATCGGAACTGGCGACGCCCTTTGTAGTAAACCAACAGGAAATCGTAATTTCGGCAAGCATTGGAATCACCGCCAGCACCAGCCCGCACACTCAGGCGGAGGATCTCCTGCGTGATGCGGACATAGCCATGTACCGAGCCAAGCGGGCGGGCAAAGCTCGTTGCGAAGTGTCGGACACCGCCATGCATGACGCTGCGGTGAAGCGGCTGCGCCTGGAGACGGATCTGCGCAAGGCCTTCGATCAGGGAGAATTCCGCGTTTTCTACCAGCCTATTGTGTCGTTGCAAACCGGCAAGATCACAGGCTTCGAGGCGCTGACTCGTTGGCAACGGCCGGAGGGCATCCTTCCACCGATTGAGTTCATCGCGGTTGCAGAGGAGATTGGGCTCATTATTCCCATGAACCGGCAACTGCGGCGCGAAGCCTGCCAACAGCTCCGATCCTGGCAGTCCGAGTTTCCAGCAAATCCGCCGCTCACCATGAGCGTCAACATCACTCCCAAAGAGTTCGCGCAGCCTGACTTGGCCAGCGAGATTGGCAAAACCCTTGCGGAGATCGGCTTTGATCCCGCCTGCTTACAGCTCGAGATCATCGAGACCATCGCCATGGGAGATGCGGAAAAATCTGGTCAAGTGCTGGCGCAGTTGAAGGCACTTGGGGTTCGCATGAGCATTGACGATTTTGGCACGGGCTATTCCTCGCTCAGCCGCTTGCGTCGTATTCCCGTCGACACCTTGAAAATCGACCGAGCCTTCATCATGAACATGAACAGCGACCCGGAAAGCCACGAGATTGTGCGGGTCATCATTATGCTCGCTCACAATCTTGGTTTGAAGGTTGTCGCCGAAGGAACAGAAACAGAAGAGCACATCAGACTGCTCAAACAGCTCAATTGCGAGATGGCGCAGGGATACAGCTATTCCCGTCCCGCCGATGCCCAAGCCATGTTGAAGTTGCTGGCAAGGAACCGGGCTGCAGTTGCCGCATCCGCCGGAAGGTAGAAGAGCAGAGCCGCAAGTACGAGCGCCCACAAAGTCACGGCCCCCTAAGTTCCCACATGCACCGTTACAATGCTCGGGTGCGGATTCTCATCTCGGCTGGTGAGGCCTCGGGTGAAATGTATGGGGCTCAGCTCATCGAAGCTTTGCGGCGACGCTTTCGGTTGACCGCGGAGCTCCGCTCGGGTGGGCAGCCTGGGACCGTTGTCCCCGCGCAATCTGAGATTGAATTTTTTGGTGCTGGCGGGGATCGCATGCGGGCTGCTGGGTGCGACATTGTCGTCGATGCGAAAGACCTCGCGGTGGTCGGCATTTCCGAAATTGTCAGCCATCTGCCGAAGATCTATCGCTTGTTTCACAAGTTGATCGCGGAAGCCGATAAGCGCCGGCCTGACCTCGCCATCGTCATCGATTCTCCTGCTTTTAATTGGCGAGTGGCTCGGCAGATGCGGAAGCGCGGGATTTCTGTGGTGTACTACGTTTGCCCGCAGTTCTGGGCGTGGCGGCAGGGACGGGTCCGACTACTGCGCAAATATGTGAACAAAGCTCTCGTGATCTTTCCCTTTGAAGAGAAGTTTTATCGCGACCGCGGCGTGCATGCGACATTCGTGGGCCACCCGCTCGCCGATTTGTCTCTCCCTTCCGCTGATCGCGCGGCCTACGCGGCGGCCAACAACTTGGACGCGGCGAAACCGTGGGTCACCCTTATGCCGGGCAGCCGCAGGAAAGAAGTCCGGATGAATCTGCCCGCGATTCTGGAATCGGCCTCAAGGCTTGGAGTGGGATATGAATTTCTGCTACCGGTCGCACCGACGTTGGATCGCAGCTTTCTCGAATCGCTGATTGGCCAACATCCCGTCCATTTGGTCAGCGATGCGCTGCCTGCCCTGGCGTACTCCCGCGCCGGCATCATTGCCAGCGGCACGGCCACGGTCGAAGCCGCGATGATGGGCACGCCGTTCGTGATGGTCTACCGCGTCTCTCCGTTGACTTATTTACTAGGGCGGTCGCGGGTTAAGGCGCCGCACTTTGCCATGGTGAATTTGATTGCCGGAAAAGAGATTGTGCCGGAGTTGGTCCAGCATGACTTCACGTCCGAGAAAGTGGTGGCACGGCTAAAAGAGATTCTTTCCGACGGTCCGGTGCGCGAGCGGATGATTGAAGGCCTGGCGGAGGTGAGAACTTTGCTGCGCGGCCCGGATTCGGAAGCGCTTCATCCGGCTCAGCGGGCGGCCGAGGAGATTGCGGCGCTGCTGCGAACGCCGATGAGGCGGAGTTGAACCGAGACAGGCTATCCAGCGAGAGATACGGGTCTGCCGGGGTCGGTAAAAGCAGATTCCTCGTCGCTTCGCTCCTCGGAATAACAAGGGTAGAGTAAACTGAGCGCTTCTTGGGATGACAATGGGTAGACTGAACCCGAATGACAAAATCGATCAAAAACACCTAACCCTTGTCCTACCAGCATCTTTTGCGTAACAATCTTCATCATAGAGCTTAGAGACCTGCGGGATTGCCCGGGAGACGTTCCTGAATGTTCCTCGAACCTCGACGCCAGCGTCGGGCCCTAACTAACTTTCTCGTTCTATTGCTTTTGTTAGTTTCGCTACCCATGTGGGCGGCCGAGAAGACTCGGCTGCGGGTGGACGACTACCAAATCGACGCCGAACTGACGCCACATATTCATAAAATCTCTGCCCGCGCCAAAGTGAAATTCACGGCCTTGGAAGACATCAGTGCAGCCACGTTCGAACTGAACAACGGTTTACGCGTCACCAAAGTGACCGACGATAGCGGGCAAACGCTATCCCCGGAGCGCATGACTCAGGATTTTACGGTGCGAGTGCAGCTGGCGAAGCCGCTCAGCAAAGGTAGTTCAACTACCCTGACGTTTGAATACGATGGCACGCTCGATTCTGCCGACGACAGCCCGGTGCAGGGGCTGAAACTGGCCTCGATCAATGACGACACCAGTTACCTGCTCTATGCCGGGCGCTGGTTTCCGGTGAATGCTTATGGGATCAACCGCTTCACCGCGACGATGAACATCACCGTGCCCGCCCACATGGTAGTAATTGGCAGCGGCAAGGAGACGGCCGGCAGTACTGCTCCATCCAAGAAAGCGGCCACAAGCGCTCTGCCCACCAAGACCTTCACCTTCACCTGGGACAAGCCTAGCTTCCCTGGGACCATCCTCGCTGGAACTTTTCAGGAATTCAAGAGTGACGAAGCCGGGGTCGACCTGCACGTCTTTTTTAAGCCGACCCACCAAAATCTGGGGGCGATGTACGCTGAGACAGCGATCAAAGAATTCACTTACTACGTGACGCTTTATGGAGTGGCACCTTCATCAAGCCTGAAAGTGGTGGAGATTCCCGACGATACCGTGCCCTCGGCATGGGCGCCGGAAATAGCGGCGATCGCGAGCCGGGCCGTGACCGACAAAGTAAATTATCGATTGCTGGCGAACACTATCTCACATCAGTGGTGGGGAGTTTCCGTGAGCCCCGCCACCATCGACGACTGGTGGTTGTGCGATGGTTTCGCGCGCTACGCCGAGGCTCGCTACGTGGAAAACGCCGCCGGAAGCAATGGGCTTGAAGAGGTGGTGAAAGATATGTCGGTGGGAGCGCTGGCTTATGATTCGGTGCCGCTCGCGACCATCGGCAAGCTGGACATGTTCTCGCCCGAGTTCCAATCACTGGCGACCGACAAGGGCGCGATGATTTTGCACATGCTGCGTTGGGTGGAGGGAGACCAGAAGTACGACCTGACGATGCGCACTTTTGCCACGAAATACGCGGGCAAGTCAGCGTCGCTGGATGATTTCGAGGCCGTCGCGGAACAGAGCTACGGCGATAAACTCACCTGGTTTTTCACCCAGTGGCTGGATTCTACCGGCGCTCCCGAATTCAAGACCAAATACACGGTCTATCGGCTGGGTACCAGATGCCCTGCCGGTCAACGTTGCGCGGGCTTCCGCATCGTAGGTCAGATCACGCAGGACCTCGATCTGTTTCGCATGCCGGTCGAGTTAAAGGTTGACACCGACGGCAAAACCGAAGAAAAGCGCATTGACGTAGTGGGAACGGATTCCGCGTTCACGCTGGAGACTTTTGGCAAGCCGCGCCGGATTTCGATCGACCCCGAGAATCGCGTGTTGCGAAACTCACCTGACGTAAAGTTGCGGGCGTCCATTCAGCGCGGACAGGCCTTGGTTCAACAAGGCGATTTCGCCGGAGCGCTCACGGAATACAACAAGGCCCTCGAGGTCAACAAGAACAGCTCGCTGGCGCATTATCGCATTGCCGAGGTCTTCTTTGCGCAAAAGAACTATCAGGCATCCGCCAACGCTTACCGGGATGCGCTCAACGGCGACGGCGATCCGCGCTGGACCGAGGTTTGGAGCCACATCCAGCTAGGCAAGATTTTTGACATTACCGGCCAGCGGGAGCGCGCTACCAACGAGTATCGGCAGGCCTTGCAGACCAATGACAACACGCAAGGAGCGCTGGAGGAAGCGCGGAAGTATCTGCAAAAACCGTTCGAGCAGCAGAAGAACAGCAGCGGCGCAAACGGCGAGTAGAGAGCGTGCGTGTTTAATACGCCCAACGCAACAGCGTAGCGCCCACCGTAAATCCAGCACCTACCGACGCCAGCAGCACCAAATCACCTTTCTTGAGCTTGCCTTCCTGTCGAGCCGTGTCCATCGCGAGTGGAATCGTGCCGGCGGTGGTGTTTCCGTAGCGGTCAATGTTGATAACGACACTCTCGGGTCGCAAGGCTAGTCTCTCCGCAGTGGCGTTGATAATCCGCTTATTGGCTTGATGCGCGATGAACACGTCGATATCAGAGGCTTTAATCCCGTTGCGTTCCAGAATCTTTTCGCAGAGTTCGGTCTGCTTGCGCACCGCGAATTTGAACACCGCCTGGCCATCCTGGTGGACGTAATGCATTTTCTGATCCACGGTCTCGTGCGTGGACGGATTGAGGCTGCCGCCACCAGGCATGTAGAGCGAGCATCCGCCCGATCCGTCGACCTCATGGATGAAATCGATCATGCCCAACGAATCATTCTCGGCCGGTTCGAGAATGACCGCGCCCGCGCCGTCGCCAAAGATAATGCAGGTGGCTCGGTCGGTATAGTCGATAATCGACGACATGACGTCGGCCCCGATCACCATCACGCGCTTGTGCGCGCCCGTAGCCACGAATTGAGTTCCTACCTGCAGCGCGTACAAGAATGCCGAGCAGGCTGCCGACAGATCAAATCCCCAAACCCCTTTCGCCCCCAGTTTGTTCTGCACCAGGCAAGCCGTGGACGGAAAAAACATGTCTGGCGTGACCGTGCCCACGAGGATTGCGTCGAGATCGCTAGGGTCAATGCCGCGTTGCGCCAAAGCTTTCTTGGCCGCTTCAACCGCCAGGTCGCTGGTCGCGACGCCTTTGTCGACGATATGGCGTTCACGGATTCCCGTGCGCTCAGTAATCCACTGATCGCTGGTTTCCACCATCTTTTCGAGATCGGCATTGGTTAACAGACGAGGTGGGACGTAGGTTCCGAGAGCGCTGATCTTCACGCGCACAAGTTGGCTCACTCTATGAGTTCTCCAGGATGAAATGTGAAACGGTTATTGTGACCTACGCGGACAGCAATGTCCAACTTAATGAGGCTGAAGGAGCGCGCACACGTTAAAACTGCCGCGGCTATCACCGAACGGGTTCAGCGAAACTAAAAAGCCAGACACCGGCGACCCACTGCACACGCAAGAGCCCGTTACCGTTGCTTCCTTCCGGACCTGGCGGGGTTGGCGAGAGTGCGTCGCGCGGGACCGATGCCTGACCTATTTGATTCTAGCATTCCGATCGTACTCTTCCCTTTCGCGACGGAATGGCCAACAATAGACCCAGCCCATACCTGATTCATGACTCTCGCTCGCAGCAAGCAACCCGAGATCGCTCGACTGCCCACTGCCGTCCAGCATTACTTTGAAGTCGCGCTGTACTTGCTGGTGTTGTGTGGCTTCGGGACGTTAGTTTCCACCGGTGGCCTGGACTTGCCCACGGTTCTGCTTGTCGGCGCTGCAATTCTCTTTCGTGGATACCTGCTGGCTGCTCGCCGCACACTGCTTATTCCTGAGAGCTGGACCACAACGCTGACGCTGGGCTATGTAGCGTTCTATCTCGCGGATTACTTCGTGTTTTCGGGTTTGTTCGTGACCGCCACGGTCCACCTCGTGCTTTTCGTTATGGTGGTGCGGCTGTTTTCCACCCGGCGTGACCGAGACTATTATTTCCTTGCGGTCATCTCTTTCCTCATGGTGCTGGCGGCCGCGGTGCTCACGGTGGACAGCACTTTTCTTTTCGCCTTCGCCGCATTCATGCTGATGGCGGTTGTGGCGTGCATCCTGATGGAGATGCGTCACGCTACCGGCCAAGCGACGGTTCGAGCGACGTCATCGAGCGATGACTCTCATCGACAGATGGCGTTTTCGCTTGCCGGAGCTTCGCCGCTGCTCGCGATCCTCATCTTGCTGGGCGCGACGGCGATTTTCTTCGTGCTGCCCCGCACATCGACCGGATATCTCAGCGCCTTTGCCCGGAACCACACATTCAGCACCGGCTTCAGCGACCAAGTGCAACTCGGCCAGATCGGCGAGATACAACAGTCCAACTCGCTGGTGATGCACATCCAAATCGATGGCGATACACATGGCGCTTACGACTTGAAGTGGCGCGGTGTGACCTTGAATGTGTTCGACGGCAAGACCTGGTTCAATCCGCATGCGCAGCATGTAGTGACGAGCGTAGGCACAGGGCGCTTTCTCTTGTTGCAGGACAGGGCAAACTGGAGAAGGCTTCCGGCAGCAGGCCCCGCGCAACCTATTCATTATCGCGTTTTGATGGAGCCCCTGATCAGCAATGTTTTTTTCCTTGCACCAACACCCCGGCTCCTGCAGGGCAACTACCGTTTGCTGTCCATGGACAATGGGGACGCCGTTTTTGATCTCGATCCCGAACATCCTGTTGGCCGCTACGAGGCGACGTCTGACATTGCTCAACCTAGCCTCAGCCAACTGCGCGCGGCCTCCAACGACTATCCGCCGGAGATCCTGTTGAACTATCTGCAACTGCCACGGGTAGATGACCGCGTGCTGCCTCTGGCCAAGCAAATCACGGGTCCCGCTGAGAACAATTACGACAAGGCTGCGGCGCTGGAACGGTACCTGCGAACGCACTTTGGATACACGCTTCAACTTCCGCGCAGCGTTCCGCGCGATCCTGTGGCTAATTTCCTTTTTGAACGCAAGCGGGGACACTGCGAATACTTCGCTTCCGCGATGGCCCTCATGTTGCGCACGCTGGGCATTCCTTCGCGCGTGGTGAATGGATTCCGCACGGGCGAGTTCAACGACCTTACCTCCCAGTATCTGGTTCGGGGCAACAACGCGCATTCATGGGTGGAAGCGTATTTTCCCGGCTATGGCTGGATCAGTTTTGATCCGACTCCAGCGGCGCCTTTGCAAATGCACACTGGCTGGAGCAGAAGCATGTTGTACGTGGATGCTTTGGCATCATTCTGGCGCGAGTGGGTCATTAACTACGACGCGGGCCATCAGTACAATCTCGGCCGCGCGGCCAGGCGCAATAGTCTGGAGTGGTTGCAGCGGGCGCGAGGTTGGGCGCGACGGCATCATGAAGCGCTGCTGAATGCGGCGCGCCGAACTTCGCGGACGGTTTCTGATTCCCCCGTGAAATGGTGGTTCGGCGCAACACTCATGGCACTTCTGCTTTTATTAGCAGCTAACGCCGGGAAGCTATGGCGAGCGATTCGCAGCCGCCGCCTGGCGGCTCGTCCAGAGAAGTCTCCGAGTCTGGCCGCGACCATTTGGTACGAGCGTATGACGCGAATGCTCGCGAGAAAGGGATGGAACAAGCCTCCAGCTCACACTCCGAAAGAATTTCTGGTCTGTATTCCAGATGAAGCCACACGAAACTCGGTGGCCAAGTTTACCCGGCATTACGAATCGGCCCGCTTCGGGGGTTCGGCGGAAGATGCGCGGCGTCTGCCCGAACTGTACGAAGAAATTTCGACTGCAGGACGGCGCTAGACCGGGTCAGCGCGAGTTTGTTGCCAGCCACCACCGGCGCACCGCGACCACTGACCAAATCGCCTCGACCACTCCGAAGGGCCAAGCGCCTTGGAGGAATCCGTAGACCGAACCCAAGAGGCATGCGCCGGCAAACGCCAGGATGAACCACCGGCTTCGGTTCTCAAAGGCGTAACACACCAGCATCGCTGTCACGGCAAACAATCCAAACCACGTCAGTCGATTCACGCCACGCTCCTGCGGCTTTATTCTCTATTGTTTCAGCAATCCTTCCAAGCTCTAACCACGATTGCATGAAGCACAGCGTCCCGCTTTTTCAGAATGTCGTTCGGGCGAGTGCACGCAGGACGGCTGATCGCTCCTGAGTGTTAGAATAGAGAGATTCCATGCCTCTGCAGACGCCTACTATAGCTATCGAGGACGCGCCCGAAGACACAGCATCCTCGCCTGTTTCCCGGCCTAAGATCGGTTTTGTCAGCCTGGGCTGCCCCAAGAATCTAGTGGATAGTGAAGTCATGATGGGCATGCTGTCCCAGGCGGGAGCTGAACTGATTTCGCGCGCGGAAGATGCTGACGTGATCGTGGTCAACACCTGTTCTTTCATCGCGAGCGCCCAGCAGGAATCGGTAAACACCATCCTGGAGATGGCGCGCCACAAAACCGACGGACGCGCCCGCAAACTGATCGTTGCCGGATGCCTGGTCGAACGCTTTCGCGATGATATTCGCAAGAATATTCCAGAAGTCGATGCGGTGGTGGGTACGGGTGAACTGGAAAAGATTCTTGCGGCAGCGGGAATCGCGCCGGCATTAGCCAAACCCTCTCCGTTCAATATTTTAACTTCTCGCCCTGAAGGTGATGCGCGAGAAGCGCAAGGTAGATTTTCGCGCGAGACCTGGGACGGCGCTATCGCCGATCTACCGAACTACCTCTACGACGAAGCCACCCCGCGCGTTCTGGCCACGCCGAAGTACACGGCATACATCAAGATTGCCGAGGGTTGCGACCATCCATGCGGCTTTTGCATTATTCCGCAGTTGCGCGGCAAGTTCCGCTCCCGTCGATTTGAATCTGTCATTGCCGAGGCCGAACGCCTGGCCCGCTTAGGAGTGCGAGAGATCACGCTCATCGGGCAAGATACAACTTGCTATGGCGAGGATTTTGGCTTGAAAGATGGGCTTGCGGTTCTCCTCGAAAAATTGACCAGCGTCGAAGACTTGCGCTGGATCCGTTTCCTCTACGCGTATCCCAACAAGATTACTGGCCGCCTGCTCGAAACCATTGCCGCCCACGAAAAGATTTGCGCCTATGTGGATGTGCCTCTGCAGCACGCATCTGCTTCCGTTTTGAAGCGCATGAAACGTGGCGGAGGCGCCGACGTATTTTTACGTTCGATTGAGAAGATGCGGCGCACGATTCCGGACGTAACGCTACGAACGTCCTTCATCGTCGGTTTCCCCGGCGAAACCGAAAGCGAATTCGAGGAACTCTGCGAATTCGTGCGCGAGGCTGAATTTGATTGGATGGGAACATTCGGCTACTCCGATCAGGAGGGCGCATACGCCTTTGCGCTCGACGAAAAGCTGCCAACCCGCGAGATCGAGCGGCGGCGCAAGCACCTCATGCAGATTCAGCGCCGCATCAGCAAGAAGAAAAAGAAGGCTTTGGTTGGACGCGAGCTCGACCTGCTGCTGGAAGGAGTTTCCGAAGAAAGCGATCTCCTGCTCGAAGGACGCACTCCGAGGCACGCGCCTGAAATCGACGGCAAAGTCTTTGTCAACGATGTTCCCGAAGGGCTTCAGCCGTTGCCGGGCGAGTTCTACCGCTGCCAGATTACCGAAGCCCACGACTACGATCTGGTTGCGAAAATCATTTAGTGATCTATGGCCAGCAAGCGAACTTTGAAGCTGAAGTGCCCGACCTGCAAGAATCCCGTGAAAAGCAAGGATGCCGAATTTCCCTTCTGCAGCGAGCGCTGCCGCACCATCGATTTGGGCAAATGGGCGAGTGGAGCCTACGTGATTTCATCGCCTGTACAAGACACATCAGACAGCGCCGTGCCGGATAATTCCGATGAAGACTGAGTCGGACACGAAACCCGACTCCAATCTCCCCCCGCCTCAGTCGTCCCGCCGCGCGCCGCTCTGGGCCAAGCTGATGGCTACTTTCTTTGGCGCGGGTCTGCTCCATCCCGGCCCTGGAAGCTGGGGATCAGCGGCTACGGTCTTTCTCTGGTGGCTGGTTAGCGGCTGGATCAGCCCACATTGGCAACCCGTTGCCACCATCCTGCTGGCCGCGGTGGCCGTACTGATCGGAATCCCTGCGGCGACGCACATGGCTCGCTCCACTGGCTTGAAGGACCCTCAATTCGTTGTCATCGACGAAGTCGCCGGCCAACTCATCACTCTCATTGCGATACCAGTCTCATGGAAATCTCTGCTGCTGGGCTTTATACTTTTCCGAGGATTCGATATCGTGAAGCCTCCACCGGTGCGTCAGCTTGAGCATCTTCAGGAGGGATTCGGCATCGTACTAGATGACGTCGCGGCCGGGCTTTATGCTTTGGTCATCATGCAATTGGCGCTGCACTTCGGTCTCTTGCCGCGATAGTTTCTCGGCAGACGCGTAACACAAGGAAGTTGGCGATGGGAATTTCTGACCGCTTGCTGGGCAAGACAACCGTCAATGGGAAGCCGCACATCGAGGGCGTTCTTCCGGCTGCTGCCCTGCCCGGCGGCGAAGTTCGAATTATCGGCCACGGTCTACGTCCTCAGGATTTGCGTCGGCCTCGCGTGCGCTTTGGCGAAATAGAGGGCGCGGTGGTTATCAGTTCCGACGAATTCCTCGTGGCTCGCGTGCCACAAGGCGCGTCCTCAGGGCCCATCGTGGTTTCGACCAACGGACACTCAAGCAATCCCCACCAGATCAAAGTTGCAGTGCCGATCGCCGAGAATCTGCACCCGGTCACGAACCCTGCGCTCGACGCCGAAGGCAACATCTACGTGAGCTTCTCCGGGAGTCGCGGGCAGAAGGTGCCAGTCGCCATTTACAGGATCGACACCAACTACAACGTCAAGCCCTTCCTCGCGGACTTGATGAACGCAACTTCTATCGCCTTTGACCGGGCCGGACAAATGTACGTTTCCTCGCGTTACGATGGGACGGTGTACCGCGTCGCTCCGAACGGTGCCATGTCGTCCTACGCTGAGGGCATGGGCGTTGCCACGGGTGTGGCCTTCGACCGCGCACAAAATCTTTATGTCGGCGACCGCAGCGGCACGATTTTCAAGATCGGTTCTGATCGTCAAATTTTCGTCTTCGCCACTCTCGAGCCCAGCGTTTCCGCTTACCACCTGGCTTTTGGCCCGCATGGCGACCTGTTCGTGACCGGGCCAACAACCTCCAGTTTCGATTGCGTCTACAAGATCACCTCCCAGGGCAACGTGTCGACTTTCTTTCGCGGCTTGGGACGTCCCCAGGGCATCGCCTTCGATGCTGAAGGCAATCTCTACGTGGCCGCTTCCCTGTCGGGCAAGCGCGGCATCGTCAAGATCAATCCCGCTGGTGAGGCCTCACTGGCGGTTGCCGGAGCGGGACTGGTTGGCCTTGCTTTCGCTCCGGGACGTTCCGTCGTTCTAGCGACCAATAGCGCTGTCCATCATCTCGCCTGGAACATTCAGGGATCGCCGTTGGCCGACTTACCGGCGTAGTGAAGCACTCAGCATTCAGCAATCACTAAAACCATCCGCCCGGATCCGTGAAAATCCGTGGCCGATCTTGCTTGGCCCGCTAATCATTTATAGTTTTACAGGTGAACGCTGAGATCATCGCCATCGGCTCTGAGCTTCTGACTCCTTTTCGTCAGGACACGAACTCGCTTTATCTGACCGAGAAACTCAACCAGCTTGGCGTCGAAGTCATCTTCAAAACTATCGTCGGGGACGATCGTGGCCGCCTGACGGGAGCAGCCAGTCTTGCGGTGTCGCGCGCCGAGATTGTTATCTTCATGGGCGGCTTGGGACCTACTGAAGACGACCTCACCCGGGAAGCATTAGCCGACGCGCTTGGACTCAAACTTCATCGCGACCCCGCGATTATTACCAGCCTCGAACAACGCTTCGCAGCCCGCGGCTGGAAGATGGCGCCGAACAATCTCAAGCAGGCCGATGTCATCACAGGCGCGACTGTCCTGCCCAACGCCAACGGCAGCGCCCCCGGACAGTGGATGAGTGGCAAGTATGAAGGCCGCGAAAGAATCATCATGCTGCTTCCCGGGCCGCCGCACGAATTGAAGGCTCTGTTCGAGGAGCAGTGTCTGCCGCGCTTGCGGGTTAAGCTGCCGCCACAATTCATCGCCACTCGGGAACTGAAAATCGCCGGATTGGGCGAGTCCCAGTGCGATGCGCGGGTTGCGCCGATTTACAAGCTGGCCACGGATGTGCAAACCACAATCCTGGCTGGCGCCGGCGAAATCCAATTGCATATGAAGACTCGTGCTGCTTCGCTCGAAGTGGCACAGTCGCGAGTCGATCAACTGGTTGGCAAGATCGAGGAAGAACTCGGGGATTGCGTCTTCTCCGACAATGGCGATTCCATGGAACAGATCGTCGGCTACTATTTGCAGATGCGCAACGCGACGCTCGCTGTGGCGGAATCCTGCACCGGCGGCCTGTTGGCCGAGCGCATCACTTCCGTGAGCGGAAGCTCGCGTTACTTTGTCGGTGGCGCGGTAGTTTATTCGAATCAGTTGAAGACCGCCTTTGCCGACGTTCCCGCGGACCTGATCGAAAAGCATGGCGCAGTCAGCAGCGAAGTCGCCGCTGCCCTCGCCGATGGCATTCGCCGACGCACTGGCGCAACCTTAGGTTTGGGCATCACGGGTGTGGCCGGGCCGACGGGAGGAACCGCGGAGAAACCCGTGGGGCTGGTTTTCCATGCTCTGGCCAGCGACGGAGGAACCGAAGTCGCAGAGCGCAGATTTCCAGGAGATCGAAAACGAATTCGCCGGTTTGCTAGCCAGCAGGCGATGGATATGGTGAGAAGAAAGCTGATGTAGAGCAGCACTTCGCAATTAGCAATTAGCAGTTGGCAAAACCACCGGACCGGAATCAATGCGTTAGCGGAGGGTAAGTGCTAAATGCTAAGTGCTAATTGCTAAATGCGCGTTTTCATCGCTCTCGATATTGACGACGCCATCCGCCAGCGCATTCAGCGCTTCATGGAAGGTGTGAGCGGGTTCGCGCCGGACACCCGCTGGGTCCGTCCGGAGTCCTTGCATGTCACGTTGAAATTCGTAGGCGAGAAGCCAATTGAGACGGTGGAAGAAATCAAAAGTGCGCTTTCAAACATCCGAGCCGAGTCTATCGAAATTTCGTTCCGCGGCTACGGCTTCTTCCCCACCGCAAAAGCCGCCCGCGTTTTCTGGGTCGGAATTGAATCCGGACCGAAGCTTCCATCTCTCGCCAAGGCCGTCGACGAGGCCACATTTGCACTCGGAGTTCCCAAGGAAGACCATGCTTTCACTCCGCACTTGACGCTAGCTCGTGGGGGAGGACGGTCGGGTGCGCCCAGCCATCGCAAGGAAGACGCTCCAAACAAAAACTTCCAGCGCTTGCAGGAGAAATTGACGGCTCTGCCTACTCCTGAGTTTGGTACCATGACGGCCCATGAATTTTTTCTGTATCAGAGCCAGTTGTCGCCGGGAGGCTCAGGCTACACCAAGATCGGAAGCTTCGCGCTGGAGTAGCATTCATGTAGCCCAGCATCCTGCGCTCGCTCTCGTTGGCTAAAACATAAACGAATGACTGCCTTTGTGCTCACTGCCGCCTATAGCTACCTTCTGGGTTCCATTCCATTCGGGTACATCCTGGTGCGCGCATTTCGCGGACAGGACGTTCGCCAAACCGGCAGCGGCAATATCGGCGCAACCAACGTGTCGCGCACTTCAAAAGGATTGGGCGCGCTTACTCTAATTCTTGATGCACTGAAGGGGCTCGTTGCCGTTGTCATCACACGCATGATTTTTCCCGCCAACAGAACCCTGCTCGGCACAGCGGCACTGTTCGCGATCGTAGGTCATATGTTTCCAGTATGGCTGCGTTTTCGAGGCGGCAAAGGTGTTGCGACAGGATTGGGTTCTTTTGTGATTCTTACCCCCAAGACTATTCTGGTGATGCTCGTTGTCTTCGTTGTGATCTTCTTGGCGTTCCGTTATGTTTCTTTAGCCTCAATCCTCACCGTGGCGCTGTTCCCGCTCCTGGCGTGGATTCTCGAGCCCGATCACGCTTCCGGAGTGCTCCCGTTCATCGTGGGGGCTTGCGTTCTCATCGTCGCAAAACACCACGAGAATATCCGCCGTCTACTGGCTCACACCGAATCGCGGTTTCATTGGAGGCGCGCATGAGCCAGATTGCCGTCATCGGCGCCGGCGCCTGGGGCACGGGCCTTTCCATTGTTTTGGGAAGGAAAGGATCCCATCGCGTGCGCTTATGGGCCCACGAAAAAGAAGTGCGCGATTCAATTTCCTCGCGCCGGGTTAACCAACTTTTTCTCCCCGAACAAGCCATTCCCGACTGCGTTTCGGTCACCGGAAGTTTTGAAGACGCTCTTCAGGACGCCGAAATTATCGTAAGCGTCATGCCTTCGCAACATTGCCGCATTCTATTTCAGAAAATGCGCCCGTTCCTGAAACCCGGCATGCTATTTGTGAGCGCAACCAAGGGTCTTGAAGAAGGCACGTTGCTGCGCATGACGGAAGTGATCTCGCTGGTAGCCGAGGCTGACCGAGGCTTCCAGCCCCGTATCGGCGCCTTGAGTGGGCCAACCTTCGCGAAAGAAGTAGCCCGCGGCGATCCCACCGCCATCACCATCGCGTCAAGTGACTCTATGCTCGCGGAGACCATCCAGCGAGAGCTCAGTGATCCGCGTTTCCGGGTTTACACCAACACCGATGTCACGGGCGTCGAGCTCGGTGGTTCGCTCAAGAACGTCATCGCCATCGCCGCCGGAGTTTGCGACGGCCTTGGGCTCGGACACAACTCGATCGCAGCTCTGATTACCCGCGGCCTGGCAGAGATCACACGCCTGGTCACAGCGTGCGGCGGCCGCCAGGATACGATGTCTGGACTCGCGGGCCTGGGCGATCTCGTCCTCACCTGTACCGGCGGCCTGTCACGCAACCGCAGCGTAGGAGTCGAACTGGGCCGCGGACGCAAACTCCCCGAGATCATCGCAGCCATGCATGGCACAGTGGCGGAGGGCGTCTTCACCACTCACGCCGCCGTCGAACTCGCGCGCATGCGCGCCGTTGAAATGCCTATCACCGCACAGATGGATGCCATCCTCAATCACGACAAGTCGCCGCGCGATGCCATCCACGACCTGATGACCCGCAGCGCCAAGAGCGAAGCGCCAATGTAGGCGCGAGCGCCCCCGCTCACTCCCACGAGAATTATCAGGGCAGATGAGAAGCTCGAAGGTCGGGCCCTGGAGAGCCCCTCTGAACCAGCCAACCAACAACAGGGACCTAAGGTCAATGGGCGTAACAGAGATTTATCGCCAACGGACCCTACGGGCTGGGGCAAAGCACTCTACTTCTTTTCGTAGACAAGCGTACCTTTGTCAGCCGGTCGATCTGGATTCCACCACGAGTCGGTGATGATCCATCCCGTCGTTGCTCAGTTTCAGAGAGGCTTGATTGAAAACTTTGCCTTGGCGCTTCGTCACTACGGAAAAACGGAAACGGAAACGGGGTATCTTGGGGAGCCGGTTGGTATTGCTTCACCTTTAGAGCGCAGTATCCATCGAAATGCCATTGACACTACCTGGATTCTCGGCGGATAATTCGCTGCATTCCCCAAGGAGCAGGGGCTCCCAATCCGTCGAACCCGTTTTCGGAATTCACCCACCGAGGTTTGCTATGCGGCCGCTTTCTCTCCTCGTCGCAGGAATTGGTGCCTTGGCGATACTTTCCCCCGCCTTTACTCCGGCCGCACCGGGTCACGCTCCACCGATGGCCAGCGAGAAAGTCATCTACTCGTTCCAGGGTGGAACTGATGGGTTTTGGCCCACGTCTGACCTCACACTCGACTCCGAGGGAAACCTCTATGGGACCACTACCCAGGGCGGTGCTCACAGCGCCGGGACAGTCTTCCGACTAAAGCACACCGCCAATGGCTGGAAGGAAGAGC
Source organism: Acidobacteriota bacterium (assembly GCA_013288805.1). Lineage (GTDB taxonomy): Bacteria > Acidobacteriota > Terriglobia > Terriglobales > Acidobacteriaceae > JABDBE01. Next base: position 43,708 of record JABDBE010000017.1, read on the forward strand.
TGCTTTACAGCTTTAACGGCACTAGCGATGGTTCCTCTCCCGTAGCGGGTGTAGTTTTTGATAGCGCAGGGAACCTCTACGGGACCGGGTCCGGTTACGTAAACGGCTATGCAACTGTCTTCAAGTTGTCTCCGGACTCGCATGGCCAGTGGACTGAAACTGTGCTCCATTCCTTCCTAGGTAGTACCTATTCCTTGCCCAATAACGACCTGGTGTTCGATGCTCATGGCAACCTGTTCGGAGCGATGGGGGTGGGAGGCGATTTCTATGGCGGCATCGTTTTTGAATTGATACCTCAGTCCAACGGACTTTGGAAGGAGGTGACTCTCCATGCCTTTAAGGGGCCCGACGGCGCAATTCCGTCGTCCGCTGTGACCATTGATTCGTCGGGAAATGTGTGGGGGGCGACCCAGATCGGCGGCACTGGAATTTGTACATATTCCAAGAACTCACATGGCTGTGGCGTTGTTTACAAGCTCACCCCGGGCTCGGGCGGGAAATGGACGGAGAGTGTGGTTTACAACTTCATCCGGGGGGGCGGCAATGCCGTGAACCCGTCGGCGGGGTTCTTTTTGCGGAATGGCCACGTATTTGTCACGAGCGTGTCAGGTGGCGACGGGTTAGGCGCGTTCTTCGAACTCAACCCGTCGCAGAAAGCCTGGACTCAACAGGTTCTTTATCGCTTCTACGGATATCCGGACGGGGAACAACCAATTGGAAGACTTGCGACGGGTCCACATGGTGAACTGTTCGGGGTAACGGAATGGGGAGGGTATAAAGATGTTGGCACTATCTTCGTCTTGCGTGACTCAGACCAGGGGTGGCGGGAAAGCGTCCTCTATTCTTTTGGCGGTAAATACGACGGGTACACGCCATTCGCTGGCGTGGTTTCAGACTCCCAAGGCCATCTCTACGGCACGACCCTATCAGGGGGTGAAGCAAGAGGATGTGACGGCCTGGCCTGCGGCACGGCGTATGAAATAACTCTTGATCATTGAGGATGCCAGAAGATGACTCTGCGAAACTCACAGACTGAATATGCAGGCAAGAGCCGGCGGAGAGCGAAGCTCAGCCCCGAACTGGAGAAGTCGATGTCGGCATATGCGACCGCAGCGTTGGCCGCCGGCGTGAGCTTGCTGGCGATTGCGAAATCTGCGGAAGCAAAAATCGTGTACACGCCCGCCGATGTAAAAATCCCCGTCAATGGTGGGCCCGTTCCCCTGGATCTGAATCACGACGGCGTCGTGGACTTCGTTTTTTCCAATGTATTCTATAAGACTGGATCGCAGAGGCAGTCGATTAACACCGTATATGTCGGTACCGACGGTGGAAACGCCCGCAACACCGGCAATAAATTCTGGGGCCAGGGATCCATGAGTGCTGGCGAAAGATTCGCCTCAGCCCTACACGCTGGGTTTTCTGTGGGTTCCAACAAGTCGCACTTTCTAACGCGCACTAAGGGAGTCATGGCGGACGTATGGGTGGACTACTTTCAACCGATCCCGGCTGCTCCCTGCATCTCCCAAACGGGAGGGTGCGTTAGCGGCACCGCCGGCCAGTGGCTGTATACCAGAGATCGCTATCTGGGTTTGCGGTTCCTGATCAATGGGCAGGCCCACTACGGTTGGGCGCGGCTCGTCGTTAATCGCCCGGCGACGGGCAATGTAATTCTAGCTACGTTGACGGGATACGCGTACGAGACCGTACCCGATAAACCCATCATCACCGGTGCAACAGACGGGCCTGACGTGATTACGGTCGAACCCGTGACCCTCGGGCGGCTCGCACAGGGCAGCGAGGCAATCACCACCTGGCGAGTAAAGAAATAGCTCGGGCGAGCGAGGGTTCATCAAACGTTATTCGCGGCTACGTGCGACAGCCCGCCTTTCCCGTCGCTCATTTTGCTCTTAACAGCAGCCTCACGAGTCGGTTTGGTCGACAGCTATCTCGGGTTCAAGCCGCGCGAACGGTAAAAGGCTAGCCATGACCAACGGTACTGATGCTATTTCAACAGTGCATATCAGGCTTTTCGGCCCTCCGCGCGTACCCAGGATCCGCACTCGCCTAGGCTCTCCTATCGACCTCTAGATTCGATCCTATTCATTCGAAGCTCTCACGAAGGCTGCAATCTTCCCTCCGTCATGCCATCATCCGTCAGCCACTAGGGCAAACATCCTCATCCCGAAGATGCTTTCCTGGGGTCCTCTCGAACCTCTCAAACCGCCTGAAGGGCACCGGGTTTCGGGGTACCTTCGTAACAATTCTCGACCTCGATATCACGCTACACTTTAACAGTATTTCTTTGAACTTTCGGCCGCGTAGAAACCGCTCATAGGGGTAACTTGTCGCTGAATTTACCGACGCCATCTCGCCTGCCCATTCTGTACGTCATCCTAAGTGTGCTCGTACTGATCAGCGTGGTTCCCATGTATTTTTACTCGGCGCGGGTCGAATCCATCAACCGGGACCGCCTGATCACTAATGAACGGCTGCTGCAGAATACGGTCACCCGCTCGCTTGCGGATGACATTTCGCAGCACCAGGAGTCCCTGCGCATGATGCAGGCGAACCTGGCCTCGGCCCTCCAGGTCGCCAGTGGCGGCGACATCACTTCCGAACACGTCGAAGCGCCCGAACTGCGGGCCCTGCTGGAGAATTTTGTTTCCTCGTCCGACGACCTGGCATATGCCACGCTGCTGAATTCCGATGCCAAGGGAATCTCCGCCGGACGTATCGCCCCCGACGCTTTCCTGCAACGCGAGCTGGAGCGAGCCTATGCCGCAGCCCGCGAAGGCAGAATCTATAACGGGGAGGCATTGGTCGTCGGCACCGGAAAATCGGCCCGCACGGTCATGCTGGTCAGCACTCCTGTGACGTACAGTGGCAGTTTTCTGGGCATGATTGGTTCAGTTGTAGATTTGCAGTTTCTGATTCGCCGCTTGCAAGAGGTCAACCGAGGCGGCCTAACCCCCTACGTAGTGGACAGCCAGGGTCGACTAGTAGTCGGCGCCACCTCCGATTACGCCACCGGCCAGGACATGTCCAACCTCGAAATCGTGCGCAACTTCGTCGAGGCAGGCACCAAAGTGCAAATGGTTGCCGCCACCAGAGAGTTCAACTTGCGCAATGGCAATACCAACATCAAAATGCTCGGCACTTACAGTCCGGTCACGAATCTCGACTGGGCTGTGGTCGTGCAAAAACCGCGCGCCGAAGCCTACCGGGGTGTATATGAGATGCAGCGCAACGCGCGCACTCTCGCCATGATGGCGGTCGCTCTCAGCGTGGGCATCAGTATTTTCGCCGCCCGCCGCATTACGAATCCGCTGCAGGTCCTCACTCATTTCAGCCGGGCGATTGCGGCTGGAGATTTTTCGCAGCGCGTTCACGTGAAGAGCCGCACCGAAATCGGTGAACTAGCCGACACCTTCAACGTCATGTCGGAGGAGCTTGAGCACTTCGTGCTCGACCTCAAACGCGCCGCCACCGAGAACCGTGACTTGTTCATGGGCTCGATTCAAATGCTCGCCGGCGCGGTCGACGAAAAAGATCCTTACACTCGCGGCCACTCCGACCGCGTCACCCGCTATTCCCTGATGATTGCCAAAGAAATGGGCGTATCGGAAGACTTCATTGAAACCGTGCGCATCTCCGCCCAACTGCACGATGTCGGCAAAATTGGCATTGAGGATCGCATTCTAAAGAAGCCGGGCGCACTCACTCCGGAAGAATTCGAAATCATGAAAACCCACACCACTAAGGGCGCAAACATCCTGCGCCCGGTGGCGCAACTGAAAGAAATGATTCCGGGGATCGAACTGCATCATGAATCGCTCGACGGCCGCGGTTACCCGCATGGCTTAAAGGGAGACCAGATCCCTCTTCTGCCGCGCATCATTGCGGTCGCCGACACCTTCGACGCGTTGACCACCAACCGTCCTTATCAACAGGCGCACGACCCCGTCGACGCGTTGAAAATCATTCACAATCTCTCCGGGAAGCGCCTCGATCCCACTGTGGCTTCGGCCATTACTGCGATTTTCTACCGCGGAGATATTCGCATCACGCGCCCGACCGTGCCAGCACCGCCCATCCCAGTCAAATCCACTGTGCCCGCTCCTGCGCAGCCTGCTGCGCAGATAACGGCAGTCTCGGAAGCGCCGGTTTAGTTTTCGTTCTTGTTTTCCGCGACTCGGCCGAGTGCCCCTTCCCATCAAAATCAGCTCCTACCGCTATAATTGATTCTTAGCCCGCTATTTCCAACATTATGATTCAGACTCTGTTTGGCAGCCTGGACGAGAAGCAGAAACCGGGCCTCTTTGACCGCATGAAAGAGGCGGTCACCCGGACCCGCGAAAATCTCAGCCAGCGCATCGAAGAAGTTGTTTCCTTTGGCAAGGAAATTGACCGTGCGACTCTTGACGATCTCGAAGCCACTCTTATCGGCGCCGACCTCGGCAACACGACTACCCGTGAAGTGCTGGACAAGCTCCGTGAAAAGGCCGACCGAAAGCAGATCAGGAATGCCGACGAACTGAAACGCCTGTTGAAAGACGAGCTTCTCGCCATTCTCGATGCTGCCAACACCAGCCCTGCCAAGAAGGTCGACGGCATACCTGAAGTAATTCTTGTAGTCGGCGTCAATGGCACGGGGAAGACAACGACCATTGGCAAGCTGTCGCAGGTTTTTCGTTCGCAAGGCAAAACCGTGCTGCTGTGCGCAGCTGACACGTTCCGTGCCGCCGCCATCGAGCAACTGGAAATCTGGGGCGAGCGCACCGGAACCGAAGTCATCCGGACGAAAGCCGGCGGCGATCCCGCAGCCGTGCTCTACGACGCTTTGCAAGCCGCGTCCGCACGCCATTCCGACTATGTCATCGTCGATACGGCCGGGCGTCTACACACCAAAACTAACCTCATGGCGGAACTGGACAAGATGCGGCGCACCGCGCAACGGATCATTCCCGGCGCGCCCCACGAGACTTTGCTGGTAATGGACGCTACCACCGGCCAGAACGGCCTGCAGCAGGCGCGCCAGTTCACCGAAGCCGCCGGCGTAACCGGAATCGTGCTCACCAAGCTCGACGGCACCGCAAAGGGTGGCGTCGTCGTCGCTATTTCCCGTGAGTTAGGTCTGCCGGTGCGCTACGTCGGCGTCGGTGAAAAAGCCGGAGACCTGCTGCCGTTCAATGCGAAGGATTTTGTGGACTCATTGTTTGCCTGAGTTGTCCACCACAGAGACACGAGAGGAACGCAGCCCTGATAATCTGTTCCGTGCCTTCCCCTGTGGCTCTGCGGCTCTGTGGTGAAAGAGTAAGATGCCCGAGCGGAAAACTGACGAACTCTACCTCCGCCAAGCCCTGGATCTAGCTAGGCAAGGCATTGGTCTGACGTCGCCCAATCCCTGTGTCGGCGCAGTGATTGTAGACGCGAATAGTTCAATCGTTGGGAGCGGTAGCCACACCTACGATGGCGTGAAACATGCCGAAGTCCTTGCCATCGAGCAAGCCGGAGAAAAAGCGCGTGGCGCAACTCTATATATCAATCTGGAGCCTTGTTCTCATCAGGGACGCACCCCGCCTTGCGTCGATGCCGTCATTGCCGCCGGAATCTCCCGCGTGGTCGCTTCCATGGAGGACCCGAATCCGCAGGTCAGCGGCCAGGGGTTTGCCAAGCTTCGCGCTGCCGGCATCGACGTCTCTTCTGGCATGCTTGAAGAAGAAGCAAGAACGCTGAACGAGGCTTTTGCTAAATACATCCGACATCATGTTCCGCTGGTTACGCTGAAGGCCGCGATGACGCTCGATGGAAAAATCGCGCCGCCTGCAAGTCAATCTCATCCCGCACAACACTCGGCTCAGACCAACTGGATTACTGGGGAATTAGCTCGCGCCCATGTGCAGGAGCTTCGTCATCAGCATGACGCGATTCTGGTCGGGGTTGGCACGGTGATCGCCGATGATCCGCTGCTCACCGATCGCAGCGGCCATCCGCGGCGTCGTCCACTCCTGCGCGTAGTCCTCGATTCCCGACTGCGCCTGCCTCTCGAATCCCGCATAGTCACAACCGCCGCGGATGACGTGCTCGTGCTTTGCTCTTTCGCAGAAGAGAAGAAGAAAAAGCAACTGTTGAAGCTCGGGGTTCGCGTGGAACAATTGCCTACGGCCAACTCGGAGGGCCATCCTGACATGGCTGCCGTAACGAAATTCCTCGGCCAAACTGACATTACCAGCCTGATGATTGAAGGCGGCGCCATGGTCAATTGGGCCGCGCTTTCAGCCGGTATCGTCGACAAAGTCTTTCTCTACTACGCGCCCAGAATTCTAGGAGGCACAACTGCCGTCCCGTTTGCAGGAGGCGCGGGTTTCGCAACCATCGGAGGCGCAGCCTACGTAAAATCGACCTGTCTACACCGCTTTGGCGAAGATTTCGCAGTCGAGGGATACTTTAAAGACCCGTATGCAGATTGAGGGCTAGGCGTCAGGCTTCAGGGTTCAGGCGTGAGGGCTAAACGTTCGGACTAAAGCCTGACGCCTAAAGCCTGAAGCCCGAAGCCTGATTCCCGAACGCCATATCACGGAGACTCCATGTTCACCGGCATCATTGAAGAAGTGGGACGCGTCACCGGGATCGCTCACGAAAACGAGAACCGACGTCTTACCGTCGCCGCCTCGCATCTCGTGAAGGAACTGAAAAAGGGCGACAGCATCGCAGTCAGCGGGGTTTGCCTGACCGCCGTCGAAATCACGGCAACCTCGTTCGGTGCCGATCTGGCCGAGGAAACCTGGAATCGCACTTCGTTCTCCCGCATGAAACCGGGCGCACTGGTCAATCTCGAACTCCCCATGCGCGCTGACGGACGCTTCGGCGGACACATCGTGCAGGGCCATGTCGACGGTACGGGCAAGTTCATTGCACTCGAAGAAATCTCCGGCGCGGACAACTACTGGCTGCGCATCGAGATCCCGCCGGAATTGGCGCGCTATGTCATCTTCAAAGGCTCGCTCTCGATTGAAGGCATCAGCCTCACAGTCGCGAAAGTCGAAGGAAAACAGGTAACGATCGCCATTATTCCGCACACTACCGACACGACCAATCTGAAATCACTCAAGCCAGGCGACCCAGTGAATCTGGAAGTGGACATAATCGCAAAGTATGTGGAGAAGATGATGCATGGAGATTCTGCGACTAGCGCACTGACCATCGAACGTTTGGTACGGGAAGGATTCTAAAACCGAAGCCTGACGCCCGAAGCCTGATGCCTACAGCCCTTTCAGGCTCATCTCGTCCAGTTCCAGGAACTCCTTCACAATCGGCTCATCACTTTTCTCCATCTGAGGATAGGTGCCAAAAAAGATCACTTTGGCCTCATACAGAAATACGATCCGGTCCGCCAGCTTCTTAGCCAGCCGCATATCGTGAGTCACGACCACGCTGGTCAAGTGCAGCTGAGTTTTAAGCCGCTTTATCAGGTCACCCAGTAATTGCGCCATCAGCGGATCGACCATGGTGGTGGGCTCGTCATAAAGAACGCATTCCGGTTGCGCGGCCAAGGCGCGCGCGATAGCCACCGACCGTTTCATTCCCGTGGACAAATCCGAGGGCAGCAAATCTCGCATTTCTTTCACTCCCACCATTTCAAGCAATCCATCGACGATCTGGTAAATCTGATCCTCCTTCAGATCGCCACGCTCGCGCAGCGGGAATGCCACATTCTCGCCCACGGTTAGCGAGTCGAACAGCGCACCGTTCTGGAATACCATGGTCACTTTCTTGCGGATGCGCTCCATCTCTAGCTC
>JABDBE010000017.1:51516-52797 GCA_013288805.1 Acidobacteriota bacterium
GTGTAATCAGTAATGTCTTCCCTGGCCACGATCACGCGGCCCGAGTCCGGCCTGAGAAAACCCATTATGTTCTCCAGCGTGACCGATTTACCTACGCCGCTTCGTCCCAAAATGCAAACTGTCTCTCCCGCCATGACCTCGAAGTTGACGTGGTCGAGCACGCAGTTGTTGCCAAAAGACTTGGACACTTCTTTGAACTCGATATACGGTGCCAATTGTTCGTTGTCAGCCATAAAAAATATTTAGTTCTTCGCAGGTTCTTTTCGTTGATAGTCCTTCGTGATGTTAAACAAGCGGTAGATTAGGTCATCTCTCCAAAATGCTGACTTCTTGCCATATCGAACTCCTCCGGAGTGTTTAAATTCCTGAACATCACGACCGAGAAACCGGCCCGCACTAATTCGTTCTCTTCGATCACGCAGGTCGTAACTTTCGCGAATAGCGAATCAATTCTGTTTTTACCTTCGCGCAACGACGGTTCCGCAACCTCCGCAAAGCCGCGCCGATAAACGGCACAGAGCGGCTGCAGTCCTGAGTCCGCTCGCGGAACCGTCACCATTGCGCCGGATTCCCGTGCCCGCACCAGCAGATATTTCAGGAACTTCGGTACAACGAAAGGCAGATCGACGGCCAGCATCAAATTTAGTTCGGTCGTCGTACTCGAAAGCGCCGCATGAATTCCGCCCAGCGGCCCCCGATCGCGATACGTGTCCTCCACGACCCGGCCAAACGCCGCGAATTTCTTGCCGTCCCCCACAATCCGCACTTCTTCGGCGACAGACCCTGCGATCTTTAATGCTCGCGACAGAAGAGTTTCCTCCTGTAATCGGAGGAAAGCCTTGTCGCTACCCATCCGAGAGCTCTTGCCACCCGCCAGGATGAAAGCGGTTACATCGGACTCCACCCCAACCTTCACGTGCAAATCATACACAGCTCTGCCTAATCCGAAAAATGTGCCGCAACCCGATCGAAGAAAACCTCACAGCAGCACGAGCGTGATTCCCTTGTTGCCGCGCCCCACATCGCTGTCGACCACCAACTCCGGCACCCTCGTAAAGAGCAGCTTGCTGCGCTCATCGAAACTGGACCAACTCTCCCCATTGACGAATGCCACAATCTCTTTTTTTTCTTTTCGCTGGCGCAAGTAACTGCGAATTGCAAACCGCAGTACGCCGCCGGCACCCGTCGAGCCATAACCGTGAATGACTTTCAGAACCGCGATACCGTCCTTGCGAGCGCGGACAAGCGCCGCCTCAAGCTTTTGGTAAGCTTGATCACGAG
>JABDBE010000018.1:28-49460 GCA_013288805.1 Acidobacteriota bacterium
GTAGGGGTTGACTTGGCCGCCATTCGAATAGCACAAGGAAATGGGAACGCAGCTAGGAGAATCGACAGCATGCATGATGCTAAAACCGACGTAGTCATCGGCAGTCGGTCGGGGATTGCCCGTCTGGACGTTAAGGTTCATCTGGGACCAGCCAAGGCCCAGCACCCGCCCCAGCACCCGCACGAGCCTGTATTCCACATCAGGGTCCGGCAGTTGGGCGACGCAGTTTCCGTTGATGACGACCAGCGCGTGCAGAAAATAAGCTGCAACTCCGAAATTGTCGACTCCTCCGTAGACGGCGTTGCCGAAGCACTCGGAGGCATCGCCTGCGCCCTGGCCAAGAAGCGCGTCGGTGACGGTGCCGTCCGCGTCGTAAACGATACCCACAGGCGTGCCCGTAGCCGAAGGCATAATGTCAGCGGGCATGGTGATGGTTCCATCGCTGTTGCGGTAGACGTTCGAGCCGTTGACATCTTCCGCAAGTTGACCAGCGTGCGTGACTGACAGCGCGACCGTCGAAATGGAGGTCCACTGACTGAAGGCGTCAGCGACCAACGCATCCCCTTGCGGTCCGGGAACCGTCGCACTGAGAGGACCCTGGTCGGTGTAATAGTTGACTACTCCCTGGGCCCAACTCAGGGGTGTGCCGGCCGTCCCCTGGTTGAAGTAGCTAATTCCGGCGATGTAGCGCGGGCCTCCAGCTCGCGCCAGTTGCATGAATGTCAGGAGCAGTAGAATCACTGCTGCTCCGGGATAAACGAACCTCGATCTAACTGTCAATCGCCGTGAAGCTCCCGAGGTTTGGGGAGGGCCTCCGGGCAAGCATGACGGCGATCCATCTGGCATCTCTAGTGCACGCGCAAAGAAGGAACCTGTCGGCATGGCTTACTCTTCCGCCGAGTGGAGGAAACGGACAAACTCGATAGGGGTTACACGAGTTCTTCCCCGCAACGGGTCTGGGATGTGCGGACGCGGTGCCGGAAAACTAATCCGTGCTGGATCAAGCGCTATCTGGCCGTCAGGGCCGATTTTGAAGCGGCCCATCGGTCCTCGGACCGGGCTGGTCAGTCCTAGCTTGCTGGGAGGATAGAGAAACAGAAGAACCCGTTCACCCGGGCGATAACTTTCCCCGGATTCCCACAAGCCGGCCCACTCGCGGATGGTCAGCATCTGCCCCGTGCGAACGCCACGCAAGCCCTGATCGACATGAAAGTTGATCTCGACGACGCCCACGCCGTTTCCCTTGGGAGCAACCCGCTCCACCGACTTGACAGTGCCGGCGAAGATGTAGCCCGAGCTTTGGGTCACGGGGCGCTGAGGCGCCGGGTGTGCTGATCTGGGCGGAATCAAAACTGGGATTACTGGCCGCGTCGGCTGCTCCGCAACCAGCAGTGGCGAGGCAGGAATCAGGATCAGGGCAACAAAGACCTTCCAAATCGAAGACAACATGAGCAAGCCTCGTTTCTGAATCGAGGCCAGCCTTTGACGGGAATCGAACAACGCTACCACTACGCAAGAAGGATGGCTGTGCCGGCCGTCACAGAAGGATTGAGCTTTGTCTGAGGAAATCGCGGTGGATTGTGCTGTCAGTACCCCAAGAGACTTACTGCCTCGCCCGCGTTCAGTGAGCTTTTCTCCGGCTCTGCCGCCGCGCTGACAAGTGCGCCCCCGTCAGCAGCAACAAGCCTGTAAGGAATGCCCAAAACATCAAGCTGGCTGACAGAGCGAACGGCCCGTACACTTCCTGGAAATCCAGCCGCGGCAGCGCCAGGATGTAACAGTATTTCAATATCTCCGACAGCAAGCCCATGATCACTGCCGCAGGCATGACGGCACGGGCTGGCACCTTGCCGTTGGGCAACAGCCAATAGATCAAAAAGAAAATCGCAATACTCGCAGCGATTGCGAAAAGTTTCATGATCAAAAAACCCAGCATCCTGGTGGTGAGAAATTCGTGTCCGAAGGTTAGAGTTCTCAGAAGAAAAACATTCTCCGCAGTTAAGGCTACCGAAAGCAGCGTCAGCACGCCGCTGCTGAATGCGAGACCGAGCGCGATCAGTTGATTTCCGAGATAAGAACGATTTTCCGGAAAACGCCAGACCCGGTTCAGCGCTACTTCGAGTGGCATGAAGATTCCTGTCGACGTGATCAGCAGAATCAATAGGGAGAACATTTGCGCCCGGTTGCGCGCGTTGACCAGCGCGTGCAGGTTGCGAATTACAAAATCCTGCCCAGCGGGCAAATAATCGCGAAGCAGTTGCACCACAACCTCATACATTGCCGGCGAGTGGAATACTCGTCGAATTAAAGTCAGCAAAAGCAGGACGAAGGGAAAGAATGAGAGAATCGCATTTGCTGCCACCGAGAACGCAAAGGTGTGGACCTCGGTGCGTAGAACATATTTCAGCGTAGAAGATAGCCAGCTCGAACGCGAGGTCGAGCCCTTAACGGAAACGTTAGGGATGACCGTATCAAGCAGAGCTGGGGGCGACAATGGATGGTCGTCGTTCAATATTTACCCAATATTATCAGAGAGTTGCGGTGCGCTCTGTCAGTCTGCGAAGTTGCCCGTGGACCATGCCAATCTCTCAATTCGTTTCGCAAAAACCATGGGTCACACTTATTGTTTTCGCTTCATTTCGATTTATTGTGAATTCTTCTCTTGCCAGAAGGAAAATTCCTGAATATTATTCCTGCTCGTTGACGAAATGTCGGCAACGACGTTCGTTAGCTTGGGTAGAGGTTTTTGTGCATTGTTGTCGAAACTCGCGCCACCACGACAGGCTCCGGAGCTTTGCGCCGTTTTCTTGACCGACGGCGTAAAACTCAGGGGCCTTTCTTGTTGAACCAAGTTCGGCTGCATGCAAGTGAAGACCGTTTCGTCCACATGCTTTGAGGGGGGTAAGAGACACGCGCGCGCTTCAAGAAGAATGTGGAATTTTTAATCTTAGCAGAGGCGAAAGGAGTTCATTGTGAGAGAGAAGGGTACAGTAAAGTGGTTTAACGGGGCTAAAGGATACGGTTTTATCCAGCGGTCCACTGGGGAAGACGTCTTCGTTCATTTCTCCGCCATCCAGGAGAATGGTTACCGCACGCTGAATGAGGGCGAAACCGTGGAGTTTGATCTGCTGAAGGGCCCCAAGGGGTTCCAGGCGGGTAACGTAGTCCGCGCCTGACAACCCGGCTTACCAAACTTAAGAGTCAGAATTCGCCAGACCCTCTCAGTATTCCCCTGGGAGGGTTTGTTGTTTTAGTTCCCAACCTCCGCGAAAGTTTCACTCCGTAGCCGGCGCTCTCGAGAAAATTCTCTGCTCCTTCTGTCCCGCCGCCTGGCGGTCTATTCGAGCTCTACCGAAACTAGATCGCCGTCGGCTGTTCCTCCGGCTCTATAATTTACTGCGACGGTGCGCCCCTTCCATTCGCAGGAAAAGTCATCGGCTCCCATGACCATCAGTGATTTGTAATCCTCCGTGTGGAGCTTCAACACTTTTGCTCCCGCCGACACAGTGAGGATGGCTGATGGAGCGCGGGAGCAATCGACGGCAATTATCTTTCCCTTCAGAAATTGGATTGGACGCTTGTCGGGCTGCGGCGGGGCGGGAACTTGCTCCGCCTGATCGACACTGACTTCGTCGGATTGAGGATTTTGGGTTTGTGCCTTTGGCTGCGTCGCCGCTTGCGTTTTGGCCGTTGAAGAAGATGGAGTTGCCGAAGACGCGGGCGACGACAGTGGAGGCGCCGTGCCGGTTGGCTGCGGCTTAGTTTCAGCCTGCGGCAGAACGCCATACTTCTTCAACATGGGCAAACCTTCCAGTTGCTCAGTGGCGGCCTTAGCAATCTGCGGGTCCGGACTGGTTTTCAGCCGCTCAAGCAAGGCAGTAGCCGCATCCCAGTTCTTTCCTGCCATGTAGATCTGCGCCATGTTCAGCAAATAGGTTTGGTTTCGCGGCGCGAGTTGGATGGTTGCTCGCATCGAATCCATCGCGGCGTGGACGCCGCCGCCTTCCAGTTGCGCCATAGCCAACATGCTGCGAGCCTGGACGAATTCGGGATCCCAGTCCACGACCAGCCGGAGATCCTGCATCACGTTTGGAAGGCCCTCTGTCGATTTTCCAGCGGCTTGCGCCGCCCGCAACCGCACCAGTGCCAGGTAATAATGAAGCCATGGATCCTTGGGGTTGAGCTCCGCTCCCTTGTTGAATTCTTCAACTGCACTTTCGAATTCCTTCTTCTGCATGTACGCCCAGCCCAGTCCGCGACGCGCGACCACGTTGTCGGATTTTGGTTGGCCTATGATCGACTCCAGCTCCTGTACAGCTTGGTCGCGATGCTCTGGCAGACGAACGGTCATTTCCGCGAGCAACGCCTGCCCTTCCGCGAACGGAAGCTCTTGATTGCTGCTGCCAATCTGGTCGGACGGAGCCACGCCCAGCAACGGACTCGCCCCAGCAGCCCCGCTCTGGGCCACGGTATGGAAGTAATTCTTGACCGCGTCCGCAAATTGGCCCGAACTCATGCCATACGCTTTCTGGATCGCTTCCTCGATCGAGAGATGTTGGTTCTCGACCATGTCGAAGTAGGTGCCAGTCTCGGGAAGCTTGTTCTGGCTGAGCAGGTAGTGCATCACGATCCACGACTCGGCGTAGAACACGGTATGGTGCGAGCTTTCCTGCGCAGCAGGCATCGCACGGGAAGTGGCGAATAAGTCAGGGATCGCAAGCCATGCTGTCGTGTTCAGCGGTTCAGTGAACGAGTCTGGGTCGCCGCCAATCAGTACCTGCTTGTTCTCGAAGCGCAGGCTGGAAAAGTAGTCCGCGAAGCCTTCGTCGAACCAAGCCTGCGTGGGCGGATAATTACAGTTGAGGAACACCAAAGCAAAGTCGCGCGATATCGCTCGCCAACTCTCTTCTTTCGACAGGTTCAGCACGAAGTAGTTGCGGTCCTCGCCGGGGATGAAAAATCCACTACCGATCCCCTGCCCCTGGCGGTTAGGCACCACTTTGCTGTATTCGTCATCGTTCTTCAGGGCGATAATGTCGATCGGTTCCGACATGTTGATCCGGGTTCGCGCCAGCAGTTGGCCGAACACGGCGCGTATTTGTTCGAATCGCGCGGCCACGGCGTGTCCCTTGATATCATCCGCATCCGTGACCACAGAAAAATGGCTGGAGTTCACGCGGATCCAGTGGGATTCGTCGGAGCGCGCAGGCGCAAGCGGGGCGCGGCATAGCAGGAGCACGACAGTAAGAAAGATGAAACGCAAAGACAGAGAATGGATGCGAAGCGTCATGGTCCGTCGGGAAGCTTGTCAGACAGAAGAATGCTACCACGCGAGGGTGATGGAAGATTCGCGCGGGGCGATCGGAAACGGACAATCCCAAACGTGGCTTGTGGGGTATTTGCTGTAGGAATGACGGCGAACGCTATAATTCCCGAATGTCATTTCTGCGCTATCTCATGCTGCTGTCTCTCATCGTTTGGCTGGGCGGGCTGATCTTCTTCGCTTTCGTTCTCGCGCCCACAGCCTTTTCCGTATTACCCACTCGGCATCTGGCAGGAACATTAGTTGGACGCTCCCTGGGTGCGTTGCATTGGATGGGCATTATTTCTGGCATCGTCTTCTTAGCGGGTTCGATTACTTACAGCCAATTGACCAAGGGCTCGCCGCAAGTGTTTGCCGCGCGCAACCTGCTCATCTGCTTGATGCTTGTGCTAACTCTCATCTCGCAATTCGGCATTATCCCGCGCATGGATACGCTGCGGGCATCGATTGGCGAAATTGACTCGGTCCCTCCCGACAACCCTGCCCGCATCCAGTTCGACGGCTTGCATGTGTGGTCCACGCGAGTCGAGAGCGGAGTATTTCTGCTGGGGTTGGTGGTCGTGTATTTGACGGCTGCGCTTCTGGCTACTAACTCCTAGCTTTCAGCGTTAATCGTCCCCGACTAATCTTTGCGATGTCTGCTCGATCATTTATCCTCACAAGGCTGGCTAGAAGCTAGCAACTAGAAGCTTTCTTATGAAAACTGGCATTATTGGCCTGCCTCAGGTAGGCAAGACCTCTCTCTTCGGCATGTTGACCAAGGCACGTCTGTCCGAGCAGGCGTACGCGAACCCGCGCGAGGCGCATCTTGGTGTGGCCAAGGTCCCCGACGACCGCCTCGACCGTCTGGCCGCACTCTACAATCCCAAAAAATTGACCCACGCTTCGGTGGAATACGTCGACGTGGGCGCCATCGGACAGGATGCGCTTAAGGAGACTGCTTATCTCACGCATTTGCGTGGCGTAGACGCGCTGGCCCACGTACTGCGGGCATTTGATGATCCTGCGATCCCGCACGTCGGCGGCATCGACCCTCTGCGCGATATCAAGAACGTCGAGTTTGATCTGATGGTCAGCGACCTCGGGCAAATCGAAAAACGGCTGGAGCGCCTGGAAAAAGATCTGAAGAAGATGCGCACTGCGGATCTCGAAAAAGAATTCGATCTGCTCAAGCGCGCCAACGCGCACCTCGGATCGGAGCGCCCACTGCGCGAAATGGAGATGACCCCGGAAGACAAAAAGCGCCTGCGCGGTTTCATGTTCCTCAGCGAGAAACCAATTCTTTATGTCTTGAACGTAAACGAGAGCACGCAACTTGGAAAAGATCTCGAGGCTGCGGTCAGCAAATATAAGCTCACAGAAGTCGCGTCGCGACCGAATGCGGGCGCGGCAGCCATCTGCGGAAAGGTCGAGGCTGAACTTGCGGAAATGAGCGATGCTGATGCCGCCGAATTCCTTTCCAGCTACGGCCTCACCGAGAGCGGCCTGGTTCGCCTGATCCGCACTACCTATACGCTGCTCGGCTTGATTTCTTTCTTCACCGCGGGAGAAGACGAATGCCGCGCCTGGACCATCCCGGTGAACACTCGCGCGCAGGATGCGGCAGGCGCGATCCATTCGGATTTGCAGAAGCATTTCATCCGCGCCGAAACCATCCGCTGGGATCAGCTACTCGACGCCGGATCAGAAGCCGACGCCCGCGCCCGCGGCACGCTGCGTCTGGAAGGAAAAGACTACATCGTGCAGGATGGCGACGTGATGCACATCCGGCACAGCGGGTAGACGGGAACCAGGAACGGAGAACTGATATTATCCTCCCGCATGCATCCCGTTATTCTCAGTCTTTTGCTCGGTCTCACCGCCGCCGCGGCCAACGTATTCGGCGGCGCCATCATCGTCCAGAAGAACTGGGACCGCTCTTATCTCAGATATTTTATTGCTCTGGGCGCGGGATTCATGCTGGCCACCGCCATCGTCGAAGTTTTCCCAGCTGCATTGGAACTAAACGGCAAGAACGCGGCATTCCTGGTTCTGGTGGGCTATCTCATCATTCATTTTTTTGAGCACACGGTCACGCCCCATTTTCATTTCGGAGAAGAAACCCACACAGACGAATTTGTTCACGCCCACAAAGGGTATTCGATTCTGCTCGGTCTAACGATTCACACGTTTTTCGACGGCATCGCGATCACCGCTGGCTTTCTCGTCTCCAGTTGGCTCGGCTGGATCATTTTCCTGGCGATTTTCCTGCACAAGATTCCCGAAGGATTCACCATCACCTCCGTCATGCTGGCTAGCGGCCAAAGCCGCGGTGTGGCGTGGGCTGCGTCGATGCTGCTGGGTGCAGCGACCTTTGCGGGAGTACTGACCATGGCTCTTTTCAAGCACCAAGTGAGCTATGGATTGCCTCTAGCGGCGGGAGTGACGATCTACGTAGCGGCATCCGACCTCATTCCGGAAGTAAACCGTGAGCCGGGGGCGAGAATGGCCTTAGTCGTTTTTCTGGGAGTCGGACTAATGTTCCTGCTGGACCACTTGGTTCATCTGCACTAAAACCTACTCCACCGTGTGTTTCGCGGTGTAGCCTTCGCGCGCGATCACCAGATACTTCAGATCTTTCCCCTTCTGATCTTTAATCTTGAGCGTTCCTCCATCCGGCGCGACAACGTCGACTTTCAATTTGCGGTAGGTGCCATCGAGCTTGGGATTGGTGGGATGATAAGCAATGCTGTACTGATTGCGTATATCGCCGCCGATCTGATGAAAAATCTCCGGGAACTCGGCCTGAAATCTTGGAAAGTAAGCCCGTCCCCCGGTCAAGCGGGCAAAGGTGTTCATTTCGTTGTCGGCTTGCAGATAATCCATTTGCCCAACTGGGATACCCGCTCCGTGAGGCGCGGACATGCCGCGTGCTTCGAAGTATTCCCGAACTTGCCATCCCACGCTGATCGGGAAAATCGTCACATCCTTCGTAGCTTTGATCTTCTTCATGATCTGGTCGAGATTCAGCTTGCTGAAAGTATCGACACCGGTCGTCACCAGAATGATGTACTTATGCCCTTGAATCCGGTCCACCCGGTCCAGCGTGTCATAAAGCGCGTCGAACAGATTGGTCTCAGTGAAACCCGGAATTCGCAGCTGATTCAGTGCGCCGTAGGCTTGCTGCTTGTCCTGCGTGAAGTCCGCCAGGATGTAGTCGCGCATGTCGTAGGAAATCACCGCCAGCCAGTCGTCTTTTTTCAAAGTGCTGACGAAGG
The DNA here is from genome assembly GCA_013288805.1 of Acidobacteriota bacterium. Classification (GTDB taxonomy): domain Bacteria; phylum Acidobacteriota; class Terriglobia; order Terriglobales; family Acidobacteriaceae; genus JABDBE01. The sequence continues at coordinate 8,609 of JABDBE010000018.1, forward strand.
AGTAGGACGCCTGCAGAATGTCGCCCATGAAAAAATAATCTCCAGCGGCGAACTCGACCAACAGGACGGCCGTGATCGGCGCTTCCGAAATCGTGAAGCTGCTGATCTTCTGCGGCGCGCCATCTTCGGAAATGCGGAAATTCTCCTGTTTCAAATTGGAGATGAACTCCCCATCCTTGGTCGTAACCATAACCGGCACTTCCACTACGGGCACATCGACATGGATGGAATAGTCCGGCATGCCCTCAATCTTTTTTGGCTTCTCCGGCGGTGGAGGTGGCGGCGGCTCGTCCTTTTTCTTGGGAATGGCATAGGGGCCAACGTCGTTCTGTGGACCTCCGGCCGCGTCGGGCGCATCTGTCTGGCCTTTGGCAGGCGCCGAGGACCCTTGATCCTGTGCCGCAGTTAGACCGACAAGAATCCCCAAGACCAGAATCAGCAAGGAGATACGCCAACGTTGGAACAGCATAATACGGCCCAAGACCCTGCCAAACCGCCGGCCACCCTGCCCAGATGGGTATGAAATCATTTGAAGTCCTCGGAAAACCTTATGCTAGTATAGACGCAGAGCTTCGCGATTGGGATGTTTGCTCGGCTTTGATTGAACCCTCTCCTTCCCGGCAAATCGCGTACAAAGCGCGAAGTGTCATTCAGTAATAAGAGGACCAGTTGGCGGTTCTCGGGGAAATTTGTGGGTGAAACTGTGGATCGACCTGTACTAAGACGAGCGACTCTAGCCCTGTTTGTTTTCAGCTTTGCACTGTCCTCAATAATCCAGGCGCAGACTCCCAAGCCCGTTGAAACTATTCCGATCGAGCAAATCCATCCTGGCATGAAAGGCGTGGCCTACACCGTGTTTCAGGGCACGAAACCGGAACCCATGGATGTTGAGGTGCTCGGCATCCTCAAGAACGCCGACGGCCCCAAGGGCGACGTCATTCTGGTTCGTCTCGGCGGCGCTAAGGCGGAATACACCGGCGTGGTCGCCGGTATGAGCGGCAGCCCGGTTTATCTGGATGGCAAGCTGGCGGGCGCGCTCGCCTTCCGTATCGGCGAATTCTCGAAAGAACCTATTGCCGGCGTTACCCCGATCGCTGAGATGTTGGAGATCAGCGCGCTCGATCGCAATCCGGCTTCTGCGCCGGTCGAAGCCACATCCGCAGCCCGCTCCCCGAGCAAGACTGCGAGCCCAGGCGTTGCGGATTCTCCATCAGAACACGCAACCTTCACGAACTACCTCAAGCCCATTGAAACACCCCTCGTCTTCAACGGATTCTCCGAAGACACTGTGCAGCGCTTCGCGTCCCAATTCTCTTCTGCAGGAATCGTTCCGGTGATGGGTGCTGGCTCGGTCAGCGACGCCAAGCAGCCCGAGCCCATGGAGCCTGGCTCTGCCGTGAGCGCCATCCTGGTTCAAGGCGACATGAACATTGCCGCGACCTGCACGGTGACTTACATGGACGCTCAGCATCTCCTGGCTTGCGGCCATCCGCTGATGCAGTTCGGCATGGTCGACCTGCCCATGACCAAGGCGACCGTGCTCGCCACACTGCCCTCACCACTCAATGCCTTCAAAATTGTGAATGCTACCGAAACTGTGGGCGCATTCGTGCAAGACCGCCATAACGGAATCTTGGGCGAGTTCGGCAAGAAGCCGGAAATGATTCCGGTCACGCTCACCATCCACGGCGAGTCCGCCGACAAACAGTTCCACTACGAAGTCCTGAACAACGCGCGCCTGAGCCCAGTCGCGATGATGGCCACAGTATTCAATGCGCTGCATGGCGTAAATGAATACGGCGAAGAAACGACCTACCGCATGAACGGACGCATCAGCGTCGACGGATACCCGGACGTCACTGTGCAAGACATGTTCGCCGCAGCCGATGGTGGACAGCCGGGCGCGATGCTGGCCGCCATTTCGTTAGGCGATCGCTTCAGCCGCATCTTCGATAATCCGTATAGCGTGCCCGCCATTAATGGCGTGCAGCTTGATTTCAACGTGGTTCGCGAACGCCGCTGGGCCCGCCTCGAAAGCGCCCGTACCGATATCACCGAAGCGCGTCCCGGCGACGACATTACGATTGAAGCCATGCTGCGCCCTTATCGCGGCGAAGGCGTGGTGCAACACATTCCCATCCACATCCCTACTTCGACTTCAAAAGGACCGCTTCGCATCCTGGTGAGCGATGGCGACACCCTTGACCATCTCCGGCGTGGCTCCTCATTACTCGGACGCAAACTGGATCTCGCCGCGACCATCGCATTCCTGAACAAAGAGCATGTAAACAACCGCGTCTACGTTTCGCTGCTCGAAGCTGATCCCGAAGCCATGATCGCCGATAAAGTCATGCCCACGCTGCCACTCTCCATCATGAACGTGATGGACGGCATGCGCGGCACCCAAGACATGGTCGTCTCCAGCGAGTCGTCGGTAAACGAAGCCGCCACTGGTCCGCTCGACTATGTAGTCGCTGGCGCTCAAGTACTAACCATCAGCATCAAATAAGAAATTCCAGCTGTGAGTGTCACTCACCCATCTGCGAGTCTACTTCCTGCGCGTTGAATGGCTGCGATGACACGCGGACTTCTTCGTCCGTGTAGCACCGCAATCACGACCAGCGGTTTCTCATCTCGAAGATACGAAACCAACCGTGAAACATCAAAGTCAACGGTGGCGGACAGGAGTGTCTCCCCGCCCGCTCTCGTGTGCAACGTGGTAACCTGAATTTTTACCCAAACCTTGTACTGAGGTACCGAAAAACTTGATCCGCCTGCGTTGGCTGTTGGTTATCTTTCCAGTTCTTGTTCTGCTTTCTTTCCTCTTTGCCGAAGGTACGCGTACTTGGGAACAATCGAAGTTCGAGGAACTGATCAAGGGGACAGCCAAAGGCGTGGCCGTCCGTAGCACCGGCGGGCTGGAGCTCGCGCCTGCTTTCACGGCGCTCTCTACGACGCCATCGACCTACATCTGGTCGATCGCGGCGGATCGCGAGGGCAACCTCTTTGCCGCCGCCGGCTCGCCCGCGCGCGTGTATCGAATTACTCCGGATGGCAAATCCACCGTGATTTTCGAGCCGCAGGAACTTCAGGTGCAAGCGCTGGTTGTGGATAAGAACGGAGTCATTTACGCCGCCACGAATCCCGATGGCAAGGTTTACAAAATCGATGATCATCCAGCCTCGTCTAGTAAAGATAAGAAAGCCACCGACAAACCCGCCAGCGATTCTCTCTGGAGTTCCTCGGTTTACTTCGAGCCCGGTACCAAATACATATGGGACCTCGTGCTCGACGATGGCGGCAACCTCTACGTGGCCACCGGAGATCACGGACAGATATTCCGCGTCACGCCGAAGGGCGAACACTCCGTTTTCTTTCAAAGTGACGAAGCCCATATCCGGGTAATGGCTTTCGACAACAAGGGCAACCTGATCGCCGGGTCCGACGGCAGCGGCCTGGTCTATCGCATCTCGCCCGGCGGAGAAGGCTTCGTGCTCTACAGCGCGCCGAAAAAAGAAATCACCGCCCTGGCCATCGACAAAACGGGCAACATCTATGCCGCAGGTGTGGGAGAAAAACATGGTGGAACCGGCGTGCCAGGTTTTTCCTCCCCGGTAATTTCGATGCCTCCTGCGTCCTCACCTGCCGGTCCCGGATCGCAGGGCGGTATCGTGATCACCAGCGCTCCCGCCAGCACACCAGCACCCTCGATCAGCTTCCCTATCCCCGGTGCTGGAACCGCGGGTGGCTCGGAAATTTATCGCATCGCCCCCGATGGCTCTCCCAGCCGCCTGTGGAGTTCTCGCGAAGATATCGTGTATGCCCTCGCCTTTGATCAGCGCGGCCGTCTGCTCGCGGGCACCGGAAACCGCGGACACGTTTTTGCTATCAGCGGCGAAGACGAGTTCACCGACCTGCTCAAAGCCAGCGCAACCCAGGTGACCGCATTCGCCAACGCACCCAAAGGCGGGCTGTACGCTTCGACCAGCAACCTCGGCAAAGTGTTTCTGCTCAGCGCGACCCCTGAATCCGAGGGCACTTACGAAAGCGATGTCTTCGACGCCCACATCTTTTCCCGCTGGGGACGCGCAGAATTCCGTGGCGCCGGCAATGTCGAACTCTTCGCCCGCAGTGGCAACGTAGACAATCCCGACCGCAATTGGAGCCCGTGGGAGAAAATCGACCTGCGCAAGGATGGTGCAGTCAGTGTTCCTCCCGCACGCTTCATTCAGTGGAAAGCCGTGCTGCGCTCGGGCGATCCGGCCCCGCGCGTCGAGAGCGTCACCCTCAACTACCTACCCAAAAACGTGGCCCCCGATTTCGACGACGTCACAGTTCAGGTCGGAACCCGCTACCAATCGCTTCCCAAGCCCCCCGGTGGCGACACGGGTGCCGGAAACGCCCAGCAGCCGCATTTCGACACGCCGCCTCCAACCACGCATGATCGCGACTCCATTGGCGTGAAGTGGAGCGTTCACGATGACAACGACGACCAGATGATCTACAGCGTCTATTACCGCGGCGACGGCGATACGCGATGGCTCTTGCTCAAAGACAATCTGACCGACAAGTTCTACTCCTTCGACGCCTCGCTTCTGCCCGATGGCGGCTACACCATCAAAGTCGTAGCCTCCGACGCGCCCTCGCACTCTCCAGAGCAAGCCCTGACCGCGGAGAAGGAAAGTGCGCGATTTGAAGTAGACACAACTCCGCCGCAGATCGAGAATCTCACCGCCTCCGTTGAAGGCGACAAAATCCACGTAACCTTCCGCGTGGTAGATAGTTTTTCAAACATCAAGAGCGCCGATTATTCCGTGGACGCAGGAGAGTGGCAGTTCGTTGAGCCCGTCGGGCAATTGTCAGATTCCAAAACCGAAAGCTATGACTTTCGCGCAGCATTGCCGATACCGAACCCAGCAACGGCAAAAACCGCGACCGCAGGTCAGCTTGAGCACGTAGTTGTGGTCCGCGTCTACGACCGCTTCGACAACATGAATTCCGCGAAAACTGTCATCCGCGGAAAGTAACGCTCGCCCGAACGCGCAAAGCTCAATTACCATCGCTGAGCCGGTCCGCATTCCGCAACTCAGGAAACTGCCACGCCCAAATAGCAATCACCACTAGAGTTCCGATGCCGCCCAACACCACGGCAGGAACCGTTCCAAACCACTGCGCGGTCAGACCCGACTCAAATTGTCCAAGCTCATTCGACACTCCGATGAACAACATGTCCACAGCATTAACCCGCCCGCGCATTTCGTCCGGCGTGCCCAACTGAATCAGCGTGCCGCGAATGACGATACTGACCATATCGGTCGCTCCAATCAACGCGAGCGCAATCAAAGAAAGCACAAGGCTTCTCGATATTCCAAAAATAATCGTGCACACTCCAAACCCGGCCACGCACCACAGCATCGTTGGTCCTGCCCGTCTCTGCAACGGCCGGTGCGCCAGCACAATCGCCATAGCTACCGCGCCTACGCCGGGCGCGCTGCGCAGCAACCCCAGGCCCCACGGTCCGGTCCTGAGGATTTCGCGCGCATACACCGGCAGCAGCGCAACCGCCCCTCCGAGCAACACCGCAAACATATCCAGCGAGATCAATCCCAGAAGCAGTTTCTTCCGCCAGACATAGCGAAATCCCGCCAGCACGGTGGTCAAATTGGCCGCTTCCTGTGCCGGCGCTTTGGTTCGCAATTTCATCCACAGCGTCGACAGGAGCGCCGCAGACGCCATCAGCATCGCCGTCAGGTACACCATCGACGGACCGTGTGAGATTGTATAAATCAGTCCGCCCGCCATCGGACCCAGAATGGTTGCCCCTTGAAAGACGCTCGCATTCCAGGCCACTGCGCTGGGAAAATGTTCTTCCGGAACCAACTGCGGCAGCATCACCCGAGTCGCCGGCCCGGCGAACGAGCGCACGGTCCCGAGCAGCACCAAGACTGCATAAATCGCATAGATGCTTGCATTTGCCGATTGCGATCCGCGCCACGCAATCGTCAACAGCAAAGCTGCGCATAGCGCGAATCCGCCGTAGCACGACATCAGCAGCCTGCGCCGGTCAAAGCGATCCGCCGCGTGTCCCGAAGCCAGAAACAAAACAATCCCCGGCAGAAACTGAGCTAGCCCGACCAATCCCAGATCCAAAGGCCGGTGGGTGATCTCATAAACCTGCCATCCAACGGCGACCGACATCATCTCCAGCGCCACTTCAATGAGAAACAGCGCAAACTCGTAAACGGTGAAATCCCGATAAGCAAATACCGCCCACCCCTCAAGCTTGGGATTTTCAGCTGTGGCCATTGCCTTCCTACTGTGCCATAAAACTAGGCCGGGGTATTCGCTAGCGACCCGCCCTGCCGAAAATATTTGTTCCCCCTTTTGTCGATAATGAAGTAACCGGTTCGATTAACCACCAGTACAGGCTAGGAGGCCTGACCAAAATGCAATATCTGCTGCTTATTTACGGAAACGAAAGCCAATTCGACAAGATGAGCCCGACGGAACAGAACAAAATCCTGCAGGAATACGGGGAGTTCTCCAATAGCATCGCTGGCAGCGGCCACCTGCGAGGCGGCAACGAACTCGACCGCATTTCCAAGGCCAAGACCGTGCGGGTGCGCCAGGGCAAGCGCTCAGTCCTCGACGGCCCCTTCGCTGAAACCAAGGAACAGCTTGGCGGCTACTACCTCGTCGAAGCCAAAGACTTCGACGAGGCGTTGGCCCTGGCCGCGCGAATCCCTTCAGCACGCTGGGGCTCGATCGAAGTCCGGCCCATCATTCCGCATGAAATGCCCAGCTAGCTTGCTGGAGGCCGGGCATCCCCGCCCGGCCTTCCCAGCAAAGACCCGCTGTTCTAAAATCGCGGCGACCCGAAGGCCGCCCGCCACTCGTTATAATCCAATTTGGCTAAGTGCCAAGTGCTAATTGCTAATCGCTGACGGCTTCTCCTATGCGCTTCGAACTCTTCGTCGCCGCTCGCTACCTCCGCGCCAAACGGCGCCAGGCCGTCATTGGCGTCATCACCGGCATCTCCATCGCCGGAGTCGCTGCCGGTGTAGCCTCGCTCGTCGTCGCTCTCGCCATCAACAATGGATTTCGCCAGGATCTCCAGGACCGCCTTCTCGGCTCCACCTCTCACATCAATCTGCTTCGCATTCAAAGTGACGGGATCAGCGACTGGCATCTGCTCATGGACCGGCTGTCGAAGGAACCGCACATCGTCGCCGCCGCTCCCGCGATCTACGAGCAGGTTCTGATCTCCCGCGGACCGCGGGCACGCGGGGCCGTGCTGAAGGGAATGATTCCAAGCGAAGAAAGAAAGGTCAGCGACCTTTTGAAAAGTGTGACGATCGGCTCGGCCGATGCGCTCGACTCCAAAAACGCGGCCGAGGGCGCTACTCAAACCAGCCAATCCCCCACCGACCTCCAAGGCGTAGAGAACCGCATCGCCGCCATGCCTCCCATCATTCTCGGCAAAGACATGGCCGACGAGTTAGGCGCGACAGTCGGCTCCATCGTGCTCGTCACCAGCCCGCAAGGCGAACTCACTCCGTTTGGGATCGTCCCCAAGTACGACCGCTTCCGTGTCGTCGGGATCTTCGACTCCGGTTTCTTCGACTATGACAGCTCGTGGGCCTTCATCCGCCTCAGCGACGCGCAACAACTGTTTGGCCTAGGCGATCTGGTCTCCGTGCTGGAATTCAAAGTGGACGACATCTACAAAGCCGATCTAATCTCGAAAGAGATCGAGCAGGCCGCGGGCAAAGGTTTCATGACCACCAACTGGATGGAACAGAACAAGCCGCTCTTTCGCGCTCTACGCCTGGAGCGTCTGGTCACCTTCATCACCATCGGTTTAATTGTCTTCGTGGCCGCGCTCAACATTCTGATCTCGCTAACCATGATGGTCATGGAAAAAACTCGCGACATCGCCGTGCTCATTTCGATGGGCACGCGCAAGTCGCAGGTACGCCGAATATTCATTGCTCAGGGTGTGCTGATCGGAGTTGTGGGAACCGCGATCGGCCTGGTCCTCGGCTACGCGCTATCCTTCGCCGGGGGACACTACCATCTGCTTTCGCTCGCCCCTGAGGTCTACTCCATCGATTACGTGCCCTTCGCCCCGCGCGCAATGGACGGCGTGCTGGTCGCGTTGGTAGCAATCAGCATCTCCCTGATCGCGACCATTTATCCCTCCTGGTCAGCGGCGAGAATCCTCCCCGCCGAAGCCTTACGTTATGAATGATCGAATATCTTTGGCCTTCCGTTGTGTACCCTCGTGTCCTTTGTGGTTAATGCTCTTAAAGACCAGCCCAGGAACACCAGGGCGAATCCCTTGACCCACCTTTGACCCTCTTGTGACATGTCCCTTGACCCTTTCTGTCATTCTGCGCTCACGGTCCGGACAATGTGACCTTCGGTCCCACTCTGCCGGTAGGCGCGTCAGTGACCGAGGTCACATTCAGCTCTATGATTTCTGAAGTACAGTTTGGGGAGATGTACCGAAAAGCCAACGGAAACGTTTCTGGCGTTGCCGTGTTTTAATGGGAATGGCAAGCTGCCTCGGGTGAATTGAGTAGAGGTTCGAACTTGTCACCCTAGATTGCTGAGACGAGGAGCGCTTCGGGTGCATCTAACAGACAAGCCTGTATTAAGGATCGAAGGGCTTAAGAAAGTCTTCCGATCGGGCAAGTCAGATTTAGTGCTCTTTGACAATTTATCGTTCCAGGTGGCTAAGGGAGAAATGCTGGCTATCGTCGGCGAGTCGGGTGCGGGCAAGAGTACCTTGCTCCACATCGTCGGCGCTCTTGATCGAGCTTCTGCAGGTGACGTATACTTCGCCAACTTGCATTTGACTTCGCTTTCGGAGAACGCCGCGGCCGAGTTTCGTAACCGCGAAGTCGGCTTTGTTTGGCAGTTCCACTATCTGTTGCCGGAGTTCACGGCACTGGAAAATGTGGCCATGCCGCTCCTGCTTCGGGGTCACCCGCGGCAGGAGACACAAGCAGAAGCATCGCAGTGGCTCCGTGAGGTCGGATTGGACCAGCGCTCGCATCACCGTTCAGGAGAACTCTCCGGCGGTGAACAACAGCGGGTGGCGCTGGCTCGAGCCTTGATCACCCAGCCTAAGCTCTTGCTGGCCGATGAGCCAACCGGAGACCTCGATAGCCGTACCGCGGATTCAGTTTTCGAGCTGATCGCCAAGCTCCATCGCGACTATCAACTCACCTCCCTCATTGCGACCCACAACTTCGCCTTCGCTCGTCGCTGCCAGCGCGTTTTGCGCTTACAGCAAGGCAGGATTGAGGAGGTGGCACCGGAAACGCTACCCGTGTAGCACGTCACGGCAATTGACTTTTCGTGCGCGACGTGTCGGAATGAGAGTAGGAGTTGGGTCGCCAGACAATAGCCCCGAAGGGGCGACAGACAATAGCCCAGGACGAAGTCCTGGGTCAGGTGAAAAAAAATCTAAAGGCACCACTCGGGTCATGAGGATCGCTGAGGTGCACGACGCCCGCGAAGGTACAAAATGTTGCAACCGCTTGCGGAGAAACGACAATAAGGTGTCTTTGGTAACTGATAACGACGCGCCAAACCTGCGATATAAAGACTGTAGCGGTTGGCACGCTGATTGCACCATTAACTTAGGGTCAGGGAGTTTCGAGGAGCAGGGCCGCCAGATGGACCTGTTAAGCTCCCCGAGAGCGCGGGGGAAAGGGCCATATGTTTGAACGTTATACGGAGAAGGCGAGGCGCGTCATCTTTTTCGCGCGCTATGAAGCCAGCCAGTTCGGGTCTCCTTATATTGAGACGGAACATCTTCTGCTGGGACTTCTGCGCGAAGATAAAGCCCTGACCAATCGCTTTCTGCGTTCGCATGCTTCGGTCGAATCCATTCGTAAGCAGATCGAGGGACACACCACGATCCGCGAGAAGGTTTCCACCTCCGTGGACTTGCCGCTAAGCAACGAATGCAAGCGCGTACTCGCCTATGCCGCGGAAGAAGCTGAACGCCTTTCGCACAAGCACATCGGTACCGAACATCTGCTTCTGGGACTGTTGCGGGAGGAAAAGTGCTTTGCGGCTGAGATTCTGCACGAGCGTGGCCTGAGACTTTCTACCATCCGAGAGGAATTGGCTCGCACCAGTCAGGAAAAAGCTCAACCCCAGCGTCAGCGTGAGTCTTCCCTGCTGAGCGAATTTTCGCGCGACCTGACCCAGGCCGCGATGGATACGCAACTCGATCCCCTCGTCGGACGAGATGGCGAACTGGAACGGGTGATTCAGATTCTCTGTCGCCGCACCAAAAACAATCCGGTGCTGATCGGCGAACCCGGCGTCGGCAAGACTGCTATCGTTGAAGGCTTGGCGCAGCGCATTGCGGATGGCGAAGTCCCGTCGTTTCTCGCCGACAAACGCATTCTCGCGCTGGACCTATCGTTGATCGTCGCCGGCACCAAGTATCGCGGCCAGTTTGAAGAGCGTCTCAAAACCATCATGAAGGAATTGATGGAGTCTCAAAACTCCATCATCTTCATCGATGAATTGCACACCCTGGTCGGCGCAGGCTCGGCTGAAGGTTCACTCGATGCCGCCAACATTCTGAAGCCGGCTCTATCGCGGGGAGAAATCCAGTGCATCGGCGCGACCACTCCCGGTGAGTATCGCAAGTCGATCGAAAAAGATCGTTCGCTCGAACGCCGCTTCCAGGCCGTGAAAGTTCCCCCGCCGAACGAAGCTGACGCCACGAAAATTCTGTTCGGGATCAAAGACCGGTACGAGAAGTTTCACGCGGTCACCTACACCGACGACGCCATCAACTTCGCGGTATCGCACTCGAACCGTTACATTCCCGACCGCTTCCTGCCCGACAAGGCAATTGACCTGGTCGACGAAGCCGGCGCCCGCGTAAAGCTGCGCCAGACTTCTCTGCCCGAGGAATTGACCGAGGTGCAGAAGCGCATCAAGTTCATCGTTCACCGGATGGAAAACGCCATCGCGAACCATGAGTTCGAGAAGGCGCGCTTCTATTCTGACGAGGAACGCAAAGAGCGCGAGAACCTGCGCGCTCTTCGCGAAAAATATCATCTGGACGAATCTTCGACCGGCGTAGTCGGCCGCGAAGATATCGAAGACGTGGTCTCGCGTTGGACCGGCGTCCCCGTTACTTCGATCAAGGAAGAAGAGACCCAGAAACTCCTTCGCATCGAAGAAGAACTGCACAAGCGAATCATCAGTCAGGACAAAGCGATCAGCGCCCTGGCCAGAGCAATTCGCCGCAGCCGCGCCGGATTGAAAAATCCCAACCGCCCGATCGGATCGTTCTTGTTCCTTGGTCCAACAGGCGTCGGCAAAACGGAAGTTGCGCGCACTCTGGCGCAATTCATGTTCGGCACTGAGAAGGCTTTGGTCCGCTTCGATATGTCGGAATTTATGGAGAAGCACTCGGTGTCGAAATTGATTGGGTCGCCTCCGGGATACGTCGGCTATGAAGAGGGTGGTCAGCTTACTGAGCGCGTGAAGCGGGCGCCTTACTCTGTGGTTCTGTTGGATGAGATTGAGAAGGCGCATCCGGATGTCTTCAACATCCTGTTGCAGGTGTTTGAAGACGGCCAGCTCACCGATGGGTTGGGCAATACCGTCGACTTCAAAAACACGATTCTGATCATGACCTCGAACATCGGGGCGCGGCACTTGCAGCGTCGCGAGGGTCTGGGCTTCCAGTCGAGCAAGGAAGACATGATCTCGGAAAAGGTCGAGGATCTGGTCAAGAACGAAGTCAAGCGCACGTTCAATCCTGAGTTCCTGAACCGCTTGGACGAAATCATTCTGTTCAGCGCTTTGAGCGAAGGCGATCTGATCCAGATTCTCGAACTCATGGTTAGCCAACTCAATCAGAACCTGGCGCAGAAGGCGATCACGGTCACAGTCACGGACGAGGCCAAGAAGTGGATTCTCAGCCAGACGCTGGTGGATCGCAGTTATGGCGCGCGTCCTCTGCGCAGGGCCTTGCAGAAATATATCGAAGACCCGCTGTCTGAGGCTTTGATTCAGGGGACCATCGCTACGCGACCGGCGTTCATCGAAGTCTTCCTCGGGGACAATAAGCTGTTCTATCGTCCCGTGGACTCGAAAGAAACCGAAGGCGTGTTGTTGTACGAAAATTCGTAGAGCAGCATTTAGCGGTTAGCAATTAGCATTTAGCCGTCGGCTCCGGGCTGGCGGCTTTTGTTTTTTAGGTAATTGAGGTTGGGAGACGGTCATGAGCTTACTGGTTCAGATTCGGAAGCTGGTTTTTGGTGGCGCGGTTTTATTTTTCATTGTAATCGACGGCGTTGGGATGCACGCCCAGACTCCCGACCCGCACCAGGTTCCGGTGATGGATGGAGAAGCTGGGCCTTGTTCCGTCGCCTTCAGCGTTACTGATATTAAGGGCGCGCCGGTTTATGATGCGCGCATCCGCGTGCACATTGCTTATGGGCTTATGAGCGTGCGGCGGCTTGATCTTGAAGCTGCGACCAATGTCGATGGCAAAACCCAGTTCAAGGGACTGCCGGAAAAAGTAAAAGGCGGGACGCTGATGTTCCGCGCGGTGCAGGGTAAGCGCGAGGGGTCGGCGGTTTACGATCCGGCGAAGAATTGCGGCGGTCAGCAGAGTTCCATCGTTCTGACCGAGAATTAGCCTTCGGCTTTTGCTGACGTGATTTGTCTTTCGCTTCGGCGATTTATGAGTCGAGGAAAAACCCGCCCAAGCGGAGCTTGGACGGGGCACCCTTGAGAGTGAGGTGAAACGCTAATGCTCCGGGCTACCCGCCTTACTTCTGTATGTACACGGCATTACCGACGCCGGTGCCGACCATCACAAAATCCAGCAGCCCATCAGAATTGAAATCTCCCACCACGATTCCTTTGTCAGCGCCACCGTTTTCGGGGAGACTTATCTTTCTCGCTTCCTGGAATGTGCCGTCCCCATTTCCCCAGAACACAGCGAACTGGGCATTCGGCCCCTGCGTCGTTAAGGCGACGAGGTCCGTTTTGCCGTCCGAGTTGAAGTCCCCCGCCGTAAAGCCGAACGCGGCTCCCGCCCCAAAATCGGTCGAATAGTACACCGGTGGCTGAAAGCCTCCGTCGCCATTGCCCAGCAAAATCCCGATCCGGCCAGCATGATCGTCGCAGAAAGCAATATCGGCGTTCCCGTCACTGTTGAAGTCATTCACAAGAAGCGTTGGTCCAGAAGCGCAGCTGGCATATTGCTTGTCAGTCGCGATGCGACGAGCCTTCTGGAAAGTCCCGTCGCCGTTTCCGAGAAAGATATAAAGCCCCGTGCCATATTCGGCTACTAGGTCCAGCTTGCCATCGCCATTGAAGTCGGCCTCCACCAAGTCTCCTCCTCCCTTGCTGAAGTTCCCTACCTTCTTGAACGTTCCATCCCCATTCCCATGAAACACGCTGCCGCCAGAAATCCCTCCGTCGTCGCTGCTCGCGAAGTCGAGATCGCCGTCGGAATCAAAGTCTCCTACAACGAATCCCCTAGCGAAATCGTTTATGAGATAGTCAAAACGCGGCAGCCCTCGAAACTTCTTGTCTCCCTCTCCAAGGAGTACCTTGAGGTAGGTTGGCGGCTCGCCAATCTTCGGCCCCACGCCGAAAACCAGATCGAGCCTCCCCTCGTTGTTGAAGTCCCCCGGGGCGATGCCAGCATTCGCAAAATAGCCTCCACCGATGATTGTCGCGGCCTGAAACGTGCCGTCTCCATTGCCGCGATTCAGAGCCACGGTCCCAGATCCCTCGCCTGTGACTAGGTCAAGCTTGCCGTCACCATAAATGTCGGCCGTGATCGTGTAGAAAGCATCAAGAACATAAACTCTCGGCTCGTCGACCACCATCGTCTTGGTCGGCTTGTGCACTTCCACGATGGCGTAACCCGCACTGGAAACGCCTCCGCCCGGTGGAGGATTGGTCACGGTGATGTATCCCGCTGCTGCAGTCGCAACATCCGAAGCGAGAATTTGCGCTTGCAATTCTCTGGCTGAGATGAAGGTGGTGGAACGCGGGCTGCGATTCCAATTCACTACCGCGCCCGATACAAAGTTCGCTCCGTAGACTTTGAGCGTGAATGCTCCGCTGCCGGGAACGACTGCCTGGGGAACTACGGGACCGACTACCGTCGGAATGGGATTGTTTGCCAGGGCAGACGACAGACAGGTCAGCAGAATGATTGCCGGGACAATCTGTCGGAGACGGGAGTCGAATTTCATGGGGTGGCGCGTTAGTTGCCGTTGGCCATGGTATCCCGGTTTCCAGTGATTTCGTAGTGTCTTATGGTTGGAGCTGTTCTTCTCCGGGGGTGGTCGCAAGGCACGGCTCGCCTCGGGGTTTTTGCAGTTCGTCTTTCGCCCCCTGGGGCTTGATAGGCCTCGTTTTTCACCTACGGCTTGCGCTGTCGGCTGCATTCTTTCGCCCTTGGTTGCCACCCACGTCGCTTACATTTATTGCAGCAGGTCCAGGGTCTTGCAGGTTCGGGTAATAGTTTCGCGTTCTTCTGGAGTTAACTCTGTGAACTCGAATCCGTAGCGGTAGCCGGTCTGGTTCCGGACGACGCCCTTCACCTTAATGGGAGTAGTGGCAATGGGAACGGAAAACTGGAGGGCGACGGAGGTGCCGACGTCCCAGCCCGCGACGAATATTCCTCCCATTCCTCCTTCGTTGATATTTAAAGAGCGGCCGCGCATCTCACGGTGTTCCGGGCCGAGAATGCCGACTCTCAGTTCGGTTTCGAGTTCGTATCTTGGAAAGCGGCGGCTGTTGATGGTGCGTTCGGGTTGTTGGGGATGATCCATAGGGCAAGAATTATTTTCACACTTTATGGCGGCCGACGGTCGGGTTTCGCCGGATTGTTCGGAATTCGGAACAGCACTGAGGTATATGGCTCGCGTTTTCCCGAATCGGTGCAAGGCGCGTGAATGGTGAAAACCTTGTCAAGTCCCCCTCGAAGTCAAGTTTCACGCAAGCGCCCGATTCCATCCAGAAAGTAAGTTCAAAAGCATGGCATAGTTACCCTAATGAAGGCCGCTGAGAGCGCAAGGTCCCTCCACTTCGCTTCGCTCCGGTCGGGATGACAGAGTTATTTCGCAAACTTGAGTTATTCAGGGGAGGTTGTCGCCAGGGAAATTGGCGCGGGAGCCTGTTGTTGAGCTTGCAGTTTTTCGAGAATCATTGGGCCGAGTTGGGAGACCGTGCCTGCGCCCAGAGTCAGGATCATGTCTCCCTCGTGCGCTGCGGCGACGACTGCTTCCGCGGCGGCGGCGAAAGACGGGGCGTAGCGGGCTTCGTGTTCTCCTGCTTCTTGAATGTGCTGGGCCAAGGCTTCTCCGGTGATTCCTTCGATCGGCGGTTCGCTGGCGGCGTAGATGTCGAGGATGAACAGAGTGTCGGCATCACGGAACGCGTGGGCGAATTCATCCATGAGTAATTGGGTGCGGGTGTAACGATGCGGCTGGAAGACGACGTGGATCTTGCGGAATCCGCACTGGCGGGCGGCTGCGAGGGTGGCACGGACTTCGGTGGGATGGTGGCCGTAATCGTCGATGACGGTGACGCCGGAGGCCTCGCCTCGCAATTGGAAGCGGCGATCCACTCCGCGGAAGTTTTCTAGCGCGGCGCGGATCTGGTCCACCTTGATATCGAGGCCGACTCCCACGGCAATCGCCGCTGTAGCGTTGAGGATGTTGTGTAGGCCGGGCACGTGCAGGCGAAACTCGCCGAGAGCCTTCTGTTTAAAGGTTACGTCGAAGAGGCTGATCGGCCGGTAATCTCCGGGGTTGCGCTCGGACTTTCCAGGCTTAATGTGAAAGTCGGAGCCGCGACGCGTGCCGTAGGTGACGGTGCGGCGCTGAATCTGGGGGAGCATACGGCGCAGCAGGGGATCGTCGTTGCAGACAACGACCATGCCGTAGAAAGGGACGCGATCCATGAAATCGAGGAAGGCGCGTTTGACGTTGCGCATGTTGCGATAGCAGTCCATGTGTTCGCGATCGATGTTGGTGACGACCGCGAGAATGGGTGAAAGTTTGAGGAACGAGCGGTCGCTCTCGTCGGCCTCGGCCACCAGATATTGGGATTTGCCGAGGCGGGCGTTCGATCCGAGGGCGTCGACGCGTCCGCCAACGACTACGGTGGGATCGAGCCCGCCTCCGGCGAGCACAGCCGCGACCATAGAAGTCGTGGTGGTTTTGCCGTGCATTCCGGCAATGGCGATGCCGTATTTTAGGCGCATCAGTTCGGCCAGCATTTCGGCGCGTTGGATGACGGGGATGTGCAGGGCATGAGCCTCGGAGATTTCTGGATTGTCGGGCACAATAGCCGAACTCGCGACGACTACGTCGGCTCCGGCAATGTTTTCCGGGCGGTGCCCTTCAAAAACATCGGCGCCGAGGCTGGCTAGGCGTTGGGTGACGGCTGAGCTCTTGAGGTCGGATCCGGAAACCTTGTAGCCGAGGTTCAGCAGCACCTCGGCGATGCCGCTCATGCCGATGCCTCCGATACCGACGAAATGAATGCGTTGGATTTTGGCGAACATTTTAGGTCAACTGCTTGGCCACGGATTTACACGGATGAACGGGGATCTAAAAGAAAAATTAATCCGTTTAATCTGTGGCTAGTTTCTTATCCTCGCTAGTCGCGCTGCCATGACCCCTATGTCGCGCGCGGCGTTTGGGTGCGATAGCTTGCGGGCCGCGTCGCCCATCTTTTCTAGCCGCGATGGATCGGTGAGTAGCTCGCTAACTGCGTCTACTAGACTTTCGCTTGTCAGCCTTGACTCTTCTAACATCACCGCGGCGCCTGCCCGCTCCAGAGCTTCCGCGTTGCGCTTCTGATGATCGTCGGCGGCGCGCGGAAAAGGCACGAAAACTGCTGGCTTCCCTGCTGCCGTCACTTCCGCCACGGTGCTCGCTCCCGATCGGCAAATCAGCAAATCCGCCCGGGCAAATGCAGCGGGCATGTCATCGATGAAACGGTACGCTTCCACTGAGCCGCCCAAATTCGCGTAGGCCGCTTGAGCGTCATTATAGTCACGTTCGCCGGTTTGATGGACGATGTGAATTCCGGGCACACGCCGGCGCAGCGAGGGCACTGAATCCATGACACCCTGGTTGATGGCGTGGGCGCCCTGGCTTCCACCGAAGACTAGCAGTGTCTTCGTATTGTTAGGATGCTGTTCGGCGATCTGGAAAAAGGCCTCGCGAACTGGAACGCCGGTTACTTCGCAACGACGAAAATAACGTCCGGTTTCGGCGAAGTGCACGGCGGCAGCGGAAACCAGCGGTGCTACCAGGCGATTGGCGAATCCGGGAACGAAGTTCGGCTCGAATACGAGCGTGGGAATTCGGCGCAATATCGCAGCCAGCATCGCCGGGCCAGAGGCGTATCCGCCTACGCCGATCACGACGTCGGGCCGGAACTCGGAAAGGATGCGGCTTGAATCCCAAACCGCTCGGGGAAGATCGAAGATTGTTTTCAGCCGGGTCGTGAGGCTGACTCGGTTCAAGGCGCCGACCTGGACTAGCCTTAAGTCAAATCCTGCGGCAGGGACTAAACGGTTCTCGATTCCTCTGGCCGTGCCGATGAACAGGACGTCGGCAGAATAATCTTTTTGGAGTTGTTGAGCGATGGCGAGAGCAGGGATCACGTGTCCGCCGGTCCCGCCTCCTGCCAGAATGGCCCGCATGCAGTGACTATAAACTGGATCGGGCATTTGAAAGGTAGCTGAGGTTAACCCTTTAGCTCCGTTGAGGCGCGGCACATGCGGCTGAGATTCGCTGAACTGGGCAGCGGGGGCGGCTGTCCCTACGTAGTTAGTCGGCTTGCTTGGAAATGTTCAGGAGCACTCCGATGCAGGCCAGGGTTACGAGCAAAGATGAGCCGCCGTACGAAACCAGCGGCAGCGGGATCCCTTTGGTGGGCATCAGGCCGAGCACCACGCTGATGTTGATGAAGGCTTGTACGACGATCATGCTGGTGATTCCGACCGCGAGGAAGCGTCCGAACATGTCTTGCGTGCGCAAAGCGGTGCGAACGCCGCGCCAGAGGTAGATGGCGAATAGCAGCACAATAACCAGCGCGCCCACCAACCCCAGTTCCTCCGCGGTCACAGCGAAAATGAAGTCGGTGTGGGGTTCGGGCAGATAGAAAAGTTTCTGCTTGCCCTCCATCAGACCAACACCTGTGATGCCGCCAGTGCTCACCGCAATCAGGGATTGAATGATGTGAAAGCCGCGGCCTTGCGGGTCGGAATAAGGATCGAGAAACGCGAGAATGCGGGCGCGCCGATAGGCCACATGGAAGATCAGGAAATATAGTGGCAATAGAGAGGCTAAGAATGCGTAACCGAGATAGCGCAAATCGAGTCCAGCTACGAACAAGACGCAGCCTGTAATTGCGGCGCAAGCGATTGCAGTCCCGAGATCAGGTTGAAAGACGATCAAAGCGATGAAGACCAAGGTTGGAACGGCTGCGGGCAGAACCGTGTTGCGCCAATCCTTCATCGATTTCGTGCGGCTCTCGAGGAAGAATGCCAGAAACAAAATCAGCGCCGGTTTAGCCATTTCTGAGGGCTGAAAAGAGAGTGGGCCCAAGTGAAACCAACGATGCGTATGGTGAGCGCGATCGAGGAAAAAGACCGAGATCAGCAAAAGGGTGGTCACGCCGAGCAATGAGAAAACGACAGCCGGATGCTTATAC
The DNA here is from genome assembly GCA_013288805.1 of Acidobacteriota bacterium. GTDB lineage: Bacteria > Acidobacteriota > Terriglobia > Terriglobales > Acidobacteriaceae > JABDBE01. The sequence continues at coordinate 27,356 of JABDBE010000018.1, forward strand.
CGGCGGTAATCGATATTCATCGCCAGCACCATGGCCAGAATCCCGGCGGCCGCCCAGCCCAACTGGCGCAGTAGAAAGAAATATCCCGAGCCGTAGCGCTCCTTGGCCATAACCGCGGACGCGCTGAAGACCATCACCAGCCCTACGAAGATCAAGAGCAGAGTCACGGTAAACAGCCAACTGTCGACACTAACGCGCTTCGCCATGGAGAGGATTTCATTTCACCACGGAGACACGGATGCACGCAGGCTTTTCGTGAAGGATTTCGCGAGAGGCTTAACTCTTTTGGTTCGCCTGCTCCTCTAATGCATGGACGACTTCCTTGAAGACCTTCCCACGATGTTCGTAGTTGCGAAACTGGTCAAAGCTGGCGCAAGCGGGAGCGAGCAAAACGATATCGCCGGGTTTGGCTGTCGCAGCTGCGTGCTTGGTTGCGGTTTCAAGAATTTCGGCATGATCGATCTCTGCCGACCCCTTAATTTGTGATTCGATCTTCTCGGCCGCCGCGCCGATCGCATAAACACGCTTTACTCGCTCGCGAAGCAGGTCATTCAGGACGCTGTAATCGCTGCCTTTGTCTTTGCCGCCGAGAATGAGGTGAATGTTGGCCGGAAAGGATTCGAGCGCCTTGATGGTCGCGTCAACGTTGGTGGCTTTGGAATCGTTGTAATATTCCACGCCGCGAATCGTGGTTACGTACTCCAGCCGGTGCTCGACCGCTTTAAAGCCGTGTACCGCTTTGCGAATCCGGTCTGGCTCGCAGCGCAGGAGAGCGCCAACGCAGACCGCAGCCAGAACATTTTCGACGTTATGCCCACCCTTCAGCGGGATCTCCGAGACCAGCATGATCTCTTTTTGGCCACTGTGATCGCGGAAGAAGATGCGGCCGTCGTGGACAAACGCGCCCTGCTTGACTTCTCTTGTCCGGCTGAACCAGAAAACTTGTGCCCGGGTGCGCGCTGCCAGTTCGACACAGGTCAGGTCATCGGCGTTGAGTACGGCGTAATCTTCCGCACGCTGATTTTCGAAGATGCGGGCTTTTGCGTCGGTGTAAGCGGTGAAGGTGCGATGCCGATCGAGATGGTCGGGAGTGACATTGAGAACGACGGCGATCTGCGGACGAAATGTCTGAATGGTTTCGAGCTGGAAACTGGAGACCTCCAGGACAGCGATGGTCTCAGCAGTTGCCCCTTCGACCAATGAAATCGCGGGCGTGCCGATGTTTCCCCCAACCGCGGTCCGGTATCCGCCCGCAGCGACAATCTCGCCGGCCAAAGTCGTGGTAGTGGTCTTGCCGTTGGAACCGGTGATGGCAACGACGCATCCGGGAAAAAACTGGGCAGCCAGCTCGATTTCGCCAATCACATTTTCGCCGAGGGCACGCGCCTGCACTAGCGGAGGTGCGTCGGTGGGCACTCCCGGGCTGACCACGATGAGATCTTGCCCGCCGAACGTACGCTCGCCGTGTCCACCGGTCTCCACGACAATGCCGTGATCGAGCAGAACTGGAATCTCGTCTTTCAGCTGGTCTTGGGGCTTGGCATCAGAAACAGTAACCCGTGCGCCTCTCGCCTTCAAAAAGAGCGCCGAGGCGACGCCGGACTTCCCAAGTCCGACAACCAACACGCGTTTGTCGTTTACATTCATCTAGTCCACGAAATTCTACCGAGCTGGAAACAATCAGACCGGTCCAAGCGCCGATTGTCGATGCCAACGCTCAAAGCCCAGCTCTTAGTAGTCAGTCCTCAGTTCTCGGCGCAAATAGCTATCTCAATTTCAGCGTCGTGAGCGCGAATAACGCGAAGACCAGCGACGCGATCCAGAAGCGCACGATAATCTTCGACTCCGACCAGCCCAGCAGCTCAAAATGATGATGTATGGGCGCCATCTTGAAGATACGCTTCTTGCGAAGTTTGTAGGACCCGACTTGCAGGATCACTGAGAGCGCCTCGATCACGAACACGCCGCCGATGAAGGGCAGCAACAATTCCTGTTTGATCATTACTGCCACCGTGCCGATTGCACCGCCGAGGGCGAGCGAGCCTACGTCTCCCATGAATACTTCCGCCGGATGCGCGTTATACCAAAGAAAGCCAATGGCTGCGCCGACCATGGCGCCGCAAAAAATGGTCAACTCGCCGACCTGTGGCATGCGCTCCAATTCGAGATAAGAAGCAAATGTAGCGTGGCCACTGACGTAGGTGAGCACCGCCAAAGCACCGGCGGCGATCACAGTGCAACCGATGGCCAGGCCGTCCAAGCCATCCGTCAGGTTCACGGCGTTGCTCGACCCGACGATCACCAGTGCCACGAAAGCGATGAACGGCAAAAAAGCGAGCGGCCACAGATGAGGATAGTGCTCCAGACTCCCGATCACCAGGTCGGGTCGAAATTGCTTAAAGAACGGTACCAGCAGCTTGGTCGAATAAAGGCCTCGCGTCTGCATCACGATCAGCGCAACGGCGATCAGAACGCTGGCACCGATCTGAAGGCCAATCTTAGCTTTGCCAGTCAACCCCAAATTTCTGCGATGGACGACTTTGATGTAGTCGTCGCTAAATCCGATAGCGGCGAAAGCGGACGTGGAAAGAACGGCAATCCACACGAACCGGTTGCTCAAGTCTGCCCATAACAAAGTTGGAATCACGATTGAGATCGCAATCAACAAGCCGCCCATCGTCGGCGTACCAGCTTTTTTCTGATGAGCTTTGGGTCCTTCCTCGCGAATGTATTGTCCAATCTGAAATTCGCGAAGACGATTGATGACGAGCGGACCAACAATGAGTCCAGTGAACAGCGCTGTGAGGCTGGCGAACGCAGTCCGAAAGGTCAGATAGCGGAAGATGCGAAACGGCGGAAAATAGTGAAACAGCTTTTCGTACAACAGCCAATAAAGCAATCAGCCTCCGTTTCGTCGTTGGTCGTTCGTCGTGAGCCCCACCCGCGACTACCGACGGGTGACTGATGACTGCTGCCACTTTTCCAGAGCTCTCTCCAGTTTCACGCCACGAGATGCCTTCAGCAATACTAAATCGCCATCACGGGTTTCACGGGCTAGCCAAGCACCGGCTTCTTCCGGCGTGGCAACGAATTCCGCCTGCACTCCAGCCTGGCTCGCAGCTTCGACCATCTGCCGGGCTTCGCCTCGCACTCCCAGGAGCAAGTCAATTTTCTTGCTCGCGATATAACGGCCGGCTTCACGGTGGAGATGCTCGCCAGATGAACCAAGTTCGAGCATCTCGCCCGCTACAACGATCCTGCGCTTCGCGGGCATGGCAACTAAGGCATCGACCATGGCTTCGAGTGCTTTCGGATTGCAATTGTAGCAATCGTTGATGATGGTGATGTTGCTAAGCTTGACGACCTGTCCGCGCTTGTCAGCCGGGGCGAGCGATGCCAGGGCGGCGACGGCCTCGGAAGGGCTTAATCCGCGCTCCAGTCCTACTGCAACCGCGGCCAGCGCGTTGTAAATGTTGTGAGTGCCAACCAGGTGCAGTGTGGCTTTTTCGCGGCAACTTCCTACCACGACCTCGAACGTGGATCCGCCTGCTCCCTGGGGTTGGATATTTTCCGCCCGCACGTCCGCCGACGCGGGCATGCCGTAAAGAACTACCTTGCCACGAAAATTGCGCCCAAATTGCGAAACGTATTCGTCATCCGCATTGAGCACGGCAGTTCCGGTCCCCGGCAGGGCTTCGATCAATTCGTACTTCGCGCGTGCGATCCCGGCTACAGAATCGAAAAATTCTAGATGTACGGAAGCTACATTTGTGACTACGCCAATTTCTGGCTGCGCGATCTTCGCCAGCGCAGCAATTTCACCCGCGTGCGACATGCCCATCTCGATGACAGCGAGATCGTGTTCGGGCTCGATTTTGAGCAACATAAGGGGAAGTCCGAAATGATTATTGAAATTGCCTTCAGATTTCAGCACACGGAAGCGCGTCGAGAGCACGTGCGCGATGGCTTCTTTTGTTGTGGTCTTTCCGGTCGATCCCGTCACCCCGATCAGCGGCTTTGCCCACAAGCGCCGAACGGCACTGGCTAGCGTCTGCAACGCGACAAGCGTATCGTTCACTGGCATCAGCTGGGCTTTATCGGGGTAGCGAGCGAGTTGGTCTCCACGGATAACCGCAGCCACAGCGCCTTTCTCCAATGCATCGTTCACGAAATCGTGGCCGTCCATGCGTTCACCCTTCACCGCGAAGAAAAGCTCGCCGGGTTGAATGGAACGGGAGTCGATGGAATATCCTTGCGCCACTGCGTTGGGATCAAACTCGCCAGCGGCTGAGAGAAATTCGGCAACGCGAGAGAGTTGCAGCTTCATGAGTTTTTTCCCGCGGCGGCGTTTGCAGCTTCGCAGTTGTAGCCGCAATCGCGCAGGACCTGGCGGGCTACCTCGACATCATCGAAAGGAATGGATCCTTCGCGCGTGACTTGCACTTTCTCGTGGCCCTTCCCCGCGATCAGAACAATATCGCCGGGTCCAGCTTCGCCAATTGCCAGTGCGATTGCGTTTTTCCGGTCTGGTTCCACTTTGTATTTTGCGCCGGAGCGCTGCAGGCCGACCATGGCGTCGTTGATGATCGCCAGTGGATCCTCGCTGCGCGGATTGTCGGAAGTCAGCACTACGAAGTCGCTGCCTCGACCAGCGGCTTCTCCCATCAGAGGACGTTTCGCCCGATCACGATCGCCGCCGCAGCCGAACACCGTAATGACTCGTCCTTTCTGTTTTGCCTGCTGGACGAACTCCCGTGCCAGCACGGTCAAGTTTCGAAGCGCGTCGTCGGTGTGGGCGTAGTCGACAACTACGGTGAACGGCTGTTTGCAATCTACGCGCTCGAAACGGCCCGGAACCCGGCCCAGGGACGCGATACCTTTTGCGATCGTGTCAGGTTTGCAATCGCGAGCGTAGGCTGCTCCCGCCGCGGCGAGGACGTTGTACACGTTTACCTTGCCAATCAGCGGAGAAAACACCGGTACAACTTCTTTCGATATGACCAGGTCGAACCGCGTGCCTCGCGGTGCAATATCGATATTTTCCGCGCGCAGATCCCCGTTCTCCAAACCGTAAGTCAGAACTTCAGAACCATGTTTCTTGCTGAATTTCGCCAGCGTCTGACCGTACTCGTCCTCAGCATTGAGCACGGCGACGCGCGGCGGATCAGTCCCGCAGCCCTCGAACAGTGTCTGTTTGGCCGCGAAATATTCGTCCATGGTGTGATGATAATCGAGGTGGTCTCGGGTCAGATTAGTGAATACGGCAACGTCGAATGGAATGCCATAGACGCGTTGCTGAGCGAGCGCGTGCGAGGAAACCTCCATGACTGCCTCAGTCGCACCTTTGCCCAGAGCTTCCGCGAGAATGCGGTTCAGATCGAGCGCTTCGGGTGTAGTGTGCGGCGCCGGTAAGATCTTTCCCGCCACATGATATTCGATCGTCCCGATCAGTGCGCTCTTGCGATTAGCGGCAGAGAGGATCGCTTCCAGCAGAAATGCAGTCGTGCTTTTTCCGTTGGTGCCGGTGATGCCGGTGATTGCCATCCGCTCGGCCGGGCGCTTGTAGAAATTGGCGCTTAGGCGAGCCAGAGCGCGGCGCCCGTGTGCTACTTGCACCCAGGCCACTCCTGCCCGCGGTTTTTCACTCGCAGAATCACTGACGATTGCTACGGCTCCTGCTGCAATCGCTCTGTCAATGAACTTATTTCCATCGCTGGCTTCGCCGCGCATAGCGACGAATGCGTCACCCGGCTTTACTCGCCGCGAATCATATTCCAATCCGCTAACGCTCGGATTGCCGCTCTGAACGAGGACTTCCGCGCCGTGCAGAAGCTGAAGAAGATTCATGGGGTTTCTATTGTGAGCTTACTCCAAATCACCCTTGTGACCGTAGAGCCAGACACCAGCCAACCGCCCGGACGAGGCGTCCAGGATTACGTGAGCATTTTCATCGGCCGAACTTCACCGTCACGCGTGATCCGGTCGCGACATGTGATCCTGCAGCAGGGATCTGATCCTGAGCCAGGCCGCTGCCCACCGCGTCAAGATCGAGACTGCTATCCTCGGCGAGCTCGATCGCGCCCCGCACGCTCTTGCCGGCGAACGACGGCACCACGATTCCACCCTGCTCTGCGTCCAGCACAACCGTACCGCTGGATGGGAGGTGATCGGGGCCGGCTGCCAGTGGGGGTTGCGAATTCGCGGCCGCTGGAGATTGCTTTAAGTCCGTTGCAACCGTGACAACCGTTTCACGCTGATGGAGTGCGGCTGGAACTACCGCACTGCCGCTCGATTCTGGCATCGCATTGGCGAGCGCGTTCGACGGCGCCGGGCCCGTACTCGCGGCTGGAGTATCCGCGACATCCAACGCCTCGCCCAAATGGTCGGGTGAGCCCTCGGCGAGATCCTGCGTCTTCACTTGACGCGATGCCAGCAACAACTGGCGGCTTCGGGGCAGCTCCACGTCATGGGGAGTGTGTAAGTATTCCAAGACTTGTTGTGCCACTCGCTGGAAAACCGGCGCCGAAACTTGTCCGCCCTGGTGCAAGCCGACGGCCGAGTCCAAGATCACGGCTACTACGATCGCGGGATCGTTCAACGGGGCAAATCCGGCAAATGAAGCCACGTACTTGGTCTTTGAGTAGGCGTGAGTTCCAGGATCTACTTTCTGTGCAGTCCCCGTCTTGCCCGCGGAGGAATAACCTTCGAGGACGGCCTTTTTCCCTGTGCCTTCGAGCACGACCTTTTGCATCATCTGCTTCATTTCCGCTGCCGTCATCGGCGAGATGACGCGCCGCCCGTCAGCGGGATGAAAAGCAATCGTCTGAGGGGCAGGTTGCGGATCAGTCGTTCCCGCGACTATGCGTGGTAACACTTGGACGCCGTCGTTGGCAATCGTCGAGGCCAGAGTCGATAGCTGAAGGGGAGTGATGCCGATCTCCTGTCCCATTGAGATCGCCCCGATAGAAACCTTCGACCACCGGCTGACAGGCTTGGTTAAGCCACGAGTCTCGCCGGGCAACTCGATCCCCGTCTGTTGTCCAAAGCCAAACGCTCGAATGTATTTATAAAACCGGTCTTCACCCAAGCGGAGCGCGATCTTGATAGCTCCGACATCGCTCGACTCCGCCAGAATTCCCCAGACCGGCAAAAGCCCGTGCGGTCTGCTGTCGCGAATGCGCATGCCGTTGATGACAATCGATCCCATCTGGCAATCGAAGACTTCATCAGGACGTGTCAACTTTTCTTCCAGCGCAGCCGAGATGGTCACGACTTTGAAAGTCGAGCCTGGCTCGTAGACGTCGCTGACGGCGTGATTTTTCAGTCGCTCCGGCGTTATTTCCTTGGTTAGGTTGGGGTTGAATGTAGGCTGGTTAGCCAGCGCAAGGATTTCTCCGGTATGCGGATTTTGCACAATGACTGTGCCGCTGATCGCGTGCGTCTGTCCCATCGCGGTGGCCAGTTCGCGTTCGGCAATATATTGAATTTGCTCGTCGATGGTCAGGACAACGTTCTCGCCTGGTTCCGGCTGCTTCTCCACACTGCCAAACCATTTCTTGTGGGCGTCGACCGAGATGAGCATGCGCCCCGGGCTGCCGCGAAGCTTCTCGTCATATTGCCGCTCAATCCCGCTGAGGCCCTCATCATCCATGCCCACATAACCCAGCACCTGCGCGGCCAACTCGCGCTTGGGATAAAAGCGTCTGGACTCTTTCTGGAAATAAATTCCGCGCAGATTCAACGCGCGAATGCGATCGGCGGTCTCGGCATCCGCCTTGCGCGCGACCCAGCAAAACGTGCGCGCAGCTTTGCACTTGGCAAAAGTCTCCCGAGGGTCGGTTTTCGTGATCTTCGAAATCAGCGAGATGGTGCCGACCAGGTCGGGGATTTCCGTCGGCACGGCGAAAGCCGAATCGACCGAGATCGACATCGCCAGTTCGCGCCCGGTGCGGTCGTAAATGATGCCACGCCGAGCTGATACTTCTTCCGTGCGTTCACGCTCGTGGATAGCCCGCTTTTCAAAGCTGCCGTAGCGAAAGATTTGCAGGTAGACCAACCGCAGGCAAATGCCGCCGCACCACAGGACGAGAACTGCGGCCAGCATGTAGAGCCTGACATCGGTTGGGTTACGGGGTGTGTTGGCAGCCACGGATCGCGCCCTCTAGACGAACATGGCGGCCCGCCGGTTTAGGGAAGCCGCCAAAAAATTTGGGCCATAGATTACGCGGATGGTCACGGATAATGCTTTTTATTTATTTATTGATCCGTGTTCATCTGTGTAATCCGTGGCCGAACTTTGTTTCCACAACTTACGGAACCGAGACAACAGACACCGCGGCGCTAGCCATAACCGGCGCACTGGCATCCGACGGAGCAGACTCCATGCGGATTATCTGGCCCGCTTGCGGTGGCTGCATTCCATACTGCCGCGCAAGCCGGTCGATCCGATCCGGAGAGCGCAGCGAAGCTTCTTCCAGTCGGAGCGTGCGATTCAACTCCGACAGTCCATTGCGCTCGTTCTTCATGAACTCGATCTTGTAGCCGTACTCGATGGCCTTGAAGTGCTGCCACGTATACGTCATGACCAGCAGGAAAAGGCAGCTTAGCGCGATACCGAACTGTCTCATTTCGCGGCTGCGCCGAGGGTCCTCGAGTTTTACCAGGCGTGAATTGTCGATCGGCTTGCCAAAGTAAATCTCTGGCGTGCCAGTCCAACACGGCTTGCGCCTTTTGCCACGCACTGCCCCTTGAACTGCCATCACTGCTGTTGCCATTTACGCCACCCCAAGTAACTTCGAATCGAACCCACGCTCGCGTTCGGTTGCCACGTACCAGTAGGGAAGCTTCGCTTCCTGAGAATCTCCAGCATTGTGAGCGTGCTTTTCCGCGCGCTCCACAGTTGAAATCAGTTCGTCAATCAAATTGCCCGTATACATCGCCAGCCTCCGTGTTCTCTTGGTGTCTCTTTTTGTATCTCTAACCAATTGTCATCCCGAGTGAAACGAGGGATCTGGGTTCCTGTCCGCGTGAGCGAACTCTCGCTTCGCTCGGAATGACAATTTCAAACTCTTTCCGCTGCCCGCAACTTCGCGCTGCGTGACCGCGGATTGCGATCAATCTCTTCTTCACCGGCGGTCACAGGCTTCTTGGTCAGCAACTCGTAGTAGCCCTGCTTCACGCCGTCACGGAGGGCATCTTTCACGATGCGGTCCTCCAGCGAGTGGAAGCTGATGATCACCAGCCGTCCGCCCGGTTTGAGCACCTGCGGGGCTGCATCGAGCAGCGCCCGCAGGTCGTTCAATTCATGGTTTACGAAGATTCGGAGTGCCTGAAAAGTTCGGGTCGCCGGATGAATCCTTCGTTCGGCCTGATTCATTGGCCGGGCCGCGGCTGATATGACATCCGCAAGTTGCGCGGTAGTTCGTATCGGCCGCGACCGGACAATGGCTCTGGCGATTCTCCGCGACCTCCTTTCCTCACCGAATTCGTAAATCAGATTGGCGAGTGTGACCTCGTCGACCTGGTTTACCACTTGTTCGGCGGTGCGCTCGGCTTGCGGATTCATTCGCATGTCGAGCGGCCCTTCCGCCTGAAAACTAAAGCCGCGCGCGGCATCATTGAGCTGCAGGCTGCTTACGCCGATGTCTGCCAGCAGTCCGTCCGCTTTCGCGAATCCAAACCGCTTGCCAATTTCGGCGAACGAACTGTGCAGCAGCGTGATCTCCGGTGCATCTTGTTCGAAGACCAGCTTTGCGCGGGCTACTTCCAGCGCTGTCGGATCCTTATCGAGCCCAATCAAATGACCCAGTGCGCCGAGGCGTTTTGCGATTTCGAAACTGTGCCCGCCCAGGCCCACCGTGGCGTCGATATACGTCCCGCCGCGCTTGATAGCTAAAAAGTCGATCGCTTCTTTTAAAAGAACCGGAACATGGCCCGCTTCCCTTCCACCGCCATGCCCAACCCCCTGAGGGGTGTCTGTTGAACCCTCGGCCACTAGATGCCCAATTCGTCGAGCGTCTTCTCATCCTCAGCCGTGAATTTCTCGTCTTCCATCTGCTGCCGGTAAGCTTGCAGATTGCGGATTTCCAGGTACGTCTGGTATCCGCTCACTGCCACTTCGCCCTTGATCTGCGCCGCGTCGCGCAACAGTTGCGGCATCAGCAACCGCCCCTGTCCGTCCATCTCGACCACTTGGCCCCAATAATTCACTTTGCTCAGAAACTTTTTCTTCGTAGGATTGAAAGTCGAGAGCCCTGCCAACTTCTGTTCGATCCGTTCCCATTCCTCGAAGGGATATACTTGAGCAACCTTGCCATCCAGGCTGGTGATGTAGAATTGCGTGCCGTACTTCTCGTCGATGACGCGCTTGAATTCCGAGGGAACCTTGAGCCGTCCCTTTTCGTCGACGCGAGTTGGGTGATTGCCGCGAAACATGTGTTCTGCCCTTTGCCGAGGCGGAAAGTCTGTGAGCAATAACTGCCACAGCCACGAGGGAGGTAAAAGCGGTCAAAATGCTGGTCGATTGCGGTTCGTTCGGGCTGTTTTTGGGGGTGTCAGCTTCAAATTCCACTGGCGCCTCACAGTTTGCAGTCTTGCCCACGACCTCTACTGCCACGACCACTTCTTACCACTTTTGTCCACATCTTACGCCTAACCTGTTTGTTGTCAACAGCAAAGTTGCAGGTAGTCATTCTGAGACAAAGCCTGATCTAGAAAGCACCAGAAATTGTGGCTAACTGATGAGGTGACCCCAAGGGATGGGGTTTAGCACTCTGGTTCGGATTTGTAACCTTCGTTATTTCTTCGCTTTAGGAGATTCTCCCAAAACGTGCTGACCGTGTGGAAACCCGATCTCGGCGCCGCGAAAGCCGGTTGTGCCCTGATGCGGGCGGATAACCGCCTTCGAACTGAAGCTTATAATGAGGCCAAATGAAACACGCCCGTCGGGATCGCTGGCTAAGTGACGTTCATGCGCGGCAGCGCAACGTTGTGTTCCCAGACACAGCGGCAAACGAATCTCGTTTCTGGCGAAACATCATATCGGGCAAGGAAAGATTAAGTGGGACTCAGGTGGTAGGCATCGCGCTCATGTACTTAGTGCTGGCGGCTGTTGCCTACGGCTTGATCTCGACCCAGATGCGAGTGTCGGGCATTCGAGGTTCGCTTTCGCAACGCATTATCGGTAATTTCGGAGGTTGGTTCATCCTCCTCGGCATCGGAGCCGCGCTCCTTATGGCCGGCAAGTGGGTCAGTCGACGGTCAACGCTTGCAAAAAGGTCTTCGCATCTGACCCGAAGAAACTAGAGGGTGCATCTCGGATCTTGTGTCGAATCCGGGACCCCCCCGCTGTACGACCCGGAATGACCTACCGTATTCAATTCGATCAATGGGTACCGGTCGTCATCGAGAAGGTCTTTCTGTTTTTTGCCAATCCGAGCAATTTGCCGCGCATCATGCCACCCGACAGCGGAACCGAGTTGGCGGCGCTGAGGCTGGCGCATCCCCCGGGCTCAACGGCACCCGTACCGAATCTTGATTCGCTCGCAGGCGTGGGTTCTGAGATCGTGACCTCTTTTCGTCCTGTCACGTTTCTTCCCTTCCGTGCGCAATGGATTGCATTGATTACAGAGTTCGAATGGAACCACCACTTCGCCGACATCCAGAAGAAAGGACCATTCAATCAATTTCATCATCGCCACGAATTCACGCCCGAGACGCGGGGCGGGGTTAGCGGAACGACCGTCCGCGATGTAATTCAATACGATCCCGGCTTCGGATTGCTGGGCAATCTGGCGCAAAAACTTTTCATTGCTCCGAGCATGAAGCGGATGTTCGAGTATCGGCAGTCGAGGTTAGAAATTCTCCTGGGCTAAAAGCCGATCCTGAGCGGCTTGTCATTTTATCGGCTCAACCACCACGGCGGTCCCGTATGCCAGCACTTCTGTGACGCCTTGCATTACCTCCGTGGCGTCGTAACGAGCTCCGACGACTCCGTTTCCGCCCAGTTCAGCCGCGTGCTGCAGCATCAGGTCGAAGGCTTCGGCACGAGTCTTTTCACAGAGATTGGTAAGTAGAGTTATGTTGCCGCCCAGGATGGTTTGCAGTCCCGCTCCAATCGTGCCGAAGATGGACCGCGACCGAACCACGATCCCGCGGACCACTCCCAGCGTGCGGACCACGCGAAATCCATCCAGTTCAAACTGCGTGGTGACCATATTATGAGCGACCATTCGCCCAGGTGCGCTGTAGCTCATGCCCATTTCATTTGGTCCTTTCTTCGCATCCAGGCGCTCAAGCACTGCCGCCTTCCCGCAATACGCTATTCCAATTCAGCCGTAATCACAAATTCCCGTTCTGCCGGATCATACTCGATACGATGCAAGTTCGGCTTGCAGCAAACCTGACAATCTTCGACATAAGACTGCCGGCGGCCGGCCGACTCGTCCACTATCGTCTCGTTAGACTGGCCGCAACCTGCGCATTGGAATCTAACTTCCATTCGGCCATTCTAGGACGAAAGCTGGAATTGACTCGCTTTTCTCGCCATAGGCGCAGAATGTGATCCAACCACTATAATGTCCCGCTTACCAGGTTTTGTGGAGGATGAATGATTTCGCGACGCCATTTTGTGCAACTGAGCTCGATGTCCGGCGCAGCACTAGGAGTGAGTTCATTCGCGCGGGGGGGCGTGGAAGAGTCGCACTCGGCGTTGCCCCCGTCGATCTCCGCGCTGAAGTCGATGAAGGACCAGGCGATACCCATTACGTTGGAGGAACGAAGCGAGCGCCAGGAAAAGGCGCGCCGTCTGATGGGGGCCAACCACATCGACGCACTGCTGATGATGGAAGGGACTTCGCTCGATTATTTCACCGGCATCCGCTGGTGGGGTGGGGAGCGGCTGTTCGCGATGGTGCTGCCCGCGAAAGGTGCGGCGTTTTATGTGTGTCCGGCGTTTGAAGAAGGACGTGCGCGTGAACAAATCGCGGCCGCTCCCGGCAGTAAGCAGGCGGACATCCGCACCTGGCAGGAAGATGACAACCCGTATCAGCGTTTAGCGCAAGGGTTAAGAGATCGCCGGATTTCCACTGGGAAACTGGGCATGGAGGAAACCGTTCGCTTCCTTTTCACCAACGGAATTGCCAACGCGGCGCCGCAAGTAAATATCGTTAGCGGCACGCCGATCACTGCTGGTTGCCGCATGGTGAAGAGCGATCACGAGATCGCATTGATGCAGCTCGCGAACAAAGCTACGCTAGCCGCCTACGAGGCCACTTACCTCGCTCTGAGAGAAGGTATGACGCAGAGTGATGTCTCAGAGCTGATCGCCCAGGCTTACACGCAGCTGGGTTTCCCCGGAGAAGCCAGCGTGCAAGTCGGAGAGTATTCTGCCAACCCGCACGGTTCCGCAACGCCCCAAGTAATTCGTGAAGGCTTAATCGTGATGGTGGACGATGGCTGCACCGTCGAGGGCTACCAGTCTGACATCACGCGCACGTTCATCTTGGGCAAGGCATCCGACAAGATGAAAAAAGTATTTGACGTAGTGCATCGAGCGCAAACGGCCGCGTTGAAGACGGCTCGACCGGGTTTGGAGTGCCAAGCCGTGGATGCGGCCGCACGAAAAGTGATTACCGACGCCGGTTATGGACCGGACTACAAATACTTCGCTCACCGTCTGGGACACGGCATCGGCATGGACGGCCACGAATGGCCTTATCTGGTGCGCGGAAACGCCACTCCCATGGCCGCGAACATGACGTTCAGTGATGAGCCAGGAATCTACATTCCGGGCGAGTTCGGCATTCGTCTGGAGGACGACATGCACATCACCGAAAACGGCGCGGAGTTGTTTACGCCACAGAGTCCGTCGTTGGAGAATCCCTTCGGGACGGCGTGATCAAAATATGATCCAACGGATTGCGTTTGCAGTCTTATTTGCTGCCGCGATTGCCGTGCCTGCCTTGGCCGTTGAGCCTCCCTCAGCACCCGCCTACAAGGTTCGAATGGAAAACGTCTGTATCCCCATGAAGGATGGTGTACGCCTGTCCGCCACTCTATATACGCCGGACGGCGCGAAACCGAATGAGAAATTCCCCGCGATCCTCGAATACCATCCCTACCGAAAAGATGACGCCATGGCCGCGCGGGACTACGGGATCTTCACTTACTTCGCGCGCCGCGGCTACGTCGGCGCTCGCGTCGACATCCGCGGCTTCGGCACGAGCGAAGGAGTTCCCACCGACCGCGAGTATTCCCAACAGGAACAGGCCGACGGTTTGCAGATAATTTCCTGGCTCGCCCGCCAGCCGTGGTCGAACGGCAATGTCGGAATGATGGGCATTTCCTGGAGTGGTTTCAATTCCCTGCAGATGGCCATGCTTCATGCTCCGGAGCTAAAAGCGATTCTCGCTGCGGATGCAACGGCCGACTTGTTTCATGACGATATTCACTTTATCGATGGCATGGCCCATATCGATGAGTTCGAACTGAATATGGATATGGCGCCGGGCATGACCGGCGCGCCTGACTACACGCTCGACGAGAAAGTTCTGGGACCTCGCTTCGAAGCCGCACCTTGGTCTTTGCTCTACCTGAAGCACCAGCGCGACGGGCCGTTCTGGCGTAGCCCGGTTCGTCCGTTGAGTGAGATTACAATTCCCTGCTTTCTGATTGGCGGCTTGCAGGATGGTTATCGCGACAGCATTCCGGCCATGCTCGCCCAAACCAGGGCGCCCATTAAAGCCATCGTCGGACCATGGAACCATAGCTTTCCCGACAACGCTGACTTCGGCCCACGAATCGAATGGCGCGATGAAGCCGTGCGTTGGTGGGATTATTGGCTCAAAGGCCACGACACGGGCGTATTGCAAGATCCGAAGCTCGTGATTTACATGCAGCACTGGCATCCCCCCGACCCGAATCTTGAAGCTGTACCCGGCGAATGGCGCCGCGAAGAAGGGTGGCCCCCGCGCGACGTCAAACCGACAACAGTGTTCCTGCAACCCAACCACACGCTAGCGGACTCTATCGCCGCGAAGGACGTTCATCAACTCAAGTACGTTCCGTCGATTGGAGTCGAATCCGGTTTCTGGTGGGGCGAATTACTAACCGATCCGCGCCCGGTCGATGCCTTCAGCCTCGTCTATGATTCGGCACCACTGCAAAACGAAGTAGCAATCCTCGGCAGACCCCACGCCCTTTTGCGGGCCTCGGCCAGCGAGCCTTTGGCTGATTGGTTTGCCAGACTCTCCGACGTGGCGCCCGACGGAACAGTTACCCAGATCACCGGCGCTGGATTAAACGGCGCGCAACGCGAGTCGATGAGCGAGCCGCGCGATCTCGAACCCGGCAAAGTGTACCCACTTGACATTGAAATGCACTTGACCTCGTGGGTGTTTCCCAAGGGCCATCGCATCCGCATCGCAATTTCGAATGCGTTGTGGCCCATGGTTTTGCCCACGCCATATTCGATGACCACATCGCTGGAACTTGGTGCGAACGACGCATCACGTTTGGTTCTCCCCGTGGTTCCGGTGCATGGCATTTCTCCTCCGGCATTTCAACCGCCGCAACCCTCAGAGGAACGCAACGACATTCAAAGCACCGGCGAACTTTTCCCCGGCGACTGGACAACTACTCGAGACGAAGTCAATCACAAAACCACAGTCCATTGGCATGGAAAGACAGAAACCACTTATCCGTGGGGCAAAGAGACCGACGATGAAAATCTAACCTACGATGCCGACGACGCGCACCCGGAGATCAGTGCGGTTCAAGGCGAAGCGAAAAGCGTTTTCGAGTTGAAAGGCCGCGTGTTGACATGGCAGGGACATTTGTCAGTGACCACGGACCAAAGGAATTTCTATTACAAATACACGCGAGAACTATTGAAAGACGGTCAGATGGTCAAGACGAAAACTTGGCAGGAAACCATTCTCCGCGACCACCAATAGGACCACTGTCAGCCTTAATCCGCCGCTGCAGCCTTTTCTCTGAGTCCAGCTTTCAGATCGGCTGCCAGCAGCCGATGAAACAAATGCTCACCGGCCTCACGCCGCACGGAAAGCCTCCCCGCACCATAGGCGCGCGATTTCAACCCCCGCTGTACAGCTTCGCAGATTCCCAAATCCTCGTCCTGAACTCGTAGACCAACAGCCACGCTCTGCTGATTGTATTCGCGATGCGCCTCGCTCACGTCGGCAAAATAGAAATCGAAAATCACGCGGCAGTGATCAGTGTCCACCGGCAACACCAAGTTCGTATCCATGTAGCCTTCGTAGCAATTAATCATCAGGTTCGGATACTGCCAGAAATACCATGCACGATCGCCTTTGCGCGTCGCTCCGGTCGCGGCATCCTCGTTCGAAGCCACCATCGGGCTCGATTGCAGACAATACCGGTCTTCGTTCTCGATGGTGTATTCCTTGTAATCGAGCACTGAGCTCAGCCCCTTGTGCAGATGAGGGACGTGATATCCGCCATCGAGAAAATTGTCGACAAAAACTTTCCAGTTGCAATGAATGACATAAGCGCGACTATCGAAGTAATGCAACTTGCTCACACCAAGAGGCGCCACTCGCTGCACTAACCCGCCAAGAAAATCACGCAACCGAACCGCTTTCGGGTCGAGATTTACGAACACGAACTTTTCCCAAGTCTCGGCCTTCACCGGGACCAAGCCATTCTCCGAGCGCTCGAAATTCTTTACGCCGTCGAACTCCGGCATTCCTTTCAGCGAACCATCCAGCCCATAGTTCCAACCGTGATAAGGACAATGCAAAATGGAAGCCTGTCCGCAAGGTTCGGTGACAACGGCGGCCGCATGGTGACGGCACACGTTGTAGAAGCCTCGCAGGACGCCATCGTTCCCGCGCACCACGACGATCGGTTCTCCCGCCACGCTTGCGGTGACAAATTGACCAGGCTTCTCGACTTGCTCAACCCGCCCTACCATTTGCCAGGTTTTGCTGAAGACGGCACAGGTTTCGAGTTCAGCGATACGTGAATCCACATACCAAGAAGACGGGATAGTCGACGCATCTGCGAGGCTCGCGTCTGCGTCGTAGCTAGCGAGAACGCGTTGGATTGTGCTTTGCGGAATCATGGTCGTCCAGCGAGAAGAAAGATCATGCCGTTTGGACGGAGCTCTTGGTTTTTTCTTTAGGTTCCACTCCGACCGCTCTTTGCAACACATCCAGGAACTGAGCGATGCGTGCTTCTTTCTTCTCCGACAAATCGCCCTGACGGCGGAACAGTCCGGGATCTAGTTCCTCGATCAGCAGAGCGTCCTGAAATCGTTCAACCACCCAATCGAGAATGGACACAACCATCTCGATATCCAAGTCGCGGCGGAGTTCACCGCGTTCGAGGCCAAAGCGCACGAAGTCCACACGTCCATAGGGGTCTTCAGCGATTAGAAAGCGGTTAATCTCTCGCCTCAGGACCAAATCCGTCCCGTATTGTCCGAGCAGATAGACGCGATAAGGAATCCAGTCCTCGCGCACCATGTGCTCGGTCCGCACCAGCCAGTAGTGCAGCACCCCGAAGAAGCCAAGCTCGCGCACTTCGGCTGGCACTTTCAAATAGGGAGCAAAGGAATAAACCGCCTTCTTGTAGGCCTCGAAAAACAAGCCGTCCTTGCTGCCGAAGTGCTGGAAGATCGAGCCCTTGGCTATGCCCAGGCCAGTCGCAATATCCCCGACTCGCGCGGCGTGGTAACCCTGCTCGGCGAAATGGCGCATGGCAGCGTCGATGATCTTGGCTCGCTTGTCTTCTGAGCGAGGGCGCGGAGGCAGGTTTCGATATCGCGGCGGAGAAATAAGGCTGCTGCTGATGCCACTCACAGTTTGACCTCAAGTCATGGCACTTTATCCAATAGTGGTCGGAAATTCAACTACATTCTTCGGGCATCGGCGCGTCTTGGCTCACTGCGCTCAATCTTCCATGACCGACGGTCGCACACTCGCGCTCAAGACCTCTCGATTGCACTCGGGATTAGAAAGGAAATTGGTCTGAAGCGAGCATCGACGACCTCGGCTCGCTCAAGTTGCTGAGGAAACGATATTGGAAGACCCGGGTTCTCCGCCGAGAATGGGCCAGCAGCGGATCGCCCATTCGCGTTTCCAACATGCTAGTGTGACGCGCGGTGGCAATTGTCAAAGCGGCATCACGAAATTGTCATTTTTTGTTTACGTAGTTGCTCAGTGTCGTTCATAGGTCGGACTATCGGGAAGCGGGGGTGGGTAGTCGTGTCCGTACATATTTTCGTGACCTTGCGGCATATTCGTGGCTGGCAGACGCATGGCTCCCAGATTTGCCGCGTCCTCGGAAATGGTGACCTCCCGAGTCAGGTTATTCAACTCTTCCGGCAGAGTCTCCTCGTACCAGATGCGAAGCGTGTAACGGCCCGAGGGCACATTTGCGATCGTCACGCGGCCGTGTTGGTCTGAAATGCCGTAGTACGGGCTGCTCACCGCAATTACCACAGCGCTCATTTCCGAATGGATGTTGCAGAAAATGTAGGAAATTCCAGGCTTGTCAAAAACAACATTGCGCGTGGTCCCAGCCTCATAAAGACCGAGATCAAATCGCTTGCCTTCGAAAAGTGAAAATACATTGTGGAAAAACGGATCCCGGTTTGGGAACTCCACCACCGAACCAACCGGCACCACTAGAACGTGAGGCTCAAAACTTTTATTCCGTTGAACCAGCCTCGGGAGATTGGACGCCGGGATCGCGGGCACATTGGGAGCCGGCGCACTCCCGACCGGAGTAAGCCACAGCACAACGTTACTCGCTCTGCGTGCTTTACTTTTTTTGCTACCGCTGACCAAGGCTACATCTGCCGTCACTGTAACCGCCTGTGCGCAGGCCAAAGCGCTGAAAATCGTCAGCACGCACAGACAGGAAACAGTTGCGGTTTTCTTGATCAAAACAAAATACCCATAATCAAACTGATCTGATCGGCGCTATTGCTCACATCGTAGAGTTGCGACGTTCGTAAGCGCCCATATTCCCCGGAAAACAGCAGGCTCGAGCGCGGACGAAAGACAAAGTTCACCAGAGCTCCGCGATTCTGAACAAACAAGGGGCTGAACAAGTAAGTCTGACTCACCGCCGCCCCTCGCACTTCCGCAGCTGTCGGATTGTCCAGTCCAACTGCAGCATTAAATTCCAGTGTGTTCGTGGCCTTGAATTTCAACTGCGACCATCCGCCAATTGTATCCAGCCCACGCACTGCCGTGGTGGGAAGACTGGGGTTGCCGTCGTATACCACACTCTGGCTAATGTCGCCGCCAATTCCGCCAATCGCCCGCCCGCGATAAAACTCGCCTGTGAAAAGCAGTCGTGACGCCAATGGGATCTGCCAATCGACCATGCCAGCCCAGCCATCGACGTAGTGCTCGCTCGACCAATCCTGACGGCTGTAGTAGCCGGCCGCACCGAAGGTTATAGGTTGACCACGGAAGCTGCTCGTCCACGCCGTCCGCAGCGCGTACGCTGGCTGACGAGAAAGTTCTCCTGGTCCAGGCTGGCGAAAGTACGAGTTTGCCGGAAACTCTCCAACCAGATTGTCGAGAATTCCGCCTTGGATCGTGATGCTCTGATCCTCGGAAAGTTGGAAGCGGTGCTCCAGTCGCACCTGCGGCGTCCACGCCCACAGATTGCCCGCGTAGTTAAGCGCAGGGACCGCAAGCGACGCGAAAGACGTCGGCGATAGTGGAGAAAAGAATGCGTTGTCCTGACCCACGACGACCGAGGTGTTGGTCCAATCCATTCGCGCGCTCGCCGTACGCAACCGGAAAATGCCGGAGTCGACTCCATTCCATGTGCTGGGAAATCCCCCGGAAAAGTCAGCCTGCAGGCTGCCGGATGTCTTCGCGCCCGCCAAGGTAGGGCCGAACACTTCCAGCCCGATTTCCGACTGCCGCATGGTTGCTCCAAAACTTCCCGTACCCGTGCTCGGGCCAGTCACATAACTCGGAACATCCAGATTGTCCGTCTGCCCATGACTGTTAAAAAGGTTCAAGAGGACAATCCCGGACAGCCGAAGGCGGTATTTGGAAGCGCTCTCAACCTTGGTCTGATACTGATCGTCGACCTTGCTGTTAGTCAGTTGCGTCGACTCTTCGAGCGCCCCCACACGGGTTTCCAGAGACGCCGTCTGATCCGCTTTTGCGGGAGCTGCCTGCGCCGCCGGAGGATCTGAATCGGCCGGCGCCGTCGATGGATACGAGTTCTGCGGCGACCGCAGAACGGCTTCCGATGGGCTGCGAGCACCGTGCAACTCGCGCCGCAGCGCTGCATTCTCGGCCCGATATTGCTCCGTTTCCGATCGCATCTCGACCATCGCCGATCGCAGTTCTTTGACTTCTTGTTGAAGTTCATGAATCGCGGCCGCAGTTGAATCGTTCTGCGACGATGCCGCGGCTGAGCTTGATTCCTGCGACCATCCAGACACGCTGCCCAGCAACAGAAGTACTCCGGCCAAACATGATCTTCGCATCCAATCAGGCAAACTTTTCCCTTGCTTCACAAATCGCCCTCCCGAAGAAGACTGTGGAAGTCCGTGAACGATGTCGAGCGAGCCGCGAAACCGCTTGGACTAGGTGGCGCACTCGCTTACCGACGGGAAATCTTACTCCGACTCCGCCCTTTTTGCTCGGGCCAGCGGTGGGATCTCCGGTTTTCCCTCGCCCCCACTATCCGTGCTCGCCGACGACACGATGGGCAGACTGATGCGGAAAACCGTCCCTTCCTCGGATGTCTTTTCTAATGTGACATCTCCTCCGTGATCCTGAATAATCTTCTGCACCACCGTCAAACCCAGTCCAGTTCCATTTTCCTTGCCGTAGCTGATGAAGGGCTCGAACAGGTTTCCACGAATGGACTCAGGAATGCCGCGGCCATTGTCCGTCAACCGAATTTCCAGTCTCCCCGGAACTTCACGCAAGTCGACGTTGATTTCCCCACCTTCTCCCGGGATCGCCTCACACGCATTCAAGAGCAGGTTGTAAAGCGCGCGCTCAAGCTTCCTGGTATCGAACCAGCCTGTGCTGTTGCCCTCCTGACGAACCGTAACCCTCGCCGTGTGGAACCGCGGATGCGTACGCACGGCCTGTACTACCCGATCGACAGACTCCTTGACGCTTCCGTAAGTCCGCCGCAAAGATTCCCGGGTTCGCGAAAACTCGAGCAAGGAATCGATCAGTTCCGTCATTTGATTTACCGCGATCCGAATTTCCTGGTACAGCTCTTCTCGTTGATCGGTCGACAAGCGGCTCTCGCACAAAAATTCAGCATTCGCGACGATGGCCGCGAGCGAATGTCGCAGGTCATGCGAGACCGAGCTGGCCATTCGCCCGATCGTCGCCAGCCGTTCCGCATCGATCAACTCCTGCTGCGTCTTGAGAAGACTGTCTCGCATTCGGTTGAATGCGCGAGTAACTTCGGCAACTTCATCGCCGCCTCGAGCGTCCAGTTGATAGTGGAAGTCCCCTCTTCCCAAAGCGCGCACGCCCGCCACCAAGTTTCCTAAAGGCCGGGTAAAGGTGTGCGATATGAAGAAGACCAGCGCGCTCCCGCCAAGGACAGCAGCCAGTCCCAGTGCCAGCAGCAAGCGATTCAGACTGTCGAGAAAAGCGGTGGCCTGATCGTAGGATTTGAGAACAACCAAGCGAACCGCAGGTTCTTTGTCGGCGGCCAGCTCCAACGAAGTCGCCAGGAAGCGTTCATCTCCTAGTTGCACTTGTTCCGGTTCTGGAATTCCGGGAGCGGAGGGTATGATCGGATGCCGCGAAAGCTCAGCTTCACGCGTGGGATCCAGCGTACTCCTCACGATTGTTTCGCCGTAGTAAAACGCCACCTGGCTGGCAGCGATCCGGCTTATATGCGCCGCCACCGAATCGTCAATTTCGTACCCGATTACCAGGAATCCCAACAGCCTGTTCTCCGCCGCGGGACCCGCATAGATTGGCTTAAGAAAGACCTGATACAAATGCTGCGCGCCGAACCACCACTGGCTCGAACCTTCCTGACTGGAGGGATTCAGCGACTTCTGCGCCATCTCCCGCGAAAAGCCTGGAGTCGCCGTCTGCAGTGCCAC
>JABDBE010000018.1:49470-52411 GCA_013288805.1 Acidobacteriota bacterium
ATCGCTGCCCGCGAGCCGCCACAAATCAGTAGACCCATCCTGAATAGTGGCTTCATGCTGCGTGGTCATCAGCGCCCGCAAATTAGGCAGGTCCGCCAGCAATTCCGCCAGGTGGGTCAACGTCAGCTCGCGCTCGCGGTAGAAGTTCTGGTAAGTGCTGACGGAGTTGTGAAGGTCCGCGAAAATGCTCTTCTTCACCTGTTCTTGAACGGTGCGGCGCACCAGCAGCAGGCTAGTCCAGGTGAGACCGGCTGAGATCAATAGCATGGAGAGCAGAAACTTGGTCCGCATCCGAAGTTTCATCAAGCTCACCTCTCCCCGCGCCTCGACATCTGGTGGTGTTTGATTGTCATTCCGAACCAGCGTTCTTTACGTCCGGAGGAATCTGGGCGACGCGCCCGAAGCGTCGCGTTCTTTGCGACGCAATAATCGTGCGTTTCGCTCGCTTCCTTATCAAATGCACCACCACCAAACACTTCGCAGCCTTGGGAGTTAACGCACAAACTTGTAGCCCATGCCATGAACCGTCCGGAAATGTATCGGATTGGTCGGATCTTTCTCCAGCTTTTGCCGCAGTTTCAGGATGTGATTGTCCACCGTGCGGGTGGACGGATAATTCTGATATCCCCACACTTCATTCAGCAATTCATCCCGCGAAATCACCCGCTCTGCGTTTTGTATCAGGAATTTCAAAGTCTTGAATTCCTGCGCCGTGAGCACGACGACTTCGCCATTGCGGTTCACCTCCATCTTGGTGAAGTCCACCGAGATTCCATCGAAAGTGACCACATCGCCGGTTCCGGTTCGCACCGTGCGCCGCAATGCTGCCCGTACCCGAGCCAGCAATTCTCGTGGGCTGAAGGGCTTGGTCACATAATCGTCTGCGCCCAATTCCAGAAGCAACACCTTGTCTGAAACGTCGCTGGCAGCGCTTAAAACAATAATAGGAACCGAGGGCGCCTGCTGTTTGATCTCCCGGCAAACATCGCGACCAGACACAAGGGGCAAACGCAAGTCCAGCACGATCGCGGCAGGCGCGGCTCTGCGGAACGCTTCCAGCGCCGACCTTCCGTCCGCACTGATCTCAATTTCAAATCCTTCCGTCTCAAACAAACGCCGCAGGGCCTTCTGTACCGCATGATCGTCTTCTACGACCAGAATTCGCTCCATCGTATTCGCCCCCGGATTAACGTAAGTCAACGCTTTCGGCAGGGTGCCTGGGGCACGCTGTAAAGTCGATTCTCGGGTTGTCTCTACTCGCATCATAGCTGCTCCGGAAATTAAAATTCAGCATCAATACTGAACAAGCTTACTACCACCTCGCCGCCTGTCAGCATCGCGGACGAACTGTTGACAATGTTTTTACAATCTGCAGACATTTGCAGCTATTTGTCCGCAGATTTGCAGCGAATTTACACTTCATTCAGGATTGGGTCGGTAGGACCACGAGACTTGCTCGCCATCGAAACGTGCCTCCGGACGGGCGCTTTCGATCAGGTGATGCGTGGGTGCGAGCGTACAGACCGGGTCGGTCGCATTGGCATCGCCGGTGATCAAAAAGGCTTGGCAGCGACAGCCGCCGAAGTCTTCCGCCCGGCGGTCGCAACTTCGGCAAGGCTCGGGCATCCACTGCTCACCGCGAAAGCGTTGGAAGGCTGCGGACTCTCGCCATATCCATTCCAGAGAATGCTCACGCACATTGTCGAAACTCATGCCCGGAATCACTCCCGCCGCATGGCAAGGAAGCACATTCCCGGAAGGATCAATCAAGAGCAGCCGCTGGCCCCATCCGCCCATGCACGCCTTGGGATAGCGTGCATAATAATCCGGAACCACACAATCGATTCTCATGCGGCCCGAGAGCCGCTCCTGCGCCACTTCCACGATTCGCATGCAGTTCTCAAGCTGATCGCGAGTAGGAATCAACGTGTCCCGATTCTTTAGCGCCCAGCCGTAATACTGGGCATGCGCAATCTCCAGACGATCCGGCTTCAACTGCTCCGCAAATTCGATCATCTCCTCGAGATGATCGAGATTCTGCCGATGCACAACTAGATTTACCGTGAAGGCAATACGGAACCCGCGAATAATTTTCGAAAGAGCGATCTTGTGTACGTGCGCCTTCGCGCCCGCAATCCAGTTCGCAGGCCCATCTTGCGAATCCTGAAAACTGAGTTGAATGTGATCAAGCCCCGCGTCCACCAGCGCCTTCAGTCGCACCTCGGGCAAGCCGATTCCAGAAGTGATCAAATTGGTATAAAGTCCGGCAGCGTGCGCGGCCTCAACGAGATCTTTCAGATCCGTTCGCGCCACCGGCTCACCGCCAGTCAAATGAAGATGCAGAATTCCCAGCTGTTGCGCTTCCTGAAACACGCGGACCCAATAGGCGGTCGAGAGTTCCGCCTTAGTCGCAATCATCTGCAGCGGATTCGAGCAGTACACGCAATGCAAGGGACAGCGATGCGTGATCTCAGCAATCAACGCCAGTGGGTTCGAAGTCATTGATATCTTGTAGCGTCGGCTTCCCGGAGACCGTCGTGGGGCGCTGCCAAGCCACTCCTAATAATCGACGATGCGCTTCTGCTGCAGGGCCTCCAGAAAACTGCCAACATCTTCGCGAATCTTCGTCGGATCTCCTCCGCTGAACTTCTCCGAAAGCGCAGCCACAATCTCCTGAACCGTGTGTTGCCCATCGCAAAGTTCCAGGATGTTCTGCCCAGTGCCCTGAACCCGAATCATACCCTCAGGAAAAAGCACCACGCGTTCCTCACCCTGAGTGCCCCAGCGGCAACCGGAAGCAAAGCGTGGCTGGCTCGAATCAGAAGGGCGCGGCACGCTCAAGACTCCTGAATCCGAAAAGCCCCAGGCGCCGGCCATCCCGGCTGCACGTAAGCAAAATACAGAGCGTCCAACTGCGCCCACAGAATGTCGCATTTCGCCC
>JABDBE010000019.1 GCA_013288805.1 Acidobacteriota bacterium
GCAATCCCAGGTTGGTTAACGAAATTGCCTCTGCATGTGCAGAGCGTTCTAATTCGTGATTATCATCCTTGCGCACTCTGAAAACTGGTCAGAATTGATCGCTCCGCAAATAGTGCTGTCGGGAGCAGCCTCAGGACGCGAGGGCCTCGATTGGCAACTTAACCCGTCACAGTACGCCGAATGCTTTGGGCCGCGATCTTACCTAGCAGAAGGTCAGTCTCGATTCGCCGCTCACACTGAGCGTTTTTGATCAGAGATAAAAGTCCCGAGATGAGAAAGTTCATTACGGAACCATTTGCCAGCGATACGAGTGTGCAGTACGGACTCTGATGTCGAGGAGAAGCGTTCGAGCCACGTCAAGGTTTTGAGGCTTAATGAGTGTAATTGATTCCATAACAATGTCGGCTCCCGCTGCCGAGTAAAGTTGGTGGTGCTAAAGCCAACCAACAGGCTCGGGAGAGTCGGAGTAGGGATCATGAAAATCCGCGAACTCGACGCCGCGGAACGTGAGCGCTTTTCCGCTCAGTGGGTCTCATTGCAGGCTCGCTTTGTCGATTATCCAAAAGGAGCAGTCACGGAAGCGGGTGAACTTGTGTCTTCATTAATGCAGGCTCGCGGCTATCCCGTGACCGATTTTGATCAGTGTGCCGCGGACATTTCTGTCGACCATCCTAAAGTGGTAGAAAATTACCGGTCCGCGCACGCCATAGCATCGCGGCTGGCTAGGGGAGAAGCAAGTACGGAAGATCTTCGCTCGGCGATGATCTATTACCGTTCCCTGTTTGAGGAACTCGTGCAAATGCCTCTTGAAACCAAAGCCGTAGCCTAAATGGCAGGACGGAAAACCACAGACGAGGACATTCCAGGACGCAGGAGAAAACGATGAGACCCAGCACGCGGGACAAAACCGAAGGCAATTTTACGAAGTGAAAAGAAAGATTAAGGAAGAGATCGGAGCCTTGGAAGACTCGCAAATGCAAGAAGAATGAGGCCCGGAGGTCGCACGTACCGTGACTGCGCTTGATGGTTGTCAGGCATCGCTGTCCCAACCGTCATTTCTGGTAGTCACGGGGAACGGCCAGAAGACAAATCTGGCGGCCATTGTAACGTTGCGCTTGCTGGGACGAGTATCGGCTTGCCGGGCTTGCCCGCTGGCGGTCGGTGATGCGTAGGCGGCCGAGGTGCTTTATCGGGTCGGGTGTACGCGGCGTGAATGGTTCACTAGTCGACATCTGTAAACACCGTAGCCGAAAAAACATACCGCAGCGGGTGGCGCTGCGCCATCAGAGGAACAAACGACCGTGGGCCGCGTAGTTCTTCCACACTCCTGCTCGTTGAACAGATTTTATAACCCGTTGCATATCTGTGAATTGTTCACAAGTGCACAGGATTTGAAATAAATGGGCAATTTTCCCGATTTGGGAATGAGGTTGTTCGTGCATCGCGAAGGCTAAAGGAGAAGGCCGAACCTTGGTGGGCTCGGCCTGAAACGTGCGGTGGTCTAGATACGAAAAGGAAAGCAGTCGTGAGGGCCCGAACGTCGATACGATCCATCGACACTAACCCATGACTGCCTTGTCAAACAGAGTGCATGATAGTTTGCCCACGCTCAGCCCGTCTGTTCAAAATTGCTCACTTTACGCACAATTGACTAAGAACCAAGATCGGCTTGGTCGGTGACGAAGCGGTTCTCCTTCAGCATGACAACCCTGTGAACACTCATTTCAAACAGAGGTGTTCAATACTGGACAGACAAGCTTTTGACTGGCGAGTAGTTTGGGACATCGTCACAACGCCAGACTGCTCCTTGTAAAGTATGATCCTTACGAGGCTGCATTGCGACAAACGAAAATGCTGACGTGCCCCGATTGCCATCAATCGACTAGATATTCCTTCGTCGACGAATTTGACCGGGTCGATGCTGGCCGATTCATCTGTGGAAACTGCAAGAAGGAATTCTTCGCGCTCAATAATGTAGCGATGACGAAGGAATTTCAGGCAAACCTCAAATCTCTTCGCGGAGACCACGCCTATGCTGGTTAACCTCTCCAGCCCGAATCCGTACTGAAGGTCGTCATGTGTAAACCACGATCCTGCACCATTGCTACGCCCTGATTGGATCATTGGACCAGCGACATGGAGGAGCCCTTGAGCGACTTAACGCCGCTCCTTCTCTCCGCGCTTTGGAAACCATCCGTAGATATAAAACCCTTGCGCTTCCCCCGGTCGCTTGTCATAATTGGTGACAGTCTTTCCTACTTCTCGCCTCATTCTTCGATAAGGCTGCGATTTCGTGGCGACTTTTCTTTCTGCAAAAGCTATGAGCGCCAAGGAAAAACGCGATTTCGATCCGCATGCATTCCTCAGTACCATCGGCGAGGGCAGGAAATTTGTGCTTTTCCCGAAGAAAACTGGGATTTTTGCTCAAGGGGATACCGCTGATTCGGTGTTTTACGTCCAAACGGGCAAGGTGAAACTCACCATAGTCTCGAAGACTGGCAAGGAAGCTACGGTCGGTATATTCGGTGAGGGAGACTTTTTCGGTGAAGGTGCGCTCGCGGGCCAAGCTGTCCGCATGGGCAGTGCGACCGCGATGACGGATTGCGCTATTCTGCACATCGACAAGAAAGCCATGATGGAGGCGCTTCATCGGGAACACGAATTGTCGGATATGTTCGTAGCCTATTTGTTGGGTCGAAACATCCGATACGAAGAGGATTTGGTTGATCAACTTTTCAATTCCAGCGAAAAGAGGCTTGCTCGGATTCTCCTCCTGCTTGCCCATTTCGGCAAGGACGGGAAACCCGAATCTGTGATCCCCAGAATCAGTCAGGAGACTCTCGCCGAGATGGTGGGCACAACTCGGTCGCGGGTTAGCTTTTTCATGAACAGGTTTAGGAAGTTGGGCTTCGTTGACTATGGCGAGGCCGGGCTGCAAGTCCACAGTTCACTTCTCAACATCGTTCTTCACGACTAACATTTCATCCCGAACAACCGGAACCATGCTCTCCTGCGGACTCTCGGTTTGCCATTTCGTTTGATGGCTTCGGCGAGTGCCGTCTTCCACGATTACATTGTTCCTTCTCTGTTGCCCGCTTATCCATGATTCCACGAATCCGGGACGCCCCTTTCAACTGGTCAATTTGCAGTAAGCGAAGCTCCTTGTGGAGTGTTACAGTGGCAGCGGGGCGGTTACCACCTTCTCCTCTTTCAGGTCTTCTGACCTAAGCCAGTCCATCTGAAGTTCGCCCACCTTAGGTTTTTCAGCGAGAGCGGTGTAGCCATGCCTTTTCAGGCGATCTTGCGCGAAGTCGATCAACTTCACACGTCAGCGTGCGACTGGAGGCACTAGCGGAGCAATATCCGCTCGTGTCAGAACCGCTCCTAACAATCGCGGGTAGCGTGCGCAACGCTGCCACCGTACTGGAGGTGGTAGTCGCAACTAAAGGTCCCAAGCCAATCTGAGTAGAGCAGACCGACTGCCGGAGCAAGGACAGTTGCGTTTCACTCCGCCGACTTAGTATCAGAAGTGAGCGGTTTGGATCAGCCGAACTTTTTTTCCAGGCCTATGCTGTATCTATCGAGGATGGGAAGCCGCAGCAAAGTGTGCTGCGCTGACTCGTGCAAAGGGGAAATATGACCCGTGTCACTGGAAAGGCGATACCCAAGCTCCGCAACGCTCCCCAACCGCCGCTGTCATATCCCGGCGCGACCCCTGACTCAAACCGCGCCAAGAAGCCGCCGCTTGCAGACCCGCCTGCCGCCGACGAGAAACTCAGTCCCGGAGATCGCGTCGAGGGTTTGGGCAACTTCGGAAAGCCAACTGGAGAAATCGGCACAGTTGAGCGAACTAACGAAGAGGACGCAGTGGTCAAGTGGGATGATGACGGACGCACGAGAATCCGCCAACCGTCGCTCAAGAAGGTTTACCCAATAACAAGGCTTCGGTCGGGTTTGTAGGAAACTATGGGTACGGAAGACGGCGATGACAAGTTGGGATCCGCAGTTTTTGCTGTGAACGGAAGAAGTTTGTCGCCTGGTGCCCAAGCAAAATCCCCTCAATGCGAAATACCCCCTCAACCGTTTGTCGGGTAGCTAAGATACAGACGGCAAAATGCCCCCACTGCTCTAGATCCGACCGGCCAACCAGGCTGGCGGGCTCCTTCGCTTCATATAAATGGCCTTTGACGCGATTTCCATGATAAAAGCTATCGGTGGAATCTTGGATTCGGAGGAAGTTGATGTCAAGCTCAGGCCAGCACTCAATCGGACAAATACCTCATTGGCGAGCAACGGTTCTTCGTGCTGGTGCTGGCGGTCATCGCGGCTCACGCGGCACAAGCGCAGACTTACGCCTACAGTGTGCTCTACAGATTCAGGGGCAACCCTGACGGAGCAGCGCCCGAAGCCGGTTTGATCTTGGACTCTTCCGGAAACCTGTACGGCACCACGACATCAGGGGGGAAATACAAAGATTGCCCTGAAGGATTCGGGAATGGCTGTGGCACAGTGTTCCAACTGAAACCCCTGGCAGGCAACACATGGAAGGAGACAGTGCTCTACAGCTTTAAGGGAGACCCTGACGGAGTCGGGCCTTTCGCGGGCTTGGTGTGGGACGGGCTCGGTAGCTTGTATGGCACCACCGCGGAGGGTGGTGCTAGTTCTTGCTTTGACAGCAATCCTTGCGGAACGGTGTTCAGAGTGACGCGTGAATCGAACGGAACATGGCGAGAGAAGGTATTGCACAGCTTCACTGAAAATAACGATGGCGGCTACCCTCGAGCCAACTTAATTCATGATCCGGCAGGCAACTTATACGGCACCACTTCGACCGGCGGGGATTCGTTTAACGGGTACGGAACGATGTTCAAAATCAGCCGGGCTGGTGTTTTGACCACTCTGTACACCTTCACCGACGGGGCGGATGGAGCAACTTCAGAGGCAGGAATACTGCGCGATTCGTCCGGCAACTACTATGGCACGACCAGTAGCGGAGGAGGCTCGAGCCACAATGGGACTGTGTTTAAATTCGATGCTGCGGGCACTCTCACGACGCTGTACGCGTTCGATTGGGGAGTGGTCGGGGGATCCGAAGCGGGCGTGATTATGGACAAGTCTGGAAACCTCTACGGCACCTTTCCTGGAGATAACGGATCCGACTACGGAAATATTTGGCAATTGAGTCCTTCCGGCAACCTCACAGTCTTGTACTCCTTCACCGGCGGAGCGGACGGAAGAGTGCCCACTGACGGTTTAATTATGGACGAAGCAGGCAGCCTCTACGGCACAGCATCTTTCGGGGGCGATAAGTCATGCGACAGCGGTAGTGGCTGCGGCGTAGTTTACAAGTTGGCCCACCAATCGAATGGCGACTGGAAGCTGGTCGTGCTGCACACCTTCAAGGGTGGCTCTGATGGCGAGGTTCCCTATTCAACTTTGCTTCGGGACGCGGTTGGCAATCTATATGGGACCACAGTCGGGGGTGGTTATCAGCACTGCGTCAACCAGAACGAAAGTTCGTGCGGGATTGTGTTCAGGCTGAGCGTATCGCACTGACGAGGAAACAGAGGCGTGCAATTGGCCTCATCCTCGGGCCGAACGCAGCCTAAAGCAGCCACCGAGAATTGGCCGACCTGCCAAATGAGTGTTATCGCGAGTGGGTGTTGAAAAACTACGATCAGCGCAACACCCCGCCGCCGTCATCTTCCATCCTTCGCGAAGTGCGCGATGAGATGACGGACGTTCCTTGAGCACTGCGAGTGATGCGCCTTTTCCGCCGTGCTGTTAGCGAAAATCGTAAAATTGTGACAGGTGTCCGAAAGAAATGATCGCGCTGGCAGTAAGATGGCTTGTGAGATTTGCAGTAGGTGGGGCGGGGCACCAAGAGCCTCCCAGTCTCCCTAGAAACCAAAGGAGACGCTCTCGGCCCCGCCCCGCTAGACTTACCGCCCAACTATAGCCACTTCTTTTTCTAAAAACTGTGCAATTTTGAGCAGTCAATCCTTCGTGTGCGCGGTAACACTGTAGCCAGTAACTGCGGTTATGCAAGGCTGTCAGGCGGTCATGGGTTAGCGTCGATTTATCCGACATTCGGACCCTCACGACCGCCTTTTTCTTGCGAATGACAGGCAAGACTCCGAGGAGATGAACATGGCAATCTGGGAATATCTAATCACCACTTTTTCAGGCAAGCCCGAAGATTTGCACACGTGGTTGAACGAAAAAGGCAAAGAGGGATGGGAACTCGTCCACGTAGAACAGCCGAACTACTGGTTCAAGAGACAGGAAGGAATGATGGGGAGCAGAGCTGCATAAGCAGGTTACACCGTAGCTCCTTCAACTGCTGACATTCGGGTCAACAGATATTTGCCACTTCTTCAGCAGCCGCTCAGGAACGTAGCAACGGTCTTTGTTACTCTTACACCATTGCCGCAGCTCGTCCGAAGTTTCGCAACTCTGCTCAGTCAGACCGAGCTTCTTGACTTGCTCTTCGAACGCGGTTGGAAGAGCGTGGGCGGCTTCCATCGGCTTCCCCCATCTCGGATTTCCGCGACTGCGTACCATCACATGAATACTCCGTCCGGCGCAAAAACGGCCCAACGGTGGGCGTTGGGCCAAATTAAGGAAGGACAACTGAACAGAGAATTGTACACCTGTCGCCCCGGTGGGCTAGGCTTTGGGCGGTTTCGCCACCTGCTCCAACCGCGCCCTGAGCAACCAGCATTCTTCGTGAACAGGTTTCCCATTCTGATCAGTAACGGCGATCTTCGGATCCAAGGGCTTATTGCAGATGCTGCAGAGTAGCAGCTTGCGGAAAAAATCCAGGACTATTGCCATTTTGGGTGGCCTCCGAAAAAGGAATCATCGGATCGCACAAGAGACCGGGGGCGCTGGGCACGGCGGAGAGATGTGTAAAGGGACTATCAAAGTCTACACCAGAACGCATTGCCAGCTCGGAGATTGGTCTTGCATTCGCGTTTGCGGTGTGTCGGAGAGCGATTTGCGCCCGTCCCAAGAGTCAACCAGGGGTTTTGAGTGTAATCGAAAGAATGGGCATTTTGCCACCCTCCAAAAAACCTGGGTCCCGTAGCCCCTCCCCGAGAGGCGAAAAATGGGGGTCTGATTTCGTTATTTTGGGCCTCAAAGAATGATTAGTTTTTTGGAGCGTGTGATTTTCAGGCATGTGCTTCACTCATCTTGCTGATGATGTACTGCGTTGTTCCATAGCGAATTGCTAGGCTCCGAACGCTTGTTCCCGCTT
The DNA here is from genome assembly GCA_013288805.1 of Acidobacteriota bacterium. GTDB lineage: Bacteria > Acidobacteriota > Terriglobia > Terriglobales > Acidobacteriaceae > JABDBE01. The sequence continues at coordinate 7,262 of JABDBE010000019.1, forward strand.
TGCGGAGTCGCCGGATCTCTGTTACCTCGGTCGAAGCAAAACGGCGCAATGCAGGACGCCCAAGTCTCTTTCCGTTGCGACGGGCCATTTCAAGTCCCGCCTTCACGCGTGTTCTGAGCATCTCTCGCTCAAATTCCGCCACTGCGCCCAACACCTGAAACGTCAGTCGTCCCGCCGGCAAGGTTGTGTCCACGTTCTGCTTTAGTGCGACCAAGTCCACACCAAGGGATCTGCATTCCTCCGCGATACTCAGCAACTGCTTTAGAGATCGCGCGAGTCTGTCCAGAGCCCAGACCACTAAAACATCCACCCTGCGCTTGCGCACATCTGAAAGCAGAGAATCAAGCGCCGGTCTGCTCTCTTTTACGCCACTCTGGCCCGTATCTCGGTAGATTTTGTATTCCCATCCTCGCCGTGAAACGTATTCGGTGATTTCCGCCTCCTGCATTTGCGTTTCTTGCGACTTGGTTGAGCACCTCAAGTAAATGCCAGCAACACATTTTGCCTTCATGGCCACCTCCCTTTTGGAAGTGGTATTTTAGGAGCCCTTTTCGAAACATCGCAACTGTTCAGCGAAAAACAGGCCAAACCGCTCCCTTTTATGAGATCGCCGCCAGTTTTCACACTTTAGATTTTCGTCGCAGCTAACCGAAACTCCGAGCCTGGCAGTGATGGACAGCCAAAGCGAGAAAATGAGGTTAGACTGCCTGCTGCGTTTGTTATTAGTAAATGATGATCATTTACTATTAAACGCCGAAGGTGCACGACGGGGATTTGGTTGTTCAGCCCACGCTGAATTTACTTGTAAACGCATTGCTCAATCTTGCGGAAAGCTCTGGCTTGAGCTTTGCTCCACCCCGTCGATGGCCGCCTCGTACGGCTCAATGAGTGAAAAATCATTGCACTCAGTGAGACTCAGCCTTGGGATTTTGAGTGTAATGGCCTGATCTATATAGGGGATGTCAAGAACATTTTTCTCCCTCCACCGGGGGCGCGCAGAGTTCGCGCCATCCAGCCCTCTCGCCAATGGAAGACGCTAGTCTGGTGTCGTGCCTGCAGTTGATTTTGGTTGTTCCATCTCAGCCGTGGCATCTTCATTTAGTAGCGACGACGCCGATCAGTTACGAAAACTAGCAAGCCCTGCGGTTGTACGGTGTCAACCATGGATCTATCTGAGGCTCGTGGCCTAATGCTTTTTCGGGTTGTCCGAGGGGGCATAGGGATTTCACAGAGACTGGGTGCTATCGGCACCGCGTTGTCTACAGGCCATTGTCATACTCACCCTCGAACCCGAGCGTCTCCAGTACCGACTGGCCACCACCAGAAAAGATCACCGGAGATGGAAGGGCTCTTCACCCCAGACGCTCAAGCGGCTTGCGATTTCAGTTTTTCGGCGTCGAAGTTTTCTCCCTTCTTCCAAAGTGTCAGCGTAATGGCGGCAATCTTGCGTGCCAGCGTGAGCCGCGCCATAGTCGGCTTTATGCCTTGGGCCAGCGTCGCCTGGTAGAAGTCTTGGAAGGGCCCGGGGCGCACACTGGCCATGGTGGCCGCACCTTTGAATAGACCCTTCAGATCATGGTTGTGGTCTTTGTTCAGGCCCCGAATGCAAAGCAGTTTCTTCGAGCGTCGCACTTGACCTTCGACAAAACGGTATTCCGCGCTGGTGCGGGTTTCCAAGGCCAGTCCGCTATAGGCCCACAGTTGTCGCCTGCTGCGGAAACGATGCGGGGTCTGGATCAGAGCCACCGCCAGCGCCACTCGAATCGGTCCTAGATACGGAATCTGTCGCAGCTGGGCGGTGATCGTATGCTTGCGACTTTCCGCTAACAGCTCGCGGCGGGCTTGCTGCCGCAAGTGTTGCAACATGTCCAGCTGCTCATAAAGTCGCTCAGCTCGACGTCGCACCCCGGCTTCGCGGATCTTGGCCAGCCACTGAGCTCGATGTCGGCGGTAATAAACATCTCTGCCCGCACAGGGAATCGCCCAGCTGCGGTACACCGCCTTCAGCCGATTCATCACTCGCGACAGATCCTTGACGATGGTGAGATAACTCCGCGATAGTTCTCGCAACATGCGCACTCCGGTCTCGCCGTGGTAGACCGGTTTGAGTTGGTTGCCGCGTAACAGCTCGGCCAGCTTCCGTGCATCGATGCGATCACTCTTGTTCCCGTCGTGGAGTAACGCATTCTTCCGCGGATTGCACACCACCAGTTTGTCGACGCGGGAGTGGAGCAGATCGTACAGCCAGGCGGACCAGGTTCCTTCTTCGAAGGTCACCGACAAAGTTCCGCGCAAGCCTGCAAAGAACTGAAGAATGGTCGCTGCTTTCGTCTTCAGGATCGATTCCATGACCAACTTGCCGGTCGAATCCATGACCGCGACCACGATGGTTGCTTGATGAACGTCCAGCCCAATATACTTTTCATCGTTCACGAGGGTGCTCCTTTCTGTAGGTGATGATGCGAACGATCACAACCTACTCCAAAAGGGCGCCCTTTTATAATGCGATTACGTAAACTATCCAGATTTCTCTCACTAGCGGTACGGGCTTCTTGTGATCGCAATCATGCTGATTGCAAGGTTGATTTCTTATAGCCCTTGAAGTCCTCGCCGACCTTGATGTTGGGGTATTCCTTTAGACTGCGCTGATATTCACCGATGAGTTTGAAACACGGCGCTAGTATCCAACCACAAGTCATGTCTGAGTTGAACAGATTATTGTCCTCGTGAGGATCGCTGGTCAGATCGTAGAACATAGGGAACTGCGACGCGATGTAGGGTTTCTCAAGGGCGGGAGTCTCCGTATAGCGGAAGATCGTCTTGTAGATTTTCCACTTGATCGACAGCAACTCGCCGTCTATGCCGAAGAACATGTAACTGTCACGACCAGTCGTATTGCTCTTGCCTAACATGAAGGCCGAGGCGTCCACGCCGTCGATGGGTCGATCCTTGGGCACGAGTTTCGACGCGCCCACCATCCCGGCCAACGTGGGCAGCCAGTCCACAGCGGCGAGCATCTCGTTGGTGACGACACCAGAGGGGACTTTTCCCGGCCAGCGGATTATTCCCGGCACCCGCATACTTCCCTCGAACGGCGTGTTCAGAAAATCGCCGCGCCAAGGCCCGTTCATACAACCCCCGAGTTGTGGCATGGCTCCGCCGCTCCCGTTGTCGCTGCTGAGGATGACGATGGTGTTGTCGTCGATGCCCGCTTCTTTGACGGCGTCCAGAATCTGACCGACGCGGTAGTCTATCTCGGCGACGATGTCGGCGTACAGGCCGCCGCGCTGGGTGGACTTGCCGACGAAATCCGGGTGGCCGATCACAGGTGGGTGCATCTCGGTGTAGCCAACGTAGACAAAGAAGGGCTGTTTCGCTGCCGCGTTCCGCTTGATGTACTCGACTGTCTTGGGGATGATGTAGTCCCCGTCGAAGATAGGCCGCACCTTTAGGTCAAACGGCATCACTGGGTTGGACGGCTCGCCCTTCTTTCCTTCCCAGATCATGGGCTCCGGCATGCCGCTTTCCTTGAACAAAGGCCACGCGGAATAACCGGCCTCATCGCTGCTGTTCTTGATTCCCCACCACTCGTCGAAGCCTTGATCGTTCGGCAGACGACCCTCGTGCTCGCCCACGTGCCACTTGCCGTACATTGCGGTGGCATAGCCGTCGTCAGAGAGGAGTTCGGCGATGGTGTATTCCCACGGCACGAGCCCAGAGAGCCCCTCTCCGGGCAAAGGCACCCTGATAGTTCCCGAGCGAACCGGATGCCGCCCGGTAAGAATGGCCGAGCGCGACGGCGTGCATTGGGCCTCGATGTTGTAGTTGTTGAACCGGATGCCCTCGCTGGCGAACTTGTCGATTCGCGGCGTGGGTATCGTTCCACCGTACACCCCGAAAGTTCCCCAGCCGATGTTGTCTAACAGGACGAAGACAATGTTCGGTCGAGTCTTTTTCGTTTGTATTGCCATCGTCTTTTCTCCTCCGCAGCCCGTGTGAACGGAGCCAATTTTAGGCCCCTGTGCCAGCCCCAGCTACTGTAAGAATCGACAGTTCCAACGATTTTTTCTGACGCTCCAAAACCTCGCAACGACACCGTAAGGACCTTAAGTGGCGTAATATCGCGATAGCACTCATCATGGGGTCAATAAGCGCTATCGGAGAAAGCAGCGCGGTACAATAACGCCTGGTGACTTATGCTGCGCCTGTTGGGTTTCGTGGTCATTGTAATCATTTGGGGCGAAATGGCTCCCTGGGCCATGTTAGTCGTCGCGATTTTGTTGGTTGGGTGGCTTTTGCTAAGACCAGCACCGCTATCCAAGACTCATGGACTGCGCACTGATGACGAACAGCTTAGGGTTACCGACGCTGGGAGCGGGTTCCTGAGCGCAATTCCCCTGCTGAATGCTGTCTACTGCGTAAACTGCGATTTAGTCACCAACAGTCCCCATGATGCGTGCGGTGTTTGCGGCAGCCACTCTGTGGTCGCGGTTTCACGAATGTGGCAACTCACGCTAGCGGAAGCACCGACGAATGCCCCAAGATACAAAGTAAGCTTTACCGTTGATGTACGCGAAATTCCGGCAAACGGATTAAACGAGAGCACCAAATTGATAAGCCGCTTAGCCGAGTTAGGTGGAGTTGTGAAAACCCTTCACATCAAAGTGGACCCTATATTCAGTAATGCGACCCCTAGTGATGCTAAGACCGACGTGCGAATGCCCGCGAGGCGAACCGCGACCAGCGCGTTGCAACAAGTTCGTCGTCAAGCGTCTTAGTTAGCAGCCCACCCAGCAAATATCTGACTCACAGGGCAATAGCGGCTAACTGTCGATAAATCGCGATTACGCTCAAAACCCCAATTGCTAGCTGAACAGACGGCGCAAACTTGCGCTATTGATTCCATGACAATGTCGGCTCCCCCGCTCGACTCATCGTCCGCTGGCTGCCTCCCGTTCGCATCTACCATCCTTATCCTCTCCGCCGCATGGGCGTTGTCACTAAGGTAAGAGCCGGATGCGGGAAAGCCGCCTGTCCGGATCCGTGGAGGGGGTTATGAGCAATCATGATCCCTACTCCGACTCTCCCGAGCCGGTTGGTTGGATCAGCACCACCAACTTTACTCGACCACACGCTGCATCTGTTTCGACTCCAAGTAGGACGGCTCTGGCACCGCGCACTTTTGCGTCGTAGCCAGACCAGCCGTATCCCTTGGGATCGGATGCATCGCATCCCGCCGGAGACCGGCATTCTCATCCCATCTGGTTACATCAAACATTCCAGCCCATGTTCCATAAAAGCTAGATTTCGCCCAACTTAGTTACTTCTATATTGGGGGTGATTCGGGCCCAAGCCAATCGGCTTCTTCGCGTTCGCGCTTGCTTGTTGACCTTAACTATGGTTAACTACAACAAATAACCCTTGGTTAATTTGAGCAAGACAAGGAGCATTCGCATTTGTAGGCCACATGAGCGAAGAATCCATTTCGCGGGTACGCTGCTTCGCTCTTCTTGTGTTGTGCGTGGCATGTCTCCTTCCGGCGGAAGCTCTAGGGCAGGGCGAAACCACAAGTGCCATCGTTGGCGAAGTAAGGGACCCAACCAGGGCAGTTGTGCCGAGCGTCATCGTAACGGTCACAAATCACGAGACCGGCCTCAAGCGTAGCGTCCAGACCGATGAAGCTGGCCGATTCAATTTCCCACAGTTGAAGCCGGGCACGTACTCGGTCAAAGCGGAAGCACCGGGTTTCGAACCGAAGCAAAATGACAATGTCGTTTCGGGCCTGGGGCAGAAGCAAACGGTGGATTTTACGCTAAAGGTAGCCCGATCCAATGAGCTCGTCGAAGTAAGCAGTGAATCCGCAGTCATCAACCCAGAAAACGCGAACACATCCACGACTCTGAATGCGCCGGCACTGGAAAATCTGCCGAATCCAGGCGGTGATTTAACCTACCCGCTGCAGTTTGCGCCCGGAGCGCTGATCAACACGGCTGGCAGCAGCAATGACTTCGTCGGCGGCTCAAACGGGTACGGCAACGTGGAGTTTAACGGACTCCCCGCCCTTTCGAACGGTTACATCGTCGACGGTCTGGAAACGAATGACCCGCTCACCAATCTCAACAGCGGCCTTTCAACCAACCTAGTCCTGGGGTTGAATTCGATTTCAGAAGTGACCGTCAACACTCTTTCCTATTCAGTGGATCAGGGACGCTATGGAGCATCGCAAGTTGACTACGTCACCAAGTCGGGCACGAATCAGTTTCATGGCAATCTTTACGAACTGTGGAATGGTTCGCTGCTGAATGCGGCGGACTATTTTACGAATGCGACACCTGGAAATCACAAGCCGCGATCCACGGTGAATCATTTTGGAGGAAGTCTGGGGGGACCGATTGAGCACGACAAGCTGTTTTTCTTCTTCGACAGCGAGTGGGTGCGCATCGCGCTGCCCATCGTTACACCGACGATCGTCCCAACTCCCGCATTCCAGCAATACGTCTTGCAACAACTTCCGTTAGGTCTGACCGGTACAAACGGCAACATCATTTACCCGGCTGCACCGCAGGAAGTGCCGTTCTATCGACAGATGTTCTCTCTCTACCAAAATACTGGAGGCACGCCCACTGCGATACTCGGTTGCCCGATCGCTGCTGGTTGCGCGAACCGGCAGAGCGTCTCGCACTCTGGCGACGACCACGAACAGGTGCAAACCGCCCGCGTCGACTACAACATCAACCAAAAGGATACGACCTGGTTTCGTTTCCAGGCCGACACCGGACTGCAAGCCGCGTGGACAGACCCCATCAACCCGCTCTTCAATGCGCTTTCGCCGCAGCCTCTCTATTCGTTTGCGGCAGGACACACCCACGTCTTCTCACAGAACCTGGTGAACTACTTCAATCCCGCTTTCTCCTGGTACGAGAGCTTGTTCGGGCCAAGCGACTTTCAGAAGACACTCTCGGCTTTCCCGATCGTATTGCAGGGCAGCGGCGCGAACCCATTCACGCCCATCGGTGGGCTTGACAACACCTGGATGCAAGGTCGACGCGCATCTCGATTTTTCATTAATGACAATCTTGCCTGGAGCCATGGCGCTCACGAACTGCGATTTGGAACCAACACTCGAATCTTCCGTCTGAATGACTATGACTTCGGGGAAGGCACAGTTCCCACCGTGATTTATGCGAGCCTGCAGCAATTCATTCATGGAGTGGCGAACACAGCTTCGAAGACGTTCCCTACCAACGCAAACGAGCCCTTCAATTTTCTGAATCTCGATCTCTACGCGCAAGACACCTGGAAAGTAACGCGCCAACTGACCTGGACGTTCGGCCTGCGCGATACCTTCAACTCCAATCCGCTGAATCCGCACGATCAAGTTGCCCGACTTCGCGGCTCTTTCAGTTCCATCTCACATGATGTCGATCAACCGCTCAACGCGGCCATCCAGACTAATCTTGGCAATCTGTTCTCTTCCACGCCGGTGGCCATTCTGCAACCGAGAACGGCGATTGCGTGGCAGTTCGAGCCAAAAACGGTACTCCGCAGCGGTTTCGGGATTTTCAGTGACATCTTGCCGGGCAGCGTAGCCGATCTGATCGGTATCAATCCTCCCTACGACAAGACGTTCCAGGGAGGACTGCTTGGCACGGTCGGCACAGTTGGGTCCGCGGGCTGCAGCCCGGTCGGATGTACAGCAATCGCGCCGGGAGTGACCAACAGCGCGGTCGACGCAACCATCACTGCGAATCAGATCTTTGCGTCAGGATTTCCCCGAGGTCTGCTTTCGTGCGCATCGCCCCAGGCAAATCCCGCAAATTGTCTTCCACCAGTCGCGATCACGGCTATCCCGGATGGCAAACTACACGCTCCGTATTTTATGCAGTGGAGCCTGGGACTGGAACATCAATTCGGAACGACGGCCAGCTTACAGGCCCAATACGTGGGCACGCGTGCCGTGAACCAGCCTTACTCGACACAAGTCAATGGCTATCAAACCGTCTGTCAAGGTTGTTTTGCGCCATTCCCCTACATGCAGCCTACTGATCCACGGTTTGGCGCAGTCACGCAGTTCTCGACCGGTGCAAACAGTCACTACAACGGCCTTCAAGTGACGGCCGCAAAACGCCTCGGACACGGCCTGCAGGGACAGATCAATTACACCTTCAGCCGTTGTATGGATACGGTCTCGAACGGCGGATTCCTGCAATTTTCCGGTGGAGGAATTCTTTCCCCCTTGCCCGGAGAACTCGCCCGCGACTACGGTCCTTGCGACTATGACATCCGGCACAATCTCAATGGCCAGTACGTATATCAGTTGCCGGTGAAGGTGCGGAATCATTCTCTGGGCTACGCGCTGAACGGCTGGCAGATTTCTGGAACCGCATTCTGGCACAGCGGCGTCCCGTTCTCCGTCCTAAGCACGCCCTATTCCGCCGGTGGTAATGGCATTGTGCAGGGCAGTGGGCCGCAGTTTGCCAGCGTTGTTCCCGGCCTTCCGCTATATGAACATCATCCGGTTCCAGGCGTCACGCAGCCAGGAACATTGCAGTGGCTCAATCCGGGCGCGTTCGTCTCGACCGTTGATCCCAGCACCGGGCAATGTTATGGCGGGGACAGCCCCCAGAGCTGCCAATTCGGAAACCTCGGCCGCAACTTACTGCGTGGTCCTGATTTTTTCTGGAGCGATTTTTATCTGACCAAATGGTTTGCCTTGACTGAACATGTAAAGCTGCGCTTTGAGGGGCAGTTCTTTAATGTCTTCAACCATCCAAATTTCAGCCTGCCAAGCGTAGTGGAAGCCGGTATTCCGGGAAATCCTTCCACGCAAACTGGATTCGGAGCGCTCACGTCCACGACTTCTCCGCCGACCGGATTGCTCGGAGTTGGTTTAGGTGGCGATAGCACTCCACGCATGATCGCATTCCAGGCACGGCTGGAGTTCTGAACATTCTAAAGATGAGGTGGCGATGCGTTCTCAGCGTTGCATCGGAGGATCTGAGCGGTCTGAAGAGCGCCACAAATAAGAGACTGTCGTAACATCGCCATTACGCTCAAAACCCCAATTGCTAGGTGAACAGACGGCGCAAACTTGCGCTGTGGCCTGTTCTCAGTATGTCAGCGGGAGTGACATACTCAACCACGGTGACGCGCATGAGGGATTTGTGCGGGCGATATCGAGAAGGTCGAGATCCAGGAAGCGAGGGCCTCATAGCTCGAAATCGCGCATCCGGAGGCGTACAAAGCTTCAGCCCTGGTTACATCAGCTAACAAGATCGCCACTAAGCTGGTTTCGGCTAGGGCCAGTCGCAAGATCACCGAGGTCCATGATCTCTTTCTCTTTATGGCATTTCACAAGGTCATCTTTGAATAGTTGACCTCGGTACATACCGCCCCGGCAAGGTTGTAGCCTAGTATCTCAAAGAACCCACCTCTGGACGAACGTTCCACCGCTCGTAAGACGTGAGCGAAGGAGGGACCGTGAAGACTAGATCTGTTGATGGGATGCAGGTACTAAAGCGCCGAAGTAGTCGCATAGCGCTCAAAGCTCGTATAACGATGTCAGGCGACGACCGTACGAAGTGCGCCTTTACTCTGCCCGCCAACGCAACCAAGCTGAACCGACATGGGGCTGCCATTCAACTGAATCGTGAGCTGTTGGTGGGTTCAACCATCTTGTTACAAAACACTCGCCAGACTAAGCTTTCGGCCCGAGTAGTCACCCTGATCAGCGCACAACGTCAGGGTGTCTATACATATGGAGTCGAGTTTCTCGAAGCAGACGCTGTGGAAAAGAATTTCTGGGGAATCAACTTTCCGTCACCTGCGGTTCCGAAGTGAGGACTGTTACGGCTTAGGTCAACTGTTGAAATATCGCGTCTCTCACATCGGGGGTGTCACGCCCTTTTCGAGCACAACTCCTGCATGCACTCAAACAAGCCGTCAAAACGTGTAAATCCACTGGTTACAACAGTTGACCTCCGAGTTGCACGTCAATCGGGGATCATGATTGAAACGCCGTCACTGCGCCGCTGTCGATGCCGCGGGCTTGGCGGCCGCGACGCGAGTATCCTTCCCGCATACGTCATGCGCAAAGCAACCAAGGAGCGATAGCGATGGCTCGGATTCGGGTTTATGGTTGGGCGGTCTACACACCCAACCTCTTCAACAGTTGAATGTGACACGCCACGACGCGGCTGAAGTTGGCCTCTGCTGCGGCTATGGTCTTGTACTCTCGTCGCAGTTCAAGGGTAGGCAGGTCTGGGAACAGCGCGTCCCGTCTCACTGCACGCTCTGCACTCCGAGCAACTTCGATTTCTAGAATCGTGATCGCATTTGACAGGTTCTGCTGCTTCTTCTTTGTCCTCGCCTTGCGACCGGGCATCCGTGGAAGATCATCCTCGTTGATCCCGGCTAGATTCCAAAACGTCCACCCGAAAAACGGACCCGCGATCTTTGCTATTGCCAGATAAAAGGCGGCAGAAGGAGGCTGTTCGCCTCGCTCCCAGCGAGACACGGCCATTGCTGAACAGTTGAGCCTCCTTCCGAGCGCAGCTTGGGAGAGTTTCAAACTAGACCGAAAGGACTTTATGTCTCTCGACCACTGAGGGACGGAAGCGAGTGAAGACATAGCGATGTACCCCGCCAGCGCAAAGGACCTTAACAGCATCGCAGCATTTCACGAATTCGTGCCAAGGTTCGATACTGTACATACTGTAGGGAAGCCAACGCAAGCAAGCAAATCGGCCAGATACAGTTGACGGGCAGCAGTTAGGTAGCGTCAGGTGTGGGCTGGTTTGCGCGGATATTTTGCGCAATCGTGCGACGTAAACTCTTTGTCGCGGCGTGACTCAAAGTTCCGCATCATTACGTCGAAATTCTCACTGGTAGGCGGCCCGGGAGGGTTGAAGACCCATGCACATTGGGAGCAACCCCAACCACGAAAGCGCGGTTGGTCTATCCACCGCATCTCGCGCTGCATGGGCGCATTATAAAGTCAACAAGTCTTCGCAGCAAAATTCACACTCCGCGACTGCCGAAAGCAGAGCGTGAAACCATCTGTCCGCCCGCCGAAGCCGGGATGGCCCCCTAAGAGGGTTATCTCAGCCGGAGACATTCGGGTCAACTGACATTCCCCATCGTTTCAGCAGCCACTCCGGAACGTAACAACGGTCTTTGTTGCATTTGCACCAATGTTTCAGTTCCTCTGAGTTCGGACAAGTCTGCTCGTTTAGGCCGAGCCTTCGGACTTTCTCTTCAAACGCAGTGGGAACATTTGGGACGGCCTCCATCGACTTCCCCCAGTTCGGATTTCCGCGCTTGCGAACTCTGGTTGGCAGAATGAAGGGTTTCGTCACGGCAACATTTTACACCGAGCCTAAGCGGCCTTCTTCTGCTGTCCCTTCAACTTCGCCCAGCGCGCGCGCTGGAACGCTGCAATCTTTCTTCTTGCTGTTGCCGACATCGTTCGCTTCACAGGAGCAGAGCCCGATTTCTCCGCTGCTTGTGAATCTTTTCCAGCCTTCTGCCATCTTGCTCTTTGGGCCTGTGCCATCTTGCGCCGGGATGCGGCGGATATTATTCGGGTCGGTTGGTAGGCCTGCGTGACTGTTCCTGAGCCGTTTAACGACTTAATCACTGAAATCGCAGCGTCTAACTTCTCCACATGAGACTGCGCGTCCTTACGCTCTTCTCGAAGCTGCTGAAGCGCACTACCTAGGTTTCCCAGTTGTCCCCTCCCCAAGATTCGACAGCGAGATTATTCTATAGGATTGGAATGACTTACCATTGCTGGGCGATGAGTTCGTCCTTGTGGTGGTATGAAAGAGGCGCGAGCGTGAAGCAATATGTTTGGACACGGCTGTACGAAGCCGCCCTCTTTGAAATCGACGACAAGAAGTTGCCAAGTTGTCTCGAGGCTACAAAGGCTGCCATTGACCGCCGATTGACGGAGATACAGGTAGAGCACAATAGCTCACCGGAAGAACTGCGGGCTATCACCAATGCGCTTCGCGTCTTACAAGTATTGCGGACGGGGTTAGAAAAACGTACGCCATGAAACACCGGAAATCCGATGGAATCCTGACCTTGAAGAATAGTCTTCGTGCGGATACAGGCTAATGGCGTGTCCGGCTGCGTGAATCGGCGAATGTCTTTCGAGCCTCCGGCACAGATTCCCAATCGTAACTCGTGGCGTGAAGTGTGAGTTTCAAAACTCCCAACTGTCCGCCTGTCGCACTTCGACGTTGGGTTGGGGGCTTGCGAGCCAGCGTGTGCGACTTGCATGCTGAGTTCTGCGCCAGACCTGGTGCAAAGAGGTCGGTTCTCGGTCCCCACCTGCGCGCTGCGACGTTTGACAATCGTAGGGCACAAGCCTAGCATTGTGATTGAGCAAGCTACCTATTCTTACTCTTTCAGGTTCCCTGAACTAAGTCAGCCCATCTGAAGTTCTCTCTCTTAGCAACCCCAACCTTAGGAGGTTGCAATGTTTGCACGCAATGTCTCGTTTCATCTGAAATCCAATACTCTTTCCGATTACACGCACACATTTGAGAACGATATCCTCCCCTTGCTTCGTAAACAGAAGGGCTTCAAGGACGAAATTACATTCGCGGGTCACGGCGGAATTGACGTCACCGCAATCAGTCTGTGGGAAAACAAAGCCGATGCCGAAGCCTACAATACCAATACTTATCCACAGGTGTTGAAGATGATGGCAAGGTTTATCGAGCGCACGCCTAAGGTTCAGACCTCTGACGTTGTCAATTCAACCTTCCACAAGGTCGCGGTCGCCGTAGCCGCGTAAAACCAGCAAGGGTAGCGGAAATGGGAGGCGGCCTACGTCGCCTCCCATCATAGAAGTGTGGGACTGCTATTTCCCGTGGAGTGGTCATGAAAACTGGCAAGTTAGGACCACCGCACAAAAGAGTCTGGGCGCAATTTTACAAAGCTGCGCTCTTTGAGTTGGACGCCAACAAAGTCTCAGATCGAATTGCTGAAGCGGAAACGGCACTGGTGATACGTGCACGTGAGCTTTTTGATTCCGCAGGAGACAATATCGAGGAAGAGCAGGCTGTAGATGACGCGATGTATGCGTTGCACGCCCTTCGGAGCGCGTTGAAATGTAGGGCAAGTGCGAAAAACACGTCCGAAGAGCTAGCTGCTTGAATTGACTGGAGATCAAAGGTGATGATGGATGCGAATCACATTTCGGAACGTCTCAACAGCATGAGACTAGAAATCAGCGACCTACGAGTCACGACTGCACGGTATTGGAGCAAGAGCCAGCACACCGCGCTGGAGAAATCCGCTTTCGCCTTACGAAAGGGACGTTTGTTGGAGATCAAGCGGGAAGTGTCGGACATGATGAAACGCTGTGCTTGAACCTCGGTTGGTTTATGACCGTCCGATCATTCGTGTGGGTATGGATTGGTCACGGCCGAAAAGTGTTGCACACGCGATTACCGTACAGAAGGAGCCACTATGCACCGCGACCCCCGGAAAACATGGCAGTACTTCGCTCACGCTGTCATTCGGGAGGATGATCCGGCGAAGCTCACTTACTTGATGCAAGAGCTTTACCGCATGCTGAAAGACAATCAGGAAAAGCCCAGTCTGCCGTGACCACTCGGGTAATCACGGTATTGCACCAACCGCAGAGGTGATTAGCATGAAATAAAGGAGGAAAACATATGGATACGCTTGAGCGTGAACAACAGGGACAAGGCAAGATGAATTTTCGATGCGCCGATGTGGGTCCTAAGACCTGCGATTGGCAGGTCAGTGGAAATAGCGAACAGGAAATCATGCCAAAGATTGAGCAGCATGGTCGCGAAAAGCACAACCTGACCATGGACAATGAAACCAGGAACAGAGTCCGCAACGCAATTCAGCGCAAAGCGGCATAGCTGTTGCGACACGTTATCCGGGACTCACCCAAAGGGCGGCTTGCGGGCTGCCCTTTGTTATTCCTTGCACACCTCAGCTACATGGGTTGAGGTTCGGTTTGCTCGGCGGCACGATGGCAAAAGCACGTTTGAGATTGCGAAATGCGAACTTCCTTTCAGCAGATCCGCTCCTGCTAAGTCATCTAGGCCGCTTTCTTTACTTACTCCTCGCTTCACAGGATGCGTAGATCCTCTGAGTCCCCCCGCCGGACTGCTTACGAGCATCAGGGGTGCCCAAAATTTGAGCATAAGTGAGATTTTGGAGTGTGTAATATTGACCAGACACACATGTGGGAATCGTCTAGACTTGTTTTGACCACGAAGACCCACCGAGCCGTACTTCCACCAACCTTGAGCCTTTGCGATTGAAAGAAAGGCGCTGGCCCACGACAGAGCCTTAAAGAAGGAGATCCCATGCGGGGCTTAGTTCTCTCGCTTTCCCACCTTTCTCCGATTCTGTTGGTCAGCTTGTTGATGCTTTCGACACACTTATTGTGGGCGCAGCGGACGTCGCCTCTAGAACAGGCCCTGATCAAACTTCTTGATCCTCCCGCGCCGTTTGCCAGAGTTTCAGAAGCCCAAACACGTCTGCATCTCACCTACGGAAGACTGCCGCTGGCCTTCGAGTCACATCAGGTCCAGTCCGAGTCGCCGATGAGATTCTTCCGGTATTCTTTAGGCTACTATCGTCTGCCTACCACTGCTGATGCCGCGCAGTATCTGGACACAAGAACAGTCGAATTGTGGCGCAAAGAGAGGTATCTCATCGCCAGTGCTCCGAAGTGGCCGAAGTTTGCTCCCGCCTACGGCGAAGTACCTCATGAGACGACCTATCGCGTCGAAGACCTTGAGCACTACGCGAACAAACTCCCATGGGCTAGCTCCATCATCCATCGAATCTGTCAGCAGGCTAATGCTCATCCGCATGTCCTGCGTGTACTCACGGTAGTCAAGCCCCGATTCTGATAGTTCGCTTGTTCGTTGGCGCAAATCGCCAAGTCACTCTTTGGCCGGATTCGCGAGTATTGGGTCTCCGAAGGTCAAACCTCTGCCGGTGACGGTCGTCACGGAAAAAGGTGCTTGGTTCGTGGAGTGAGATTCTTCTTGGAACCGGGTTTCTGCACAAGTGATGGCATCGGATGCAGCGATTCACCACCGAAGTCGAACTGAAAGATCCAGAACACCGCCGGTTTCACAGGTCCTGCGCTCGCCTACGTTCAGAACTTCCATTGGCATCCAACCAGTCGAGCAGAGATTGAATGCTAGCCCGAGCCAGTGCAATCGAGCAGTCAGCGGCTCCGTAGTAAAGATTGATGGTGTCGCCATCGGAGTCCATGGTGTATCCGCAGGGGAATACAACATCATCGACATCGCCGTGACGCTCGTACTCGGTCTCAGGGCCAAAGATCCACGAATCCCCTCGCAGTGAACACTTCGCCGGATTCTCAAGGTCAAACAGCGCCAAGCCCAGACGATACAGGCAGCCCGAAGGCGTGTGCCGTACACCGTGGTAGAACACGAGCCATCCTCTGGAAGTCTCAATGGGCGGCGGCGACAAGCCAATCTTGTTCGCGTCCCACCAGGCACCGCGACGCGCCTCCAACATTAGCTTGTGCCTGCCCCAATAACGCAGGTCGGGAGAGTAGGAAACCCACATGTGCGATCCCAGCGGCGTCATCGGACGATGAATAAGCGCCCAGCATCCATCGATTCTCCGAGGCAGAAGAGCCGAGTCCTTGTCATCAGGTGGCATGATGACGCCGTAGCGCTCGAAGCTACGGAAGTCTTTCGTCAGAGCCAAAGACACCCCGGGACCACCGCGTGAATAGGATGTGTAAGTGATTGCGTATTGCTGCAACTCGGGCACGAAAGTGATTCGAGGATCCTCGATGCCCCAGATTTCCTCGGGATACTCCCTGGGACTTGGCATCAAGGTCGGTTCGCGATCAATTTCCCAATTGTCCACTCCGTTGCGTGAGCGAGCAGCGCAAAGATGGGATAGGCCGCGTCGATCCTCGGCGCGACAAAGCAGCAGGGTTGATCCGTCAGCTAGTAGTGTCGCGCCAGCGTTGAACACACTGTTAACGGAGTAAGGCCAGTCCTTGGCCGTTAAAATTGGGTTGGCAGGATGCCGAAGAAGCAGCGGCTCGTGACGAATTGTTGTGGCAACGCTCATAGGTGTGTACTCATTCGACCTGATCAAAATCTAGTTGGTGGTAGCGACAAATAACTCTCCCCTTGTTCCTGGATTATCAGGTTCCGGCAGCGAGCTCATTTCGAGCAGTGCCATCAAAAACGATAGTGTGGATTCTGCTCCCTGGTTCTCATTAGCTCGGTCGGGGTGCAGGCCGTCCCGGCAGCCGCCGGTGAGGGAATCATAAAGAGGCAGTTGCAGATCGTTATCGCCAAGGAACCAGTTGAAGGCTGACCAAGCCTCGCGGCGCCAACGGCTATCTCCGGTTATGTGATGGGCTTGCAAACAGGCGGAGACCGCGCCAGCCGCCTCAAGTGGCTGTTGATCGAAACGGGCTTTTTCACCACGCTGCCGATAGAAGTCTTGCGACCCGATTGGTACAAAGTGGCCGTTGGTTGCGCAACGCTGGGTTTCGGTGAGCCAGTTGAGCGCTTCAAGACCGGCGGAAACCATACGATCATCCGAACAAGCGGAGCCCACGAGCAGCATGGCTTGGGGCAATCTCGCGTTTCCGTAGGCCAGAATGTTCTCGAACCATTTCCAATCCGATGTGCGAATCGACTCATACATTTGGAGCAATCGCGTACCGAGGACGGACCTTATTTTCTGGGCGTCCCGGTCTCCGGGATATGAATCAAGGTATTTCTGAATTCCGAGCAGTGAGTAGGCCCAGGCGCGTGGGCTGGTAAATTCCATCACTGCGGGAAGGGAGAACTCGAACAACCGTCCGGCAGCGCACCTCAGAGCCTGATCCCTGGACCGGCCTAAAACCGTTCCAAGTCCCCACAATCCACGCCCATGGCAATCTTCCGAGCCTTCATCTTCGTTCCACCGGCGATCGTATCCGAGGAAGTTTCTGAATCTACCCTTCGCGGGGTTGAAGGCATGTTCCAGAAATGCCAAATACCGAAAGGACGAAGAAGTGGTGGGTGAATCCGGAATCGGTAAATCGGTCTTCGCGAGTTGTTCCTTATCTCGCTGCTCCAGCAGCACGGTGAGAATGAGTGCGCGAGCATTGTCGTCGGTGGTGTATCCCTCACCGTATTTAGGGGTTGTGAAGATCGAGTGCTGCAGCATTCCCGTGTCGTCGGTCAGCCGGTTGAAGTGATTCAGTTTCAGCTCTGGCAACTGATTTAACGACTTTTGTATAGCGCGGGCGGAGAACTGCACCTGTGGACCCTTCATGCGGTCGCTGCTTACTCGCGCAAAACTCTCCATGTAGCCCTGCGCTACTCTCTTCCAGACCATATCCCGCGCGAACAGATACGCTCGTTTACGCATGGCATGGCGTATTGCGGGAGTATCCAAGAGCTCGACTGTCTTTTGTGCGATGGCAACAGGGTTCTGGAAGGGAACCAGCACACCGCGGCGGTCGTCCAGTAGTTCGATGGCATGCCAGTATGGGGTTGAGATAATCGCCTTACCGGCACCCAGTGCATAAGCAAGCGTCCCGGAAACCACTTGGGCTTCGTGGCGGTAAGGAGTGATGTAAATGTCTGCGGCGCCAATGAACTCGACCATCTCTTCGGTGCTGACGAAGCGGTTATGGAAGATCACATTCGACTCCACTCCTACTTCTTTCGCCAATCCTTGCAAATAGGCCCGATACTGATCGCCATCGCGACGGAGCACGTGAGGATGGGTTGCGCCCGCGACAATGTACACAACATTCTTGTGCTTGGACAGAATTTGCGGCAGGGCCTCAATGACGTTTTCGATTCCCTTGTTGGGCGAGAGAAGACCGAATGTGAGTAGTACCGCTTTTCCTTCCACCCCGAAGCGATCCTTGTAGAAATTAGGATCGAGGAATGGCAGGTCCGGAACACCGTGAGGAACCATGTCGATCTTGCTGCCCGGCACCTTGAAGATCTCCTGCAGGAATTGAGAAGAGAGCTGGCTCATGACGATGAGGCGATCCGAAAGCTCCGCGATGTCTTCCATGACCAAGAGCTGTTCGGGATTCGGATCGCGGAGGACGGTGTGCATGGTGGTTACCACTGGCATCTTCAGCCGGCGCAACAGCTGCAAGATATGGCTCCCAGCAGCTCCGCCGAAAATTCCATACTCGTGCTGCAGACAGACCATGTCGATATTGTTGAAGTTCAAGAATTCAGCAGCTTCCTGATACGATCTCAAATCGTCCTGGGCGAGCGACCATCTCACTCGCGCGGGATAGTCATATCCTTCCTCCGTGTCGTTTACCGGTAGAGCCAGCAACCTAGCGGTTCCGTACTCGGCGGATATAGCTGCGCACAGGTCGGTAGTAAACGTAGCAATTCCACACTGTCGTGGCAGATGGTTCCCGATGACCGCGATCCGGCTGGGTAACGACTGCTTCGAGTGCCATCGCGGCCGTGTAGCCGAAACTTCCTCCCGCGCCAGGTGGCGGAGGCTAACGACTTCTAAAGTCCCCTTGGGGAACACTGTGTTTGGTCGCGACATGAGCTCCTGGTTTGCTGAGAATAGCTGTTGATAAACATCAAAGTTCCGATAATCCCGACGCAGCATCCGACTTGCCCGCTGGCGATCTGTTACTGGCGAGTGGTTTCGTCCATGAGTTTGCCTCTATAGTATTCAACGAAAGTGATCTTTCGGACTGATCAATATTGACCACAAATGCCTCGAGTTGGGGGGATTGCAGGCACGTTGGCGGTCCACAACGACCATCGGCTCAAGAAACGATTACGGCTGTAACCAGGTGGGTATTGTGTCGAACACTCTCTACTTATGACGAAGCCCTACATTAGAGTCAGGTGTGTTCTAGCAGGGCAAGTATCTGCGATCCAAATGGAAACTCGCTGGGTAGGCGTCTCGGACGAGGTTGGCCGTCGGTTCAGGGAGCTGGGTTTCATCCATTACAATAGCGGACTGCAGGTCCACAGTTCGCTGCTCAATATCGTCATCCACAAAATTAGCCTTCGCATCCCTCCAAATAAACTCACGATCCGTCCGGGCGGCGTTTCTGCTTGAGCTATCAGGGTCCAGCATAGATCGAGTCATAGGCTACGTGTCGGACAGGTAAGAAAGGCCAGACCCCGGAGGAGGTCTGACCCGAAACGTGCGCGTTTTGCACAAAAAGTACAAAAGTAGAGCGATCGTGAGGGCCTGAACGTCAACACTGTCAATCGACACTAACCCATGACCACTCTGTCGAACAGGTTGAATCATACGTTGGCCAGAATGGGACTGCTGATCAAAATTGCACAGTCTTGGTGAAAAACAGAGTCTAAACTGTGATTATCCGTGACTAGAGGCGGTGCTTTATGACTGCGACCGAAGCAAGTGCTGTTCACAGAGTGTTATTGGTGGATGATGATAGCGCGGTACTCGCCATGATGATCCAAGGACTCGAACGTAAGAAGTTTGAGGTGGTTGCAGCCTCCAGTGTGACCGAAGCTCTGAGACGAATCGCGACTGAGAGCTTTGACGTGCTCATCACGGACCTGCACATGCCTGACCCTGGCGACGGTTTCACCGTAGTCTCCGCCATGCGCCATTCCCAGCCGAACGCCTTGACACTGCTGGTCAGCGGCTACCCCGACGTGCAGGGCGCAATGGCTGCCATCCTTCTGGAGGCAGATGAAATTGTGATCAAGCCGTTCGAGATCGGTCGCTTGACCGAACTCGTCCGAGAAAGAGTAGTCCATCGCAAACCTAGCAAGCGGGCGGACAAGGAGAGTGTGGGCGCGATCCTGCTGCGGTGCAGTAACAGCATTGTGGAGGCCTGGTTGGCGCGGGCCAAACGAAGCAGCGAACTAAACCTCATACCGCTGAGCGATCAAGAGCGCACCGGGCATCTTCCCAGGCTGGTCGAAGACCTGGCTCTTCGCCTGAGCAGACCCGCCGCGACCGACAAGGATAGCGATGCCATCTTTTCCGCAGCCGCCGTCGCCCACGGCAAACTGCGATTTCGGCAGGGCTACACACCCGCGATGCTGGTGCATGAATCGCGAATATTGCAGGTCACCATCTTCGGGACCTTGCAGATTAATCTGGAGTCTCTGGATTTCAGCCTGCTCTTGCCTGACGTCATGACGATCGCGGACGAAGTCGATGCGCAGCTGACACAGTCGATGGACAGCTACATGAAAACCATGGGAAAGTCAGCCGCCGCATAGCCCACTGCTACTGCCGCATCGGGGTCCGTGCTTTCGAAGCGTTCAGGAAGTGGACCATTGTATTTTGCAACCTGTGACGGAGCTATCTATCAAAATCCTGCTATTTGTCAGCGGGATTGCGCTAACCATTGCTGGCGGACGCGGAGGAACGTCGAGAAACTGATGCAAGGACTGACCAGCATCGCGTTGCGCGAATGGGCAATTTGTGAGCAGAATTGCCTGACGCCTGGGCTATATACCACAGCTTCCGAGGTTGGCGGCCATTTCCGGTGAGTGAGCGGATACAGTAAATCCAAAGTCGTACAGAGGATAAAGTAAGTTCACCAGAACTATTCCATCCCGCAGGGGTTCGACTATGTTGTGACGAACTAGAACCTTTGCTTTCATGACGATCAAAATCCATTCCCGCTGCTGGCAAAGGGTAGGCTTCCTTCTGGTGCTGTGCGCGGTAGTTTCGCGTGCTTCGGCAGAGCAACAGAACGCTGAAAGTTCAAAAGCCGATCACAGAACAACTCGGGGAGCTTCCGAAGCCATTGCACCCTGGCTGGTGAGCTCAGATCAGGGGCTCGCAATCATTGGCGCCGCCCTAGAATCCCGCAAGCCCACGGATTCCAACGCCGACTGCTCAAACCTGGTACACGCGATCTATGAACGGGCCGGCTTTACCTATTCCTATTCGAATTCCTCCGAACTTTACCGAGGTATCAAAGAGTTTCGGCGGGTCCTACATCCACAACCGGGTGATTTGGTGGTATGGCGCGGACACGTTGGAATCGTGATTAGTCCGTTGCATCACTCATTCTTTAGTGCGATGCGTTCGGGGCGTGGCGTCGAATTCTATGATTCAGCTTATTGGCAGGCGCGTGGACAGCCGCGTTTCTTTCGTTATCTAAAAGCGGCTCCGCGAACTCAGCTCTCCGCTTCGAACCGAAACGCAAAGTTGAAGACCAGACGTTCGAGGGATGCTGAATCGCATGACCCGGTTCCGGCGGACGAAGACCACGCTCCAGATTCTGGGGTTTCCGGCGCTGGGCAGGCCACCGGCAAAAGCATGCCTAGGCGTAATGGGGATGAGCCCGGGAGCAGCACCGTCCGACCGGTGCCGGTCACTCCGGTGGGCGTCAGCAGGGCGGATCCACCGACGGCCATACCTGAGATTGAGAAACCGCAAGGAGCGCTTCATGAGCCAGAGAGCCACACGACAAGCGATGCGCAGAGCCCGATGGGTCGGAATAAGCAGGCGCCAGCGAGTCACAAGATACAAGGTCCGGGGGATGGTGTTTGGGAGAAGACGGCGACCAAACCTTCTCCGGAAATACCTTTCGACTCCGTGAGCACGCCCACGCGACCCTACGAGCCTCGACCTCCGCAGAGCTTGGCGATGTCGAACACGGACGCAAAGGCCGATCACGCAGGCGCAAGGTCACCTTCTGCGGGCGGACCGCCGGTGAATGAGTCAAAAACTGAACCAGTTCAGTGGGAGATCAGCCGTTACGTTCCGCGCCCGCCGTGGAGTTCAAGCAGCGGAAAGACTTCAGAGCCTTCCGTTCATCGCCTACCCGCAGGACGAGTTCAGGGTACACCTCAAGGTTCGGCGTACTCACGGTAGCACGTTCGGTACTGTGTAGCGTCCGACCGGGTAACATCGACACACACCAGTCTAACGGCGCCACTGTAATGAAATTGTAATGATGAACGGATCAGAACCCGTCAAATCGAATACAACATGGACAAAATCAACTAGCTTGTAAGTGGTAGACAAATCAGATAGAGTAGAAGCTTGCACAACGCGACAGATCCCTCCTGTGTTCTCATAATCCGTAAGTCTTCAGCAAAGTCCGATTAGTTGATGCGTTCCCGCCACTCTCAACTAAACTATGCGCTCGAATTGAGCCGCTACTGCTTGATGCTCGCGAGCAACCTGCTTTCGTCTGCCGTGGCAGGCTCGAATCTTCCTCCCAAATATTTCGCCAGGAATTCTTCCGAGATAGCGTTGAAGGCCATGTTATTGGCCGGTCGAGCAAAGCCGTGTCCTTCATCGGGGAAGACATAGTACTGGACGGGCCTATCGTTCTTGCGCATAGCCGCCACGATCTGATCGCTCTCCGCTTTGTTTACGCGCGGATCGTTGGCGCCCTGGCCAATCAACAGCGGCGCTTTGATATGGTCCGCCTTGAACAGCGGTGATTCTTCGTTGAGCACCGCTTCCGAGTCGCCCATCCGCTTATGGAAAGTGGCCAGCATGGTCGACCAGTAAGGTGGAATTGTTCTGAGCAGTGTATTCAAATTGGATGGACCGACGATGTCAACTCCGCAGGCGAATGCGTCGGGCGAAAAGGTCACGCCGGCGAGAGTTGCGTAGCCTCCGTAGCTGCCGCCCATGATGCAAACCTTTGCCGGATCAGCGATGCCTTGTTTGGCAACCCAGTTTTTGCCGTCTAGCAGATCGGTGTGCATCGTGCCTGCCCATTGGCGATCCCCGGCATTCATGTACTGCTTGCCGTAGCCCGCAGAGCCGCGGAAATTAATCTGCAAAACCGCGTATCCGCGATTCGACAACCACTGCGCGTAACGGTCGAACCCCCACTGGTCACGCCCCCACGGACCGCCGTGGACAAATTCCACCATGGGGAGGTTCTTAGGTTCCATGCCCGCCGGCGTGGTCAGATAGCCGTAGAGCTTCATGCCATCGCGGGCGGTGAATTCGACGGGCTTCATCGCCGAGAGTGTGTACTTTTCCAGTTGCGGCCGGTTGCTGAACAGCAGCGTCGACTGTTGCTTTGCCCGGTTATATAGATACCAATACTCGGGCGCGTCGTCGCTGACGAAGCCGACAATCCACTGGTTATCATCAAGACTCTGCGAGACCGAGGCGATGTCGCCACTGCGAACCTTTTGCAGAACGTCAAAATCGGCTTTCACCTTGGCATCAATGAACACATATTCGGTACGTTGCCTGGTGTAACTGACAGCCTCCAGAGCGTTGGTCTTCGGATTGTTGATCGTGCCGTTGACATCGAACTGCGGATCTTCAGTAATCACTTTCCGTTTGCCGCTGGCGATGTCAATCTCCAGCAAGCGGGCAGCATTCACGTCGAGACTGGTTGTAACCCACAGCGCTTTGTTGTCCGGCGAAAACCCATTGACCCCGCCGAAGGTCTCATCCGGACCCCACTTGATCAGTTCGCGCCACGGTGCCTTGCTGTCATCGCGAACCCTAACAATGGTTCCACCATCGTCGGTCTGCACCTGTGCCGCGCGGATGCGCAGTGCATTGTCGGCCTGCCAATTTTGAACATCTCCGGGATTCTCGGTGTCGAGTTCGACTTTGCCGGTTTTCAGATCGATTCGATGTACGTCAAAAAGCTTTGGATCGCGTTGATTCATCTGCACCAGGATCGTGTCCGGCGAACTCCACTCGTAAGCGACTATGTCTACGCG
Organism: Acidobacteriota bacterium; assembly: GCA_013288805.1. Taxonomy (GTDB): domain Bacteria; phylum Acidobacteriota; class Terriglobia; order Terriglobales; family Acidobacteriaceae; genus JABDBE01. Next base: position 30,961 of record JABDBE010000019.1, read on the forward strand.
AACCTTTTCGAATGGCGTTAGATCATTGGACTTTTTGGACGCAATGTCGGTCTGATAAAGCCGCCAGTTCTCATCCCCGCCAATGTCCTGAACGTAGAGAATGTGCTTATTGTCGTATTGCCATAGAAAGTTTCGAATGCCCCGGTGTTTGTCGCTCGTGACCGCACGGTCGTCAGTCTTCCCCAGGGTGCGAATCCACACGTTCAGCACACCGTCGACGGGTGCAAGATACCCGATTTGTGTGCCATCCGGCGAGATTTGGGGATCGGTGCGCTCCGGATTACCGAACAGAACTTCGCGAGGAATCAATGGGGTCGTGAACTTTTCCTGGGCGGCAACATGACCGGCAAACCAGCCGCAGAACACAAGAACGACGACAGCTTGTCTCAGCAGACGCATAACGCCTCCAACATTCGTAACCATATTAGGCGCAAATCAGAGGATGGGTCCAAGCCATCTGCCGCTAGGTGAGACGGTCAGCGGGGGGCGGGCGGTGCAGCGACGATCACCACCACCACGCTGAAACCGATCCCGATCGTGCCCGAGCCACTCAACCTGGTGTTGGATTTCGATCTTATCGAGAGCGGAGCCCGTGCCGGGGCCCCGAAGTACACAGAATGGTACGGCGGCTTCGCTTTGATGGTCACTCGCATTTGGCTGTACTTTGAAATCCTGCGACTGCTCACCAAACTTCGCAGCCGAAACTCTGGGCAATGAGTTCCTGTGAGTTCCTTCACATAAATATATCGTGATACGATATATTCTCGTGACGTAAGGCCTGCGACGGGCGCTTACAAGTTCTTTGTTTTTGACAAAACGAACCCAATATGTGGCCTGTTTTTATAGACTTCCAAAATTTGAGAGATGCGAATTCATGCTTCGGGAATGATCGAAAAGACGCGAACTGGAACTGAACCGAAGGCAACGGCACGTACCGCGGCAGAACGCCAGATACGGGAAGGGAAGAAGACTGTGCGGCCTGGACCGAATTGAACGTTGAAGCGCCCCCTGAGTTGTCCCAGCCCGGAGCCTCCTGCACCCTGGGAATCCGCACAAGTCCTCTCGTAATCTTTTGCCAGTAATTGTGATGTTTGATACTCGCTTAACATGAGCTGCTTCCCCCAACCGCACGCCAAACGGCGGTCGCCGCGAGCGTCGTCAGACGGCATTACTTCGGCTGTACTCCGACTCTCTGACGGGCGTTGCATCCCAGCAAAACTGCAGGTGATCTCGGTCACGGGCGGGCTGTTATGCCTACCGCGTCCGGTGGAACCGGGTTCCAGATCCAAGGCGAGGTTGATGTTCCTGACCCGCACCGGCTCGGTGTTTGGGGTCGCGGAAATGTTGACTCCGGTTTCGTGGGATCTTCAGCCTTTCCGGTTCGTCACGCTACATGACGACGATCAGGACAGGCTTCAAGGAGCGATCCAGTCATCGCTCGATCAGAGCCGTCGCGCGGACAAAGAGAGTCGCCGTTCCCAGGAACAAATCGAGAGACATAGAGCATGGTAGACCTCCCCAGTTGACTGCTTCTCGACGCGGGTTACTCATCAAATAGAGATTTTTCATAAACCATCTCAAGGAACTTTCCCCGAACTCGTCCGAGCAGGCGGTAACCTGTACCTGGAGTGCCCTCCCGTAATTTGAAAGAGTGCGAGCGTGGTAGTCGAATCAATTCACTCGCCACCCTCTCTAGGTCACGCCACTGAGTCTGGCCCGTGCGGAAGCGAAGGACAGACATGAGATTCCTGCAGCGACTCCTCGGAGAATTTTGCTCTCATCGGTTTACTTGGCCGCGACTAACTGCCAATGGCCAGCACTATCAGATCTGTCTGACTTGCGGAACAGCCTACGAATATGACTGGAAGAGGATGCGGCGCACTGATCGCCCGCTAGTGACGACCGGGCACCAGCCTCTCGCCTGATGCGGACCCGACGGCCGCGTACTGTCGACTGACGAAGCCAGATGGAATGCGAAGATGACTAACCTCTTTCGCAAATTGTGGTCGCAAGAAGAAGCGCAAGACATCGCTGAAATACGCGGTGATGTTGGCAGTCATTCTGGTCATCGTCGTTGGCACCTTCGACTGGTCGGTGGATCAGCAAACAACGTGTTCTCCAGTGTTGCTAGTTCGATTGGGCAATAACCGCAGGGGACCTCCAACATTGTTCCTCGTAGCCATATTCGGCGGGCAGTGCAAAATTATCCTGCCGCCACTCTCGGTTGTCACCAAGATTTGTCAGCCTTAACAGTGAGTTACGAGACTGTGGGCGGTTTCTTCGCATCCTCCTGCCGGACCTTGAGCACATAGCATTCCTCGTGGACAGGCTTCCCATCCTGATCGGTAACGGCGATAGTAGGCTCGACGGGTTTATTGCAGATGGCGCAAATTTGCGGCTTCGGATTAAATTGCAGGACGTTTGACATTGGGGGCAGCCTCTGAAAAAAGGAATCGTCGGGTCGCACAAGAGACCGAGGGCCGCAGGGCACGGCGGTAGAGATGTGTAAGGGGACCTTTCAAAGTCTAGCAGGTTCGGGGAAAACTGTTGCGCGGGATTTTGGCGCGTGGCTTCGTCAGATCGCCGAGACTGATAACACCACGAATTTATACGCTGTTATTCCGGACAAAAAGGCGGGCCCGGAACCAGGAGGAGAAAAAACCGGGCCAGCCACCCCTCGAAACTTACCGCTCACTATACCAGTTAAATCAACTCTTCAAGGGTCATGCGCAGTGCCATGACAACTAGTACAAGGCGTGATCAGATTTTCTTCCGACTCACTACCCGACCTACGGATTATTTCCGTGGAGAGGTCGGGGCTTGCCGATCGCCTCCGCGCCGACGGCCCGTTTTCCCTTCCCTTATCTGGCGTTCTTCCGCTGTATGTGCCTTTGCCTTCGGTTCAGTTCCAGTTTGCGTCTCGTCGATCATTTCGCAAGCGTGGTGTCGAGAGACGAGCCTTTCCCCGTGAGCCGGAGCTTGGGTGTTAAGCGAATAATTGGGTGTTGTTGTGGGCCGGCCGGATTGTAGAGCGCAAATACCGTCGGGTGCGCGTTGCGAAAGTGGGGTCAGGATGGTTGCGACGCGCGCCCGACGAACTTTTGATCCAAGCTAATCGCTGAGTTGGGCTGCGTCAGTGATGCATGTCACAGATCGGCCCTCAGCCCGAAGCTGTTCCGTACCCGAAGCGCAAACTACTCAAAAGCACGTACGTGCGTAGCCAGCGCGAGATCATCTCCCTATTGTCGAGTATTACGGAAGCAGTAAAGACCGGACCCGTCGTATTGCGCGGGTCAGGCGCATAGTCAAAGCATGCGCCACCGTGAGATGCCCGGCACCCGCAAGCCGCAGTCTAAGCATCACCACAAGCGGGTTACTGACGTGTGGGTCATTTGATTTTCCGCTTGCGTTGAGCCCACCAAGCGGCCAACAATCTTGTTGATCTAGAGTGTGGGTCGCTCCTCGCTTTGGATTGCCCCGACTTCCGCGGGCGGAAGCCGGGGCGCCTACTCCGCCAGAATGCCAAAATGACCGGAGTTACCTCGCCAAGTTACGTTACGTAGGTCCAACGAAGTCCCAAGGCCTTTGGTGCTTTGACGCTCTTCCCTCGCCTTCATACTCTGAATTCAGACGCGGGTTAAGCCCGGAGTGGCGAAGACTGCCGAACACCTTCTTCTGAGTAACATGCGGGTGCTGTTGGCGGGCTCAATCCCGAAATGACATTAGGAACGAAGGTCAAAGTCACGAGTGTGGACTCCCCGAAGGAGGAAAAGATTTATGCTTCCTACGCGCAAAACTCGAGGATTCACTCTGATTGCAACGATCCTGCTGTTGCTGATTATGTCGGGAATCGCCATTGGTCTGCTGATGATGGTGAACACCGAAGGTAAAGTCGGTAGCCAGGATACGCAAAACAACTTGGCGTTCCACGCCGCCGAAGGTGGCATAGAACACATGACCTCGGATCTGGCCAGCATGTTTCAGAACATCGAATCACCTACGGCATCCGAGATCGAGGCTTTGAGTTCAGATGCGCCTGCGAGCAACAACATGATGAGCTATCCCATCTATAGCCTCACGCCGGCCACGAACGCGAACGGAAGCCTCGCCACGAATTGGGGTCAAATTGCCACCGGAACCTACCAGGGCCTGTACGCGCAGGTGTTGCCGGTCACCCTGCAAGTAACCGCGACTACCTCGCTGTTTGGAGCGGGAACGGTGGGTGATGAAGTGAACATGTCGCGAACTGTGGAAGTGGCACTGATTCCGGTATTCCAGTTCGGTGTGTTCTCGGAAAGCGACTTAAGTTTCTTCGCCGGCGTCAACCTCACCTTCGCCGGCCGGACGCATACCAATGGGGATCTCTATCTGGATGCTGGTACGGGGGCTACGACAACATTTCAGGATAAAGTCACGGCCTGGGGAAATGTCATCCGCACTGTATTGGCGAATGGAAACACCTCAGCGGCTACAGCTCACCTCGGCACGGTAGATATTCTGACTGCGGCTCAGGGTTGTAGTGGTGCGCAGCCGGCCTGCCGGGCCATAGCCCAGACCGAGGGCAGCGTCGTGGCCGGACCAACCTCTGCGCAGAACCTGGCATGGAATCCCACAATTTCAATCGGAGATTACAACAGCTGGATTATCGATGGAAATTATGGAAATCCGGGCGGTACCGGGGCCACGCAACTGTCACTGCCCTTTATCAACAACGCGCTCGGGCTCGCAGGACAACCACAACCCTTTGAAATCATCCGGCGGCCTCCAGCGGGGGAAGTAACCACGACGGCTCTAGGCTCGTCGCGCCTTTACAACGAAGCGGAGATCCGAGTGATGCTCTCCGATAATCCGGCGGAGCTTTCTGCGCTCGGCTCTGCTGACCCCAACAATATCCGTCTGGCGAATTTTAATGATGCTTCGAATGGAGTGAATTACCAGTATGGAGTGCCAGCCACGCCCGTAGCGGGTCTACCGGTCCTCGCCACGGGCGGCACATATAACACGTATTTCGCCACGGCGTCGACGGCAGTTCCGAATCCAACCACCTGGACGGGTACCCTAACTACGCTTCCAGCGGATTACCAGTTTTCACCGATTGCGCCACCGGCTGGCGACGTGACCTTATTTGACGCTAACGCGCCGATCATCACTCAAGGCAAGGACGGCTTGAACAACGCACCGCCGGCAATCACTTTGTCGACGTGCAATGCCTTAACGGGTAGCTGCGCGGCTGCTGCACCGTATCCGTACTACACGCCGCTCGCTTATCCTACTCCGACTCTGCAGATGAGCACCTGGAATCTGCTGGACGGGTACTTGCGAGTCGAATATCGCGACGCCAACGGCGTGTACCACCCCGTTACACAAGAATGGTTGCAATTGGGATTTGCGCGGGGCACGACTCCCCCCACGGCTCCCGGCACCAATCCCGTGAATCCGAATGCGATCTTGATTCTGCAGGAGCTCGCAGACCGAAACGGCAATGGCGCGGTAGACCCCAACGGGGTTGCGCCGGCCTGTATAAAGAGCGGTGGCACATACACCTGCACCAGTGGCGAGCCGCCCGAGGTCACAAAGGACCCCGCAACTCCTGCCGACCTGCTTGGCCGGTATGGCAACAGCACAGCACCCAATGGGAAAAGCCCAACCCAGTTCAACTGGTATCCCATCAATTTCTATGACGCTCGCGAAGGGGAAGTCCGGGACGTGAACCAGGGAAATGCCAGTTGTGCGCCCAATGGCGTGATGAATGCCGTGGAAATCGATGTGGGCAACCTGAGTCAGTGGTTGGCGGGCAAGACGGGCGTTAGCGGGCTGCTGGTCGACCCTGTCTTTCAAAACGGATATGTTTTGTACTTCTCCGACCGAAGGGGCATGCTGCCCAATCCTAACGGTACGCAAGTGGATCCCGCAGGCACGAAAACCGGTGACTCGGGTCTGGAAGATTCCATCAACTCTCCGAACGTGGCCGGCAATCCAAACGGTTCGTTAGAGCCGACTCCACCCGGCAAGGCCCAGTCTCCAGAAGACGTAAACAACAATGGCGTGCTGGACAATTGGGGCGCGGCTAACCTGGGTCTGGGGCTAGGCTACATCGGCGCACCCTATACCCCCGCGAACAGTGTGAACAACTTGATTCGCAATGCCGCTGCCGGCAGCCCCGATCCGTACTTAGTCGCCGGACGCATTCCGAGTTGCATCGTAGGCCAGAAGAACTGGATCAGCGGCGCTCGCCACGTTCTAAAACTGGTGGACGGCTCACTCGGCAATGTGCCCGTCAGGTCGGACAACGGTCAGGGTGGGTTCACCGTCGCTGCCGAGAATCCGGTTTACATCCAGGGCGATTACAATAGCAGTGTCGCGGATCCCACTTGGACGAATCCGAATGCGGCGGACCCTCCGCACGCAGCGGCTGGGGTGCTTGCGGATGCGGTTACGATGCTCTCCAATAACTGGTCAGACCTTGCCAGCCTGAACTCTCCCAGCAACGACGCGGGACGCCCGGCTTCGACAACCTACTATCGGGTGGCTGTCTCCGGCGGAAAGAACATCAACTTCCTGGTGAACACTTGTTGTGCAGGATGGGCGGTAGGCGACTGGGGCACCGACGGCGGACTACACAACTTCCTGCGTCAACTGGAGAGCTGGACTGGCCAGACCCTCAATTACAAGGGATCGATGGCTAGCCTCTACTACTCCACTTACTCTACGGGTACTGACAAAAACGGCGGCGGGACTGTATACGAACCGCCGGCTCGAAACTACATTTTCGATCCGGACTTCACGCAGCCACAAAACCTGCCGCCCGGAACACCGATGTTCCGCGACATCGACAACTTGAGTTATCGGCAAAGCTTCACGCCGCACACCGGTTCCTACTAGACCGAAGTCGCAGATGCGTTGTTCCTTGGGCGACGACATGTAGATGTTGCTGCGGCCTTCCTCGGCACAGCCGACGGTCCCACCGGGTCACTCACAGGAGAAGAAACTCGGATCGCTCAACTTTCGCAATTGGGAACTGCCTCCCTCTTCCACGGAAATCGCTGTAGTGCGCAGCCGATCACCGAGTAATTGATTGACGTTTCCCAGTGCACAACCGAGGACCGCAAGTGCCCCATCCAGCCGGCAACACAGCGTGACTCTGTCGTGGAAGGCCAGCACTCCTCCAATCGTTGGCTACAACGTGTCCTTGTAGATGACATGTCCTTGATGGCTGCACTCTTTCTGCCCTTCGAGCGAACGAGGCGTCACTTTTTCGTTTGGCAGGACAGAGTCGCACCGCATGTAATTCTCAAATCCAGGCGCTGAAAATACGAATACGACGCTGACCCTCTCGGTTCCTGCGTTCTTTATATCTACCCATGTGTTTGCGGGGATGAATACAGTTCCTCCTGCGTGCAGATATCGCGTTCCTGTTCTCCCAAATGAACGTGAACGGTTCCTTTTTCGATATACACAGTTCATCTTGCCCAAGGTGCTTGTGTGTTTGAAATTCGTCTCCGGGAGCCATGTCCTCCGTTCCCATGACAAGCTGTTGAGAACCATTGTTCTTGGGGCTGACCTTCAGGATGAAGTCGCCTGGGGGATGCTCCCGCCAAATCCGCCGCTCACCCACATTTTTCTCCAGCAAGAGAGGTTTTGCTGGGACCTGGGATGTGGTTGCGGAGCTTGATTGTGCTGATCGAGTTTGAAAGAGGGCAACCGCAACGAGCATCGCAGCCATGGCTGCAAACGTTGCCTTACCTGAACTTGAGTTCATAGCAACTCCCCCTCTCATGGATGGCTCGGTGCGACCGCAAGGTCGCCTGCTGGTCGCGAAGTCATGAGTGTCGCAAGTCACGGTCTAGCTTCGTAAACCAAGTTGAAATGTGTTTCAGTCGCGCGTCTGAAGCGGGTGAAGCCTGCCGAATTGACGACCTCGCGCACTCGCTTCTCGCCGGCCTGAGCCCCAAGACACATGGCCACTTCTTGCGAGCGGGAACAAGGTGTACACAGCAGTGTCGAAAAGGAGTAGTAGACTCGGCCAACCGGATTAAAGTTATCCTGAAGGTCGTCATTGGCAAACGGCTCAACAATCATCCACGATCCGTCGTTCTTGATCGCACGCCGGACATGAGAAGCAGCGCCCACCGGATCGCCCATGTCATGCAGGCAATCAAAGACAGAAACGAAGTCGTAATCGCTGCCAGCAAATTCCTTCGCGGCGGCGACTTCGAAGGTCACCCGGTCTGTCACACCTTCTTGCTTAGCCGAAGCTCGCGCCAGTTCAATAGATTTATCGTGGTAGTCAAATCCGTGGAACTCTGATTTAGGGAAGGCTTTCGCCATCAGGATTGTGGAGGCTCCTTTGCCGCATCCCACGTCGGCAACCTTTGCTCCCCGCACGAGCTTCTCTTTGACCCCATCGAGAGATGGAATCCACGAGGTGATCAAATTTGCCGCGTAGCCTGGGCGGAAGAATTTCTCACATCCGTGGAAGACACTTTCTTCATGTTCGAACCATCCCATTCCGGCCCCCGAGCGAAACGCTTCGGTGATCCGTGGGACAGCCGCGAGCGATCCAAGCGCAAGTTCGAACGCCCCTGGCAGGAATGCCGGACCATCCTCCCTCGCCAACGTGAGGATTTGTTCTTCCGTCATGCCGAACCGTTGCGTGCTGGGTTCGTAGGTGAGGTATCCACCTGCGGCCTGCGAAGCAGCCCATTCACGGACGTATCTTTCGTCAGTCTTCGTTTGCTTAGCCAGTTCAGCGGCTGTCATCGGCTTTTGGGCGAGCGCTTTGTATAGTCCGAGGCGATCTCCGATGACTACCATCCCCGCGTGCACCGAAGCTCCCAAGTCATTGATAAATCGCCCCAGAAATTCGTTCAGTTTATTGGTGTCTACAGACATTGATTCCTCCGTTTGGTCTGAGTTCTTGCGCAATTTCGTGTTTCATTGGCACACATCCTTCGGTTGCGGCGGACGAAAACGATACGGACCCAACCGACTCATCAGAATCGCTCCGAGCACCGTCGCAACAAGAAATCCAGACAATGGCTCGCTGTAAGACCGTGTTCGGTCAAAACCTGCACCCATGATCAGAGGGCCGAGCGCACCCGCGAGTGCAAACGCGGCGAACAGAGTGCTGTACACCTTGCCGAAGTCGCGCAGCCCAAAGTATCTGCTGGCGAGATATGGAATCAGATCGACTTCTGCACCCAGACCGAGACCAACGAAGAGTGCACCCGCGAATACGGCCTGGCCACTCCCCAGCAAGAGCAGGGCGACTCCCAAGGCCGCGAGAGCAAAGAGAATTGAGGCGAGCCGAGCAGCAAAAGTGCGGTCGAGCAGATATCCCGTTCCAATGCGGCCTATCATTACCGCTGCACCAATAAGCGAACTGCCTGAAGCCGCCGCTTGCCGCCCCAGGTTGCGGTCACTGAGCATGGGTGCCATGTGGACCACACACCCTTGCACACTCGCGCTGACCAGAGTGAAAGCAAGCGCCATGAGCCAAAAATCTTGGCTGCGCCATACTTCCCGTGCTGTCAGACCATGTGCCACGTCTGCAATGGTGGGTTTTGCGGTTCTTCCATCACCTAGAAGATCCAACTCCTCGGAGCTTTCCTTAACTAAGCAGCCCACTACCGGCCCGGAAATGAGCAGAGCCGATGCGCCAAGGATTGAATAAGCTGTCTTCCAGCCGAATCGGGCGATCAGTGCCTGTGCCAGTGAGGGCATGATGACGGCTCCTAGGCCGATTCCGAGCATCGTTAGGCCCAGGGCCAAGCCGCGAAGTCTGTCAAACCAGTGCGATACCAAAGACCCATAGGGTATTGGGCCAACACCTCCGACAGAGAAACCCAAGAGCACGTAGAAGCAATAAAATTGAGCTATGCTGCCGGAAAAGAGCCGGTTCGCCAGCAACAGCGAACCAAAAATTCCGGTACTGATCAGGATCACGCGGCGTGGACCGTAGCGATCCGTCAGCCAGCCTATGGGTGCGGCACAGAGTGCAGCAGCAATGAGCTTCAGGGTGTATGCCAGCGATACCGCAGCTCGACCCGCATGAAACTCCTCCATGAGCGGTTTGAAGAAAACGCTGAAGGAATAGACGGAAATGGGTACGCCCCAGAAGAGTCCGACTGCTGACCCAAGCACTACCCACCAGCCATAAAAGGTTTGCCTTGAATGCCGCTCTTTGGTCGATGTACGCAGCGATTGCGCCTGATCCTGCGTCAAGGTTTCATTATCAAAACTCATTTCTATGCGCTACTCCTCGCTAAGGGAGTAAAGGCAGGGGATTGCTTGCCAAGCACCATGGTCTGGACGAACGAGTGAAATGGCACAGGCCGTTCGCACAAGCGTCTTTTCAGTTTCTGTTCCATGCGGTCGGCGAAGGCAACACGTCTGCCGGCATCGCTGATCGACGCGGCCAGGGAGGGAACGAAAATTGCGCGGAAGAAGGCGGCCTGACGGCTACACAGAGATTCCAGATTGCCGTCCAATTGGTAGTCTGTCCACACTGCGTCGGGCAACTCGAAGAGCTCGCAGCATTCGACTGAGAGCGACTGGAATTGACCTTCCCGTGCGAAGGGTTCGAGAAGCTGCGCGCGTCGTCGCGGGTAGGCTCCCAGAACCATCCGTTTGCGTTCATCGGCGCCGACGACTCGCTCGTCGACCATTTCCCCGAGAATCTCATTGGCAGAATTAAAGAGTGGTTCAAATCCTGTAACACCTTCATCGCTTAAGCCTGGAAGCACGACAACCAGACGACCGCCAGTTCTCAGTTCCCGGGCACGCAGCGAAAGAAAGAGCCTCCAGTCATCAGCTGCTTGAAGGTCGAATGCGGCACGCACATCGCCAGTGCAAGCGATCGACACGAAATGTCCTGGAATTAACGCTGGAATTTGGCGTAGCCAGACGGCAGCGTAAGAACACCATCCGAGATCAACCTGTTCTGGCGGGAAGACGTTTTCGTAGAATGATCTTCCAACGGCGAACGGGAAAACGTTCGGGTCATCCACCGAATATCGTTCCGAATCATTGTTGAGTACTGCGAAAAGAGTATTGAAGTCATTGGCATGTTGATCGACGTGAACGACCATTACGGCCCGTTCGTTCCCCACACGGCCGCGCAGGCATCGGATGGCGGCTCGCATCGGAGCCAGAGAGTTTTTCCCCTGCGAAGCGCCATAGTCGGCGATGAAGAGTGGGTCAGCTCCTGGGCGAACTGCTAAGGATCGAGCCGCGCCCTCCAAGTAAGGCAACGCTAGATTGCCGCCGCCAGCGGGAATCCTGGCGTGCAAATTGTATGAGCCGCCACCTTCCATGACGCCGTGAGTTGATATCGTACGAGCTGCCATTTACTTCTCCATGTCTGGTCGTTTGCCAAAAGCTGTGTGGGCGTCTCTGTTTCGAGACAGTGTTTCTGGACAACTATATGTACACTCACGGGCTGGCGGGGTTCCCCGGCCTCTTGAAAGCCATCAGTGTCAATGGCAGGGTCTCGACATGCTTCTTCTTGCTGCTTGATGAAGTAGCCGCTGCGAAGATCGGATCAAACACAAAATTCACACCCGAGATCTGAATAGCGGATAGCGTTCGAACTTTGCCTTTGCTCCCGACCACGACAACATCAGCGCCACGCTTGAAACCCGGGGTGTGGACTACGCTCGTGATTCCTATGGATTGACTTTTCGACTTCAATACGCCGTGACCAACTTTTTCGTCTGAATGCAACGAGAAGGAGTATTTCCCTGGAGCCAACTGCCTTCCACTACACTGCACGGCATAGGGCAATGAGAACTTGCCGTCATATCGCGATGCATCCACTTGGTTCTGTTCGGTTTTCGGATGATCGGGAGGTTCTGGCGAATCGAAGTGGTCAGGGTCGATCTCTTGTTGCGCGTATGCGCCTGTGCCTCCGAGCCCCACTAACAACGCTAGGGTGGTAACCTTTCCCAGAATTAACAGGACCTTCATAGGCTCACTTTCTTTTCGGGGTTGGCCACGTTGCAGGGCTCGCCTGCGGCGACTCCTCTTTCTGCCGCAGATAGCGACCGGGGTCAATGCTCGGTCGCCTCTCGGTCGATACCCTCTCAATCCCCCAATAAGCCGTTTACTCACAATAGAATGTGGCCGTCGCACTCTGATTGAGGGCGTGTTAAACTTTCCAACAATGTGAAGCATTCTGATGCCGTCTACCCTCCCACCCCTGGTACGCTTCGCGGATTTCGAGGTAAACCTTCGCGCCGGAGAGCTGCGAAGAGAAGGCAGCAAAGTACGGCTGCAGGAACAACCGTTTTCGCTCCTGACTGTGCTATTGGAATCGGCCGGCGAAGTCGTCACTCGTGAAGAACTTCGCAAACGCCTCTGGTCAGAAGATACCTTCGTCGATTTCGACCATCGTCTGGCAGTGGCCGTAAGCAAGCTAAGGGACGCGCTGCGAGACTCTGCCGAAAAACCACTGTTCGTTGAGACCGTAGGGCGGCGCGGTTACCGGTTCGTGGGCCAGTTGGAATCTGCCGATTCACTACCCGCGGGCTCAAGGGGCGGAGTGGGCGAAACTTCCTTGCCTTCCGATCGACCGCCTGCGGAAGGAGAACTTCCCGAGGTAGCGCCTCTTGGATCAACACGATCACGAACCAGCAGACTCACCTTCCTCTTCTCCGTTGGATTCGCCGTTCTCCTTGGTGTGATCATTCTGCCGAGGTTTCTTCACACTCGATCTGCGAAACAGCAGTCTTTGAGTCCCCGGAGCCTCGCGATCCTTCCTCTGCAAAATCGTGGCCAGGATTCGACTGCCGACTTCCTCGGATTATCCCTGGCGGATGTACTTATCACGAAATTAGCGTATGTACACACCCTAAGCGTTCGTCCTTCCGCCGCGATCGAGAAGTATCGAGGAACGACCATTGAGCTCCAGAGAGTTGCTACAGATCTCAAAGTGGATACCCTTCTCACGGGAAGTTTCATTCGAGACGGTGACAACTTGCGGATTACGTATCAACTGGTTGATGCCAAAACCGAGGGGATCCTAGGTCAAGGAGTGATCGACCTGAAGTATGACAATCTGCTTGCCGTCCAGGACAAAGTCACCAGCCAACTAATCTCAGAACTGCAATTGACCTTGTCTCCGACGGAAGCGGAGCGTTTAAAACCGGAAGCCGCGGTTAATCCACTCGCGTACGAATACTTTCTGCAGGGACTCGATTTTCATGGGCAACACAAATTCCCCCTGGCGATCGAGATGCTTGAAAAGTCCACTGAAATTGATCCCAACTATGCACCAGCGTGGGCCTACCTGGGAGCGTCATACACCTCAGACGCAGCATTCGAGCTTGGCGGCCGCGAGCAATATCGTCGTGCCCAGGCCGCGTACGAGCGGGCTTTGGCGATACGACCCCACTTGATTGATGCGCAAATGTTCCTCGCCAACCTCTTGATAGACACCGGGAAAGTTGAGCAGGCTGTGCCGCTGTTGCGTGACGCCTTGAAGACGAATGGAAACTATGCCGCTGCTCACTGGGAATTGGGATATGCCTACCGATTCGCGGGGATGTTGGACGAATCCGTCGCGGAGTGCGAGCAGGCGCGCCAACTCGCTCCCTTTGTCAAGGGCAACGGCTCGGTGTTAAACACCTATCTTTACTTGGGACAATACCAGAAGTTTCTCGAGAGCCTGCCAGTCGAAGATTCCTCGTTCGTTCTCTTTTACCGTGGCTTTGGAGAATTTCACGAAAAGGAGTTCGACCAGGCTTCCCGAGATTTCGATCGTGCCTACGAACTCGATCCCACTTTGTATACGGGAATCGGCAAGGCCCTCAGTCACTCGATTCACCAGCGCAAGACAGAAGGGCTGGATCTCCTGAACGGATTGGAGAGAAAAATCAGAGACCGGGGAGTCGGCGACCCAGAAGGCACATACAAGATCGCGCAAGCGTACGCCGTGTTGGGAGATAAAATCTCCGCCATGCGCGCCCTGCACATGAGCGTTGAATCGGGTTTCTTCAGCTATCCGTACCTTTCGAAGGACCCGCTGCTGAACGATCTGCGCCGCGAACCAGAGTTCGATCAGACCCTAAATACAGCGCGTCAACGGCACGAGGCATTCAAACGCGCTTTCTTCCAATAGATGTTCTCGGTTGCAATTAGCATTATTTCTAAGCGCAAAAGCGCTCTGGAGATGGCATCCGCTTTGTCTGCTGGATTCTGGATTGCCGATAACGCAGAAATGATTCTATCCACTACGTGGGAAGGTTCAGTTTGTGTGTCAGCCGCATGAATCTTGCGTGATCGCGTATGGCGTCGTAAGCCGGGAATACCATTGCCGACCCCAAGAACGGATCGTGTTCGGCCAGAGCCGTCTCCAGCCATTCTAGGGCGGAGACTGTTTCACCCAATCCAAGATAAGTCCATGCAATGGGCAATGCCGGGCTGTAATCACTTTGGCGGCGGCCCTGCAACTCGTCGATCACGCTGTGCGCTTCGACTGTGTGCCCTAGCACTCCGGCAAGGTAGCCGAAATAGCCCTCGCCAAGCGGCAGGCCGCCCGCAAGCTTTCTGCCGGTGCTTGCCATTTCCCAAGATTCTTCATGCGAACCCAACGCCGCCAAGGATAAGGCCAGATAGAAATAAGTGTAGGGCGAGTCCGGGGTCAGCTCGATTGCGATACGCCCAGCGCGCACTGCCTCGTCATACCGCCGCGCATACCAATTAGCCTGAACGAGGCGAAAGTTCGTCATCAAGTCGAGCGGGTCGAGCTCGACCGACCTGGCGGCGTGGGAAACCGCTTCCTCATGTCGACTCAGAAAGGCACAAAGAATGGAATAACACTGGTGTGGGAACGCGTTCGCCGGCTCCAGACTGATCGCCCGTCGGTGCGCTTTTTCCGACTCAGCCCAACGCCATTGAAACATTCGCAGCATTCCCAGTGTACTGTGGAGAACTGCTGCATTCTCGTCGAGTGCCAGTCCCTTCGAAACCAGGTTTCCCGCCTCGGACAAGGCATGACCGGGAGGCATCTTTCCGTAAATTGTCCTCACGATGTAAGACATGGCCGCGTTGTAATAGGGTTCGGCCCAATCGGGCTCCAGCCGGATCGCCTCCTGCTGGTACTCGAAAGCCCGCTGGATGCTATCGGGTCGCCGCCTCTTAAGAAGGTAGGCTCCCTTCAAGTACAGCATGTACGCTGTTGCATTGCTTGGGTGCGCTTTCGGGGGTTGGGACCCCGAACGGATGTGCATGGCTTCAGCTACTGCCGAGCAAACTTCATCTTGGATCGTGAACACGTCTCCTAAATTGCTGTCGAAGCGCTGTGCCCAGAGGTTGAAGCCATCTTTCACGCCGACGAGATTCACGCTGATACGGATTCGATCTCCTGTCCTCCATACCGACCCCTCCAGCACAGCTTCAACTGCTAGTTCGTTGCCGATTTGCCTTGCATCGCAACGTTGCCCCTTAAAGCGAAATACGACGCTGCCCGCCGTGACCCGCAGGCCTTGGACGCGAGAGAGCGCACGAATCAATTCGTCCGTCAATCCATCGCTAAAATATTCATCCTTGACGTTTCCGGTTTGGTTCACGAAGGGCATTACAGCCACGGCAGGGCATTTGGGAATCGGAACGACAAAGCGATAGCCGCGCTTGGGAATCGTTTCGATGAAGCTTGGAGAGTTCGCCGAGTCGCCCAGAGCGTCACGCAGGCGGCTGACCGCAGAATTCAGCGCAACCTCGAAATCGACGAATGTGTCCGACGCCCAGAGCCTTCGACGAAACTCTTCGCGAGTAACAATCTCGCCGGGGCGCTCCATGAGAGCCGCAAGCACCTGAAACGACTGCTCGCGGAGGGTAACGGGCATCCCCCGCTTCAATAGTCGCCGACCTTCCAGATCGACCTCGAATGCCCCGAAGCGCACACCCATAACATGGCCGTCCGAACATTCTTGCTTTCAGCGACTTGGCTGTCAAGGTTTTGGTTAGGCGGAAACCATTGTCATGGTTTCCGTTGCAGTTAAGATGCATGACAGACTTTTGGAAGGGTGCTGTGGGAGGGAAAGTGGCGATCGGCGGCGATATGGTTGCGAACCCGATGGAGGCAGCACTGGTCAGGAAGCTCAAGATCAGGCTGCTGCCATTCTTGTTTGTACTTTTTGTTCTTGCCTTCATCGACAGAATCAATCTGGGCTTTGCTGCGCTGACCATGAATCAGGAGCTAGCGATCACTACCCAGCAGTTCGGATTCGCAGCCGGAATTTTCTTTTGGGGCTACTTCCTGCTCGAAATCCCCAGCAACCTCATCCTTCACAAGATCGGCGCGCGTGTCTGGATCGCCCGCATTCTGATCACGTGGGGCGCGATTGCCACGCTAACCGGCTTTGTGCACTCCGTCCATCAGCTCTATGTCGCCCGTTTTGCACTCGGTATCGCGGAGTCAGGATACTTTCCCGGCATCGTTCTGTACTTGGGCTATTGGTTCCGGCAAAGAGAGAAGGCGCAGGCGATTGCGTTGATCTTGATCGGCGTACCCTTGGCGAGCATATTGGGTGGCCCGATTTCAGGTTTCATTCTGGACCACGCCAGCTGGTTCGGCCTCAGCAGTTGGAGATGGCTACTCATTCTCGAAGGTTTGCCCGCCTTAATATTCGCATTTCTCGTGCCTTTCCTTTTGCCGAGCAAACCGGGAGAGGCGAAGTTTCTGACCGCAGATGAAAAGGCATGGATAGCCGAGAAATTGGAGCGAGAAGACCGGCTAAAGCTCGCTGCAAAAAAACAATCGATTTCCGTGGCACAGACTCTGCTGAACCCCAGAGTCTGGCACGTGGCCTGTATCGGTTTTTGTCACGGCTTTGCCAGCTACACCTTTAGCTTCTGGCTGCCTCAGGTGATGAAGTCACTGTTTGGCGGGCGGTCCAACACACTAGTCGGCATCGTGGTTATGATCCCCAGTCTCCTGGCGCTGGTCGCCATGGTGGTCGCGTCCCGACACTCCGACCGCACGCTGGAACGCCGATATCATCTAGCAACCTTGAGCGTTTTGGCTGGAATTGCCTTCCTCCTGCTCGGAGTGCCTCGCTCGCCCTTTTTCTCTGTTGTTCTTTTTTCGGCTGTTGCTGTCGGAAACTACAGCTTCTTGCCCATCTTTTTCTCGTTGCCCAGCGAATTCCTCACTGGCTCCTCGGCTGCTGCGGGCATTGCGTTGGTGACTTCAGTGACCAATCTCGGCGGGTTTGCTGGACCTTTTACCGTGGGACTCATTCGCCAAAGGACGGGCAGCTTTTACCCCGGCCTGATCTGCGCCGGAATTTTTTTCCTTGTCTCTGCGAGCTTGGCCTTTGTTCTACCCAGGCGACTCTCGCCAGCTGGCGGACGATCAGCAGGGACTGACGTAGATCTGGAAACAAATCCTAATGCGCTATTGGAGAAAGCATGAATCTCAATCCTAAGCCTATTCGCATCGAGCCCGCATTTGCGGACCGCGAACAAGTCCGTGCCATGTTTATGCGGAATGCTCCATATCGGGCGCTCGCCGCTTATGCTCCCGAAGGGGTCAAAGACGAAACACGCGAAGAAGACAAAAAGCCGCTTCTTCCGTGGTTCCGAGGGGACTGGGCTCTGGATGGAAAACCCCTCGTCGAGGGAGCCGAACTAATCCTGCACAACAGGAATTTTGTCGAGGCTGCGAAGAGCGCCTTTGGCACATCGTTCGTGAATCCTGAATTCGTAGCCGTGAATATTAATGGCCCCTCGCCCGCTGGCAGAACGCACATGGACAACCCGTCGTTCTACGGTGCGACTCGCGTCGATTATCCATTGCCATTTCTGAGAATGATGGGCTTTTCTGGGCTGTTCGACGCTTGGCGCGTCGTTCGCGCCAGCACACTCTGCTGGTTTTACGAAGGTCCCGGCGGCAGCTTCGATTACTGGCCAGAAGGGCTCGATAGTCCAATGCGGACTGAGCAGCCGCCCTTTGGAAATGTCGCTCTGTGCGCAGATACGGATCGTGTGTACCACCGTATCGGTGCCATCGGCGATCCAGATGCGGCGTCACCCCACATATCGCCTGCAGCGCAGATTCATTCGGATGGCGATGGCAACTGGTTAATTCTTGAAAATGGTGAAGTCCTCGCCACGTACCCATCCCACGCGATTCGCTTTTCCATTCTCTGGAAAGCCGCGATTGGGGACAGGCGAACGAACACCGGCAATCTGACTCTGGATCGCATCATGGCGATTTTCACGGCTGACCTCCGGCACCGGAGGGTGGATTTCCAGGTGCCCTCCGATCCATTGGTCGACACCGAGTGGATTCTTCTGTTGCAACGGATCTATGCCGACTCGTCCGGTTTCTGCGGGAAACAATTTCCACCTCCCACGTCCATGAGGCTTTCCCATTTGCTGTAACAGCACGTCAGGCGATGAAAACCCGCGTAATCGCTCGACCGCACCTGACTGCCACGCCATTTGCTGCCATCCTTTGGGAAAGAACGACGTGAGCACTTTCCAGTTCTCATCGAGGATACGCATCCACCAAGAATAGGTCGGCGAACACTAAAACCTGGTCCTTAAGTTAGCGCTTATGGGGCCAACCTCTGGCGCTACTCCGACTGCGAGATGCGAACGGTTCGCCCTTCGACTGTGCAAGACCACAGCTTGCCTCCGACCACGCCTTCGCATGTCGGAGCTGTGTCGGACCTGCCCATAACTTTTGCGTCGCTAAGCCGCCAGATCAGTTCGTGTGGAGGCTTTTCGCCCGCGTCATCGAAATATATGGCCGCGATCTGCTGGTCGCCGAAAACATC
Source organism: Acidobacteriota bacterium (assembly GCA_013288805.1). GTDB lineage: Bacteria > Acidobacteriota > Terriglobia > Terriglobales > Acidobacteriaceae > JABDBE01. The sequence goes on from JABDBE010000019.1 coordinate 49,746, forward strand.
GAGCACCGCGACAGAGGAACCGGCTTCGCGAGGAAGTTGGCGAACCTGCTTTGCGGTCGCCGCATCGAGCACGGTGATGCGCGCGTCGGCTCCGCCCACCAGCACTTTCTTGCCATCCGGTGTAAATGCCAGCGCAAAAGTATCCAATAGGAAGTCGCGGTTCTCCAGCGTCTTCTGCCAAGTGCCCGTGTCGTACCAGTGCAGCACGGTGTCGCCGCCGGCAACCACCAGGACCTTGCCATCCGGACTCACCGCGCAATCCATGATCCCACCAAAATCAGAAGGCAGCGTGGCGCGGAGTTTCGGCGACTCCGCGAATTCCCAAACCTGGGCATCAGAATCCGCTGGGCCGGCTACCAGCATCTTGGCATCCGGAAAGAACCGAAGCGCTTCGATCGGTCGTGCGCTCGCATGCCATCGCTTCACGACCGTTGAGCCTTTGCTGGAAGCGACTTCGATGTTGCCATCGTGGAATCCAATCGCCATCGAGAGCCCTTCCGGCGAATAGGCGACTGTATCGGCACGTGGTTCCGCGGGAATAACACGCAGTTCCTTACCGTCCGGAACGCTTAGCACGTGGAGGCTATGATCCTTGCACCGCACGGCAACCTGAACGCCATCGGGCGACAGTACCTGATAGCGCGAATCGCAAGGCAGTAGAATATTCGCGACGTCGCTGGCAGCGGCGGCCGGCAGAGCAAACAAGAGCGCAAAGGTAAGCGAAATCAGCCTCGCCATCAGACGGTCTCCATCACCAGATCGAAGGTCACGACAGCGACGCTCCTTTGAGCATCCGACTTAATCATCACAGGGCGCACCAGATCGCGGCTGTTGATGAGCGGATCACGCGTGTAATTTTTATCCGGATTGCCCTCAAAGACTGGATCAGTCGCAAAGTACATCTGGGTGATTAGTGGTTTGTGTCCGGGTGCGGTGGTAAGAAAATGGACGTGTTGGCAGACGCGGCTGGGATAATGTCCAGGCACGATCGACTCTATGGCGTAAGCGCCCTTTGGTCCAGGACTCAGAAGCGCGCGGAACCGGTAGCCGTCGATGTCGTAGTGGCCGTCAATATCGGCCTGCCAGATCTCGACCTTGGCATCGGGAACGATCTCGCCGCGCGTGCCATAGACCACACCCGAAAGAGCAAGCGGCATTCCGGAGTCGCCTGGCGCCCACAGCGTCGAAGTGTGCGGCGCCTCGCGTTTATAAAACGGACCGAGTTCACAATACGGTGTGGGCTTGCGTTTTTTCTCCGACTCATTCCATTCAGCCGCCAAAGCCGGCAACGACAACGATGTCGTCAGAACCAGCGCGCCCGAGACCACACAACGTTCCAAAAGTTCTCGTCGAGTCATGGCATCCTCTCCTGATTGGGCCGGAAGTATAGCCGAAACCTGCATTTGCTGTCCAAGCAAATCAGCGCCACCCTCGGTACGCCATCAGTACTGGGCCACCATGAGGAATATAGAAATGTTACGACAGTTCAGGTGAACAAAGGCGCGTGCCTACTCGTACCCACGGTGCGCAACTAGGTTAACGCACACTCGGAGCAGCAACGCGATCCCAATATAAGTGAGGCTGTTGTAGGCACTGCCGCAACGGTGATCGAGAGGCCCGGTACTGTGCAGCACTAACCTGTTGTAAGCATCAGAGAACGGCCACAATTCCTTATTGAGCTGGCGCAAAGACAAAACGCCGCTTCATCGATTATCCTTGCTGTGCGCCCGAATCAGAGTGAATCACTCCCGTCACTCGTGCGTCTCTGACGTGTTGAGCGAGTTTCACTACCCTAAGTAAGAATGGAGAACCCAGAGTGAACAAAAGG